>JADLCS010000023.1 GCA_020847075.1 Gammaproteobacteria bacterium
ATCGAGCAGTTCTACGACCCGGTGAAGGAGATGTTCCTGCCCGACCGTTACATCAAGGGGGAATGTCCGCGCTGTCACGCCCCGGACCAGTACGGCGACGCCTGCGAACGCTGCGGCGCCACCTACGACCCGACCGAGCTGATCCATCCGGTGTCGGCGATCTCGGGGGCCGCCCCGGTGCGCCGGCAATCGGAGCACCACTTCTTCCGGCTGAGCGAGTGCCGCGAGTTCCTGCAGGACTGGGTCCGCCACGGGCGCCGCCGCGGCGCGCCGCCGCTGCAGGACGAGGCCCAGAACAAACTGGAGGAGTGGTTCGACGCCGGCCTCCGGGACTGGGACATCTCGCGCGACGCGCCCTACTTCGGCTTCGAGATCCCCGACGCGCCGGGCAAGTTCCTCTACGTCTGGCTCGACGCGCCGGTCGGCTACCTGGCCAGCTTCAAGCACCTGTGCACGCACCGGGGCCTGAACTTCGACGAATTCTGGGCGCCGGACAGCGCGGCGGAGCTGTATCACTTCATCGGCAAGGACATCCTCTACTTCCACGCCCTGTTCTGGCCGGCGACCCTGCACTTCTCCGGCTACCGCACGCCGGACCGCATCTTCGTGCACGGATTCCTCACCGTGAACGGGCAGAAGATGTCCAAGTCGCGCGGCACCTTCATCACCGCGCGCTCGTTCCTGAACCACGTCGATCCCGAGTATCTGCGCTATTACTTCGCCGCCAAGCTGAACGAGCGCATCGAGGACCTCGACCTCAACTTCGACGACTTCAGCGCGCGCGTGAACAGCGACCTGATCGGCAAGTACGTCAACATCGCGAGCCGCACCGCCGGCTTCATCAGCGACCGCTTCGGCGGCGCGCTCGCCGCGCGGCCGGACGCCGACGGCGCGGTCCTGCTCGCGCGCATGCAGGGCGCCGCGGACGACATCGCCCGCGCCTACGAGGAACGCCGCTACGGCGAGGCCGTACGCACGATCATGGAGCTGGCGGACCAGGCCAACGCCTATATCAACGACCGCCAGCCCTGGCGCCTGGCCCGGGATCCGTCCTCGCTCGCGCACGCCCAGGAGGTCTGCAGCGCCGGCATCAACGCCTTCCGTCTGCTGACCCTGTACCTCAAGCCGATCCTGCCCCGCATAGCCGCCGCGGTGGAGGCGTTTCTCGCCATTCCCCCGCTCGCCTGGCGCGATGCGGCGGAACTTCTGTCGGGGCACGTCATCAAACCGTATACGCATCTCGCCAAACGGGTCGAGCGCGCACAAATCGACGCCCTGATCGGAGAAAACAGGGCGCAGTTGGCGGTCACGGGGGGAGGGCCGCAGGACAAGACCGGTCATGGAACGGCCGCGCAAGAGAATAACCCTCCCTCCAGCGAGACAATCGGCATCGAGGACTTCTCCCGCATCGACCTGCGGGTGGCCCGGGTGCTGGCCGCGGAGGACGTCGAGGGCGCCGACAAACTGCTGCGCCTGACGCTCGACATCGGCGGCGGCGAGACACGGCAGGTCTTCGCGGGGATCAAGGGAAAGTACTCGGCGGCCGAACTGATAGGGCGCCATACCGTCGTGGTGGCCAACCTCACCCCCCGCAAGATGCGTTTCGGAGTCTCCGAGGGCATGGTGCTGGCGGCGGGACCGGGCGGCCGGGACCTGTGGCTGATCCAGCCCGAGGCCGGGGCGGAGGCCGGGATGCGGGTCAAATAGACCGACGGGAACTCTGCGTGCGGCGTGCGCCCGGCCGGGACACCCGCGGGAAGAAGCTTGTGAAGACTTTGGCGATAGTTATGCCCACTCAAAACCAGGAAATCACTTAATATACGCCGTATCGACCGACCCCCGACCCCCTATCCCGGACGCCTGCCGCCATGACCGAATACATCCTGATCCTCGTCAGCACCATTCTGGTCAACAATTTCGTCCTGACCAAATTCCTCGGCCTGTGCCCGTTCATGGGGGTATCGCGCAAACTGGAGACCGCCGTCGGCATGGGCCTCGCGACCACCTTCGTGCTGACGCTGTCCTCGATCTGCAGCTACCTGACGGACCATTACATCCTCGCGCCGTTCGGGCTCGAATACCTGCGCACCATCACCTTCATCCTGGTGATCGCTGCGGTGGTGCAGTTCACCGAGATGGTGATCCACAAGACCAGCCCGGTGCTGTATCAGGTGCTCGGCATCTTCCTGCCGCTGATCACCACCAACTGCGCGGTGCTGGGCGTCGCGCTGCTGAACGTCAAGCAGGAATACGGTTTTCTGGAATCCGCCTTCTACGGCTTCGGCGCCTCGGTCGGCTTCTCGCTGGTGCTGATCCTGTTCGCCTCCATGCGTGAGCGCATCACCGCCGGCGACGTGCCGATCTCGTTCCGCGGCCCGCCCATCGCGCTCGTCACCGCGGGCCTGATGGCGCTGGCCTTCATGGGCTTCACCGGCCTGATCAGGGGATAGCGCCGCATGCTCGCCGCCATCATCGCGTTGACCGTGCTCGCGGCCGTCTTCGGCGTCATCCTCGGCTTCGCCGCCATCCGCTTCAAGGTCGAGGGCGACCCGATGGTGGACCGCATCGACGCGCTGCTGCCGCAGACGCAGTGCGGCCAGTGCGGCTTCCCCGGTTGCCGCCCATACGCGGAGGGGATTATCGCGGGCAAGGCGGACATCAACCAGTGCGCCCCCGGCGGCGAGGCCACCATCCTCGCGCTCGCCGACCTGCTCGACCGCGAACCCAAGCCGCTCAACCCGGACAACGGGGTGGAGAAACCCAAGTCCGTCGCCGTCATCGACGAGCTGCGCTGCATCGGCTGCACGCTGTGCATCCAGGCCTGCCCCGTCGACGCCATCGTCGGGGCGGCGAAGCACATGCACACCGTGGTCGCGGAGGAATGCACGGGCTGCAACCTGTGCCTGCCGCCCTGCCCGGTGGACTGCATCGCGATGGTGCCGGTCAAACAGGATATCCAGGTATGGAAGTGGCCCTATCCTGATCAGAAGGTGGTGGGCCAGGCCCTATGATGCAGGCGATCCGGCGCCGGCTGTGGGCCTTCCACGGCGGGGTCCACCCGGTACAGCACAAGCACGTCTCGACCGAGCGGCCGATCCAGCGGCCGCGTCTGCCGCGGCGCATCGTCCTGCCGCTGCACCAGCACATCGGGGAGCCGGCGGACATCGTGGTCAAAGTCGGCGACCACGTGCTGAAGGGCCAGGCGGTCGCCCATGCGAGCGGCTACGTCAGCGCGCCGGTGCACGCCCCGACCTCGGGCACGGTGGTCGAGATCGGCGAGGCGCCGATCCCGCACCCGTCGGGCCTGACCGCCCCCTGCATCGTCATCGAGCCCGACGGCGAGGATCGCTGGATCGAACACGGCCCGGTGGAGAATTACCGCGAGCTCGCGCCGAGCGCGCTGCGCAACATCATCCGCGAGGCCGGTATCGTCGGCCTGGGCGGCGCGGGCTTCCCCACCTACATCAAGCTCAACCCCGGACACGCCAAGGCGATCGACACCCTGATCCTCAACGGCGTCGAATGCGAGCCCTACATCACCTGCGACGACATGCTCATGCGGGAACGGGCGGCGGAGATCGTGAGCGGGCTTGAGATCGTCGCCCACGCGCTGCAGGCGCGCGAATCGGTCATCGCCATCGAGGACAACAAGCCGGAGGCCTTCCACGCCATGCAGGAGGCCTGCAAGGACATCCCCGACATGAGCGTGGTCCAGGTGCCGACCATGTACCCCTCGGGCGACTCCAAGCTGCTGGCAAAGATCGTCACCGGCAAGGAGGTCCCCAGCGACAAGCTGAGCATCCACATCGGCCTGACCTGCGTCAACGTCGGCACCGTCTACGCGGTGCACCGCGCCATTCATCATGGCGAACCCCTTCTCTCGCGCATCGTCACGGTGACCGGCAAGGCGGTGGACCAGGCCTGCAACGTGGAGGCGCTGATCGGCACGCCGATGGACGAGCTGATCCGGCAGTGCGACGGCAACGTGAGCCGGATCGAGCGCCTGATCATGGGCGGACCGATGATGGGTTTCGCGTTGCATCGCGCCGATCTGCCGATCATCAAGACCACCAACTGCATCATCGCCGCCACCGCGGCGGAATTGCAGCCGCCGCGCCCGGTCATGCCCTGCATACGCTGCGGCGCCTGCTCCGACGCCTGCCCGGCCAACCTGCTGCCCCAGCAGCTCTACTGGTTCGCCAAGACCAAGGACGTGGAAAAGGCGCAGGAATACAACCTGTTCGACTGCATCGAGTGCGGCGCCTGCTCCTACGTCTGCCCGAGCAACATCCCGCTGGTGCAGTATTTCCGCTACGCCAAGGGCGACGTGTGGACACGCGAGCGGGAAAAGGAAAAATCCGAGATCGCGCGCCGCCGGCACGAGAGCCGCCAGAAACGGCTGGAACGCGAAAAGGCGGAGCGCGAGGCGAAACGCCAGCAGAAGAAATCCGCGGTCGACCCCGCCGCCATGGCCGAAAAGGGCCAGTCTGAGGCCGCCGCCGCCATGCAGCGCGCCGAGGCGCGCCGCGACGCCGCGCTGCGGGAGGCGGAGAAACACCGTACCGAAGGCCGGCCACGGCCCCCGACGGAGCCGGCCGAGCCCCGGAACGGCGACGCGGAATAGGCGGCAGACGCCTCTACAACAACGACAACACGCAGCCCCTGCATAAAAATAATACTCATGCCCCTGCTCACTCCGACCTCCCCGCACGTCCAGGCGCCCGTCTCCGTCACCACCGTCATGCTGCAGGTCCTCCTCGCGCTGATCCCGGGGCTCATCGCCTATGTATGGTTCTTCGGCTGGGGGGTGGTGATCAACATCGGCATCGCGGTGGTCGCGGCGCTCATCGCGGAGACCGTCATGCTGCGCATCCGCAAGCAGCCGGTCGGACAGTATCTGTGGGATCTCAGCGCCGTGGTAACGGCCGTGCTGCTGGCGCTGGCGCTGCCGCCGCTCTCCCCCTGGTGGATCACCGTCATCGGGGTGTTCTTCGCCATCGTGGTGGCCAAGCAGCTCTACGGCGGCCTGGGTTACAACCCCTTCAATCCGGCCATGGTGGGCTACGTCGTCCTGCTGGTCTCGTTCCCGGTCGAGATGACCAGTTGGCTCCCGATCAGCGACTTCCGCAGCTACGATCTCGGCTTCGCGGAATCCGCCGCGTTCATCTTCGGCGGCCATCTCCCGGCCGGCATCACCTTCGACGCGCTCACGGAGGCCTCCCCGCTCGACACGCTGAAGAACAACCTGGGCCAGGGCAACACCGTGAGCGAGATCCGCGCCCAGCTCGGCCTCGACGACGTCACCAGCCTGCTGCTCAGCGTCACCCCCATCTTCGGCATGATCGGCGGCAAGGGCTGGGAGTGGGTGAACGCCGGATTCCTGCTCGGCGGCCTGTGGCTGATCTACCGCAAGATCATCGGCTGGCAGATCCCGGTGGCCATGCTGGCCAGCCTGGCGCTGATCTCCGGCCTCTTCAACGCGTACAACCCCGAGCACTACGCCACGCCGCTGTTCCACCTGTTCAGCGGCGCGGTGATGCTGGGCGCCTTCTTCATCGCCACCGACCCGGTCACCGCCGCCGCGAGCGGTCCGGGCCGTCTGATCTACGGGGTCGGGATCGGCCTGCTGATCTATATCATCCGTGCCTGGGGCGGCTACCCGGACAGCATCGCCTTCGCCGTGCTGCTGATGAACATGGCCGTGCCGCTGATCGACGACCATTTCAAGCCCCGCGTCTTCGGGCACGGCGGAAAATGAGCGCCGTGCTGCTGCGCCACATGGCCCTGACCGGCGCTATCCTGGGCGGATTCGCCATCGCCGGCACCGCCCTGGTCGCACTCACCGAGTGGGACACCAAGGAGGCGATCGAGAAAAACGAACAGATCTCCCTGCAGCGCAAGCTGAACGAGGTGATCCCGCACGATCTATACGACAATGACCTCGCGGCCGATACCCTGAAGGTCAGCTCCAAGGAGCTGCTGGGCACGCCCAAGCCGGTGACGGTATATCGCGCCCGCAGGGGCGGCGAGCCGGTCGCCGCCGTGTTCAGCGCGGTCGCCCCGGACGGCTACACCGGATCGATCAACCTGCTGATCGCCGTGCGCGACGCGGATGAAACCCTGCTCGGTGTGCGGGTAGTCGAGCACCACGAGACCCCCGGCCTGGGCGACTGGATCGAGGTGGAGCGCTCCGACTGGATCACACGCTTCGCGAATCTCTCCCTGTCCAATCCCGACGAGCTGGGCTGGCGGGTGGAGAAGGACGGCGGCATCTTCGACCAGTTCACGGGCGCCACCATTACCCCGCGGGCGGTGGTCAAAGCGGTGCATAAGGGCTTAAAATACTACCACCTTCATAGAGACGAACTGTTCAGGGCGGCAGACGGCGCCCCGGCGGAAGGAGAAACCACCCATGGCTCAGAATGAAGCGGCTGTCCACTCTCACGGCCACGGCGCACCCGTTCCCGAACTGGCCGCGGGGCAGAACGAATACCTGACCATCGCCCGCGACGGCCTGTGGACCAATAACCCGGCCCTGGTGCAGATCCTCGGCCTGTGCCCGCTGATGGCGGTGACCAACTCGACGGTCAACGGCCTCGGCATGGGCCTCGCCACCATGATGACCTTCGTGATCTCCAACGGCGCCGTGTCGCTGATCCGCAACTGGGTCACCTCCGAGATCCGCATCCCGGTGTTCATGCTCGTCATCGCCTGCATCGTCACCGTGATCGAGCTGGCGATGAACGCCTTTTTCCATGAGCTCTACACCGTGCTCGGCATCTTCATCGCCCTCATCGTCACCAACTGCAACGTGCTCGCGCGGGCGGAGTTCGCCGCCAAGCATCGGGTCCTGCCCGCCATGTTCGACGGCCTGATGATGGGCCTGGGCTTCACGCTGGTGCTGGTCGCGCTGGGCGCCATGCGCGAGATGTTCGGTTCCGGCACCCTGTTCGCCAACGCCCACCTGATGTTCGGCGAGGCGGCGCGCGGCCTCACGCTCCACCTGGGCGACTACAAGGGCATGCTGCTCGGCATCCTGCCGCCCGGGGCGTTCATGGCGCTCGGCATCCTCATCGCGCTCAAGAACGTGATCGACCGCCGCCGCAAGGAACGCAAGACCGAGCCCGCCGTCGTCACGGAGCCGGTTCCGCATACCGCCTGAGAATCAAAGGGGTCAGAGTCGATTGACCAGGAATTACCGGTACGTCCGCGCAGGTATCGATCAATCGACTCTGACCCCTTTGATTTTGATTCATTTGATTTCATGAACGCCCGGCAGCGACGCGCCCTGTTCACGCGCCTCAGGGAGGCCAACCCGCGCCCCACCACCGAGCTCGAGTACGCCTCGCCGTTCCAGTTGCTGATCGCGGTGATCCTGTCTGCGCAGGCGACCGACAAGGGCGTTAACAAGGCCACCCCCGCGCTGTTCCGCGCCGCCCCCACGCCGGCCGCCATGCTGGCGCTGGGCGAGGACGGGCTGAAGCAATACATCAAGACCATCGGGCTCTTCAACACCAAGGCGCGCAACATCCTCGAGACCTGCCGCCTGCTGGTGGAGAAACACGGCGGCGAGGTGCCGCGCGACCGCGCGGCGCTGGAGGCCCTGCCCGGCGTCGGCCGCAAGACCGCCAACGTGATCCTCAACACCGCCTTCGGCGAACCCACCATCGCCGTCGACACGCATATCTTCCGGCTCGCCAACCGCACCGGCCTCGCGCCCGGCAAGAACGTACTGGAGGTGGAAAAGGCCCTGCTGCGCGCGGTCCCGCCCGAATTCCGCCAGGACGCCCACCACTGGCTCATCCTGCACGGCCGCTACGTGTGCACCGCCCGCCGCCCGCACTGCGCGGAGTGCATCATCGCGGACCTGTGCGAATACCCGCACAAGGAAATGGGCGCGCCCGCCGCCGTGGGCCGCGCGGCGCGGCGGGCCTGAGACCGGAGCGCATCCCATGCTGTACGGAAACGACCGGGAACAACTGCGGCAGGTGTACCTCGATTCATGGCGCAAGCACCTGGAGGGCCTTCCGCTCTCCCCGCTGGAAGACCGGGTGGCGCGGGTCATCGCGGAACACCCCGAATACCACGCGCTGCTGGACCCCGGGCGGATCGATCGCGACTATCCGCCCGAATCCGGCGCCGCCAACCCGTTCCTGCACATGGGCATGCACATCGCGCTGCGCGAGCAGATCGCGAGCGCCCGCCCGCCCGGCGTCGTCGAGCTGCACCGGGCCATCCTGCGCGACGCGGCCTCGGCCCATGACGCGGAACACCGCATGATGGACTGCCTGGCGGAGGCCCTGTGGCAGGCGCAGCGCACCGGCGCGATGCCCGATGAGGCGGCCTACCTCGACTGCCTGCGCAAGCGCGGCGTGGCCTGAAGGATCGCCTCAGGAAAAGACACGCCCGATCCAGCGGCCGACCGCGAAGGTCAGCACGACCACGAGCAGCGCGATGACCAGGTGCTCGCCGATCACCTTCCAGGCCGGGCTCCCCTGTTCCCGCGCGATGAGATAGCTCAGCGCGCAGATCACCCCCGCCCCCCACACCAGGCTGACCCCCATCGCCGGGTCCGGATCGAGCAGCCGGACTGGCGCCAGGAAGCTCATCGCCATGAAGAACTTGGCCAGGAACGTGGTCACCGTGGCGGCCCAGATCCCGCGCCCGGAATCGCTGTTGCGCGATTCCTCCGAGATATGGATGCCGAGGGCGTCGGACAGGGCGTCGGCGATCGCGATGGTGATGATGCCCCCGACCAGGGCCGCCCTCGAACCGGTGCTCGCGTGCAGCCCCATCATCAATCCGAGCGTGGTGATCACGCCGGAGGTCAGCCCGAAGCTGAGCCCGGCCCGCATGGATTTCCTCATCACACCGTCCACGAATGCCTCCGGGAGCGCCTACACATGGGTGAAAAAAAACATCTCATACAATGAAAGCAGGATCTCGACCACGATCAGGATCACGATGTACCACTCGACGCGCAGGTTGCGCCGCGCCTGCAGGATCTCGAGCACCGTCTCGGCGGTGCGCGCGATGAGCTCCAGCTTGCGTTCCAGCGCGCGATGCCGTTCGCGCAGTTCGTACTCCGTCTCGAGCCGGGCATAGAGTCGCTCGAGCCCCGGATGCTCCCACAGCAGATCGGGCTTCTCGCCGATCTCGATGCGGCCGACCATCTCCTGCTGGTTGAGCAACACCTCGCCGATGTGCACGAGCAGCTCGCCCGGCCGGACCCAGCGCACCCGCGGCCGCACCAGGCGCCGCGCGAACGGCTCGACCAGGTCGAAACTGCGCGCCGTGCGCGACTCGTAATACTCGAGCACCACGCTCCTGGCGAGCACCTCGGCGACGAGCTGCAGGCGCCGCAGGTCGAGTCCGGCCAGGAACACCTCGCCGCCCTGCACGGTATCCGCCCGTTCGCCGTCGACCCGAAGCAGGGTCTCCTCGTGCTCCGGCCGCGGGCGCGGCTCGACCAGATACGGCCGCAGCTCGTCGAGAAAGGCCGCTTCCTCCGCGTCCGATGCACCGAAAAACACGACCGCCCCGTAACGGAATACCACGGCGCAGCCGGCCTCGCCCACGCGCAGCGTCAACGGCGCCAGCGCGAGCGCAGCGCGCCGCTCCAGCGCCCGCACCCGGAGGCGCGCGCCGAGATAAAGTGCCCGCGCCGGGACGCCCGTCGCTCGCCGCGGGAAGAATCCCCCGTCCTCGCTCATGGCCCGATCTCCGCCCCCCGTTTACGCTCCGGCGATGATACCAGAAACCGGGCGCGCGACCGGCGGCCGCCTCGGCAGAAGGGATGAGTCTGCGGTAGAATACCCGCACGACCGAAAGGAACCTTCAATGAAATTCAGTGCGGCGGACTTCAAGTCCTGGGAAAACAAATCGATCACCCTGCTCGGCATGTCCGGCGTGGGCAAGACCCACCTGTCCAATCTGCTGATGAAGGATCACTGGTTCCACTACTCGGGCGACTACCGCATCGGCACCCGCTACCTGGACGAGGCGATCCTCGACAACATCAAGCTCATGGCGATGGAGGTCCCGTTCCTGCGCGACCTGCTGCGCACCGACTCGATCTACATCAAGAACAACATCTCGGTGCACAACCTGCAGCCGGTATCGAGCTTCCTCGGCAAGCTCGGCGACCCTGAGCTGGGCGGACTGCCGCTGAAGGAGTTCAAGCGCCGCCAGGAGCTGCACCGCCTGGCCGAGATCTCCGCCATGAAGGACGTGCCGGACTTCATCCGCAAGGCGCAGATCATCTATGGCTACGAGCATTTCATCAACGACGCCGGCGGCAGCCTGTGCGAGCTCGACAACAGCGACGTCATCGAGGTGCTGAGCCGCCACACGCTGATCCTCTACATCAAGGCCAGCGCCCACGACGAGGAGCACCTGATCCGGCGCGCGGTCAGCGACCCCAAGCCGCTCTATTACCGCGAGGCCTTTCTCGACGAGCAGCTCGCGGAATACATGCGGGAAAAGGGCGCCGAATACGTGGCGGAGATCGTCCCCGACGATTTCGTGCGCTGGGCCTTCCCCCGCCTGTTCTACGCGCGCCTCCCGCGCTACGAGCGCATCGCCGCCGAATACGGCTATACCGTCACCACCGAGGAACTGGCGACCGTACGCGACGCGGCGAGCTTCCTGCGCCTGGTCGAGCAGGCCGTCGCGCGCGGCGCCTGAGGACACCCGAAAAATGAAGAACTCCCCGTCAAATCCCGTAGGTTGGGCTGAACGGAGTGAAGCCCAACGAATACCGGCCTGGCGGGCACTCCGTTGGGCTTCACTCCGTTCAGCCCAACCTACGTTATCTTTCTGGATACGCTAAGCCCCATGCCGCTGGTCGCCAAATCCAATCTGCCCACCTTCGATTACCTGAAGCGGGAAGGCGCGCGCATCCTGACCGGCGAGGAGGCGCGGCGGCAGGACATCCGCGAACTGCATATCGGCCTGCTCAACATGATGCCGGACGCGGCGCTGCAGGCCACCGAGCGCCAGTTCTTCCGCCTCGTCGGCGAGAGCAACCAGATCGCGCAGTTCTTCATGCACCCGTTCACGCTGAAGGAGCTCACGCGCGGCGCGCCGACGCAGGAGTACATCGACACCTATTACGATTCCTTTGCCCAGCTCAAGGCGGACGGGCTCGATGCGCTGATCATCACCGGCGCCAACGTCACCCAGCCCGACCTCGCGGCCGAGCCGTTCTGGCGGCCGCTGATCGAGGTCATCGACTGGGCCGCCGAGCACGTCACCTCCATCCTGTGCTCCTGCCTGGCGACCCACGCCGTGCTGCAGTTCCGCCACGGCCAGCACCGCCGCCGCCTGCCGGCCAAGCGCTGGGGCGTATACCCGCACCGCGTCGTCAACGCGCGCCACCCGCTGGTGGCCGACGTCAACACGCTGTTCGACGTGCCGCACTCGCGCTTCAACGAGATCGGGCGCGACCAGTTCGAGGCCGCCGGGCTGCAGGTGCTGGTGGAAAGCGACGTCGCCGGCGTGCACCTGGCGGTGAGCGAGGACCTGTTCCGCTTCGTCTATTTCCAGGGGCACCCGGAATACGACACCATCAGCCTGCTCAAGGAATACAAGCGCGAGGTGAAGCGCTACGCCCAGGGCCAGCGCACGAACTACCCGCCGTTCCCGGAACACTATTTCACCTGGAAATCCCAGGCCATCCTCGAGGAACACCAGGATCGGCTCGACGCCGCCCTGGCCAGGGGCGAGCCGGCGCCGGAATTCCCGGAGGACCACCTCCGGGAGGCGCTGCACAACACCTGGCACGACACCGCCGAAGGCGTGCTCGACAACTGGATCGGCAAGGTCTACGAGGTCACCCACCACGACCGCAAGCTGCCGTTCAAGGACGGCATCGACCCGGAAGACCCGCTGGGGCTGCGCGAGCAGAAATGATCGCCCCTCTCCCCCGCCCGCCGGCAGGGGAGAGTTTGCTGGTCGGGCTGAATAACGTGAAGCCCGACAGAACAGACAGCAAATGTGCCCTCGTCGGGCCTCGCGATGCTCAGCCCAAGCTACGGACTCACACCGTACACGCCATGTCCTGGCCGCAGCACATCGGCGACTTCACCTTGCCGTGACCGCCGGGACATTCCGAGACATGCACGGACTTGCCGTCCGCCGTGGTGATCGTGCTGTGTTTGAGTTCCTTGCCGCACTTGCCGCATGTCATGCTGCCGATCGACATGCCGCATTTCTCGCAGACATACACCGCCATGGGCCTACCCTCCGTTCTGCCGTGAGGAAAACCGCCGCCGACCTCGGGTGGA
Source organism: Gammaproteobacteria bacterium (assembly GCA_020847075.1). Taxonomy (GTDB): domain Bacteria; phylum Pseudomonadota; class Gammaproteobacteria; order SZUA-140; family SZUA-140; genus JADJWH01. Next base: position 12,288 of record JADLCS010000023.1, read on the forward strand.
ACAGGGATACTGTACCGCGCCCGCCCCGCGGCACCAACCCCCGCGGGAACCGGCACCGGAAAGGGAATATGCTTACGCCGGGGTCGTCAGCTTGAGCCCGATCACCCCCGCGAGGATCAGCCCCAGGCTCAGCAGCCGGGCGGGCTGCGCCGAGTCGCCCAGCAGGACGATGCCGAGCACGGCCGTACCGACAGCCCCTATGCCGACCCAGACCGCGTAGGCGGTCCCCACCGGCAGCGACTTCATCGCGAGGCCGAGCAGACCCAGGCTGACGACCATCGCGAGCGCCGTCCACACCGTCGGCCACAGCCGGGTGAAGCCGTCCGTGTACTTGAGACCGATCGCCCAGCCGGTCTCGAGCAGACCGGCGACAACGAGAATGAACCAGTTCATGATTACCTCACCACAATGCGGGGTCGTCCCCGAACGAAACGGAAAGGTGAGGTCGTCCTCACGTCCGATGAGCCGATTATTTTAGCGGGATGGGGTTCCCGGAAGAAACCCATCAATGGGGTCAGACTCCATCATGACCTAAATCGGGGACAGACCCCATTTATTCTGAATTAGTTCGTAGGTTGGGCTGAACAACGTGAAGCCCAACAGGGTGGATAGCAATATGCTCTCGTTGGGCTTCGCGGTGCTCAGCCCAACCTACGGGCTGGCCAGAGGAGATACGGAAACACCAGGAAGACATTAACGCACGGGCCCAAGGCCGATCCCGATAAACATGATCGCCGGGGACAACGCGGCCGTCACAGGGTGAGACGCGTGAAACCCAATGCCCGCAGAAAACTCATGGAATCGACATAGACGTCCTTGCGCGCGACCAGCGCGCCGATGAACGGCATCACATCGACGCCGTTCCATGCAATCTTCTCCCCCGTGGGATACACGGTATCCGAACCCCGGGTGTATGGAACCGCCAGGGTGCCCGTGGCGGTCCACTCCTGGATGACCAGACTGTCCCGGACATAGGTCCGGCGCGCCTCGAAACGAATGTCCGGGAACGTGGAGAAGACACCCTTCAGGATCTCGCGTATCGCGTCCTTGCCGATACCCTTGCCGCCGCTCGTGTGGTTCTCAAAAACGGAATCCTCCGCATGCAGCGCGAGGATGGCCGCCACGTCGTGATTGTTCCACGCCTCGCCGTAGGCGGCGATGACCTTCTCGAGCGGATGCGGTTCGGACATGGCGCCCTCCGTATGAGTCGTGTGTTGCAGATATCAGGCTTAACGTAACACCAGGAACCGATATCGTCGAGGCGCCCAGCATCAGAAGTGCCGGCCTCGGTATCGCCGGACTAAACGCCCACCGGGAGCTTCGATTTCATGGCCTTCCGGCGATCCAGCCGGCGCCCGTCCACGATGAAGGTGCCGTCGCCCACGGCGTGCAGGGTACGCTGCTCCTTACGCGAGCTGTCGAAGTACGCCGCCACGCCTTCGAGCACGACGATATCGTGCCTTTTAACGATGTCGATGACCCTGCATTCGATGTTCGCCAGACATTCCCGGATCAGGGGTGCCCCAACCTGCCTGCCCTTCAGCGGTGTCAATCCGAACCGCTCGAATTTGTCCGTATCGGCGCCGGAACACATCCCCACGCCGACGACCGTGTCGATCAGGTCCACCGTCGGGATCGCGATGATGCACTCCCGGGTCTTCTTCAACGCGGCATAGGAATAGTTCCACGGACCCGTGGTGATGGCGAACCGGGGCGTGAAGTCCATCACCATGGTCCACGAAAGGGTCATGATGTTGTCCTTCTCCCCGTCGTTCGTCGCAATGAAGACGACCGGGCCGGATTCCATCAAGGTAAAGGCCTTGGCGATGGGCATCCTCTTCATTGCCTTACCCTCAACACCGCCATCGTAGCCCGGATGGCGTGAAACGGAATCCGGGATTCACTCCCCATATTCCCGGTCGTCACATGCCCTATCTCCACCCGCCCAATCCTTCGGATAGGCCCCATTACGCACATAGCGATGAAATGTCGAATAAGGCCATTGATCCACCCGCCGCACCCAGCCGTGCTTGACGGGATTGTAATGCACATAGTCCACATGATGCCGCAGATCGGCCTCATCCCGGATCGTATGTTCCCAATAGCGCCGCCGCCACAGATCATACTCGCCCCGATCATTACAGCGCACCACCGCCCCGCCCTTCATCAGGGCTCGGCTGAACCTGGCCTTGATCATCCGCCAGCGCGAGACATAATCGTCGTCATCCGGCGGCAATGTCCATATTGCGTGCAGGTGTTCCGGCAATATGACCAACGCATCGATGCGGAATGGCCTCTCCCGTTTCACGGAACGGATCGCCGACCCGAGATGATCGATCTCGTCCACCAGACGGCGCGACTGCCGATCATTCAATGTGACGGTAAAGAAATAGGTCCCGCCCGCTACCCGGTTTCGCCGGTATCGCACCATATCTCGACCTCATCCATGAGATCTGCTTGCCTTCTATGGTTCTTCGGTCTCTCCAACCGAGCTCCCGGATTCCATTTCATTCCATCCGGGCTACGCTTGCTTTAGCAAGCTCACCCTCTGAATAGTTCCCTTCAACTCTTCCAGGTGAGTGACGGCGTGATACTTGGAGAAACCCGGCGTGAGTAAAATCATTCGATGCAGACCATGCGGTTGTTTTGAAACCAAACAAAACGCCATTCGGCATATCCATCTTGGCCTCAATCTCCACAATAAGTTCAGAAAATTTTTTATCCAGCTTTCCCATTTTGAATTTCTTCAACTGTTCGTCAGTAGCACAGTGCAGAAACCAAAGACCACGAACAAGAGACTCCGCTAGACTTCGAAGAAGTGCAAGCACAGAACCATATAGTTCGGACGAGTGTAAAAGTGCAATTGCCGCCTGGTGTTCAATCGCAACATCGAGGCAACCAATAGTCAACATAGACCGTTCGTCGGCAGGCAATTTGCCACCAGAAGTGCGCTGATCAATCCACTCCATCAACTCCACAAGCTTCGCGTACTCAGCAGCGGCCTTCATACGTGCTCCAATTTCAATTCAAGGCAAACAGGTGCATTACGACATGCGTAATGCTTTCTTATTATCTCAAAACCAACGTCACCCGCCTGACCCCATCACCCCCATCCACGCCGTTGACGCTGAACCCCAACGCCTCCGCCAGCGCGAGCATCTCAGTGTTCTGTGCCAGCACCTCCCCTTCCATGGTATCGAGCCCTCTTGAGCGGGCGATCTCGATCAGGTGTTGCATCAGGCGGTGGCCGATGCCCTTGCGGCGCCAGGCGTCGGCGACGACGATGGCGAATTCGCAGGAACGGCGGTCGGGGTTGGTGACGTAGCGCGCCACGGCGACCTCGCGCTCCTGTCCGCCCTGGCTGACCACGGCGATCAGGGCCATCTCCAGGTCGTAGTCGATCTGGGTGAAGCGCATCAGCATCTCGGGGGTGAGCTCCTGCAGGCTCTGCATGAAGCGCAGATATCGTGCCTCGGGCGACAGGCCGCGCACGAACTCCCGCTCGATGTGTGCGTCCTCAGGACGGATCGGGCGGAGGGTGACGTCAGTGCCGTCGGACAACTGATAGGAGCACGACAGCCCGGCCGGATAGGGGTGGATCGCCATGTGGGCGTAGGGGCGGGCGCCGGGCGCGGCAGGGGCGATGCGCACGCGCGCGTCGAGTGCGAGCACGCCGCGGTCGTCGATCACCAGCGGGTTGATGTCCAGCTCGCGCAGTTCCGGCAGCTCGCACACCAGGTCGGACACACGCCGCAGCAGCGTCACCAGGGCGGCGAGGTTCGCCGGCTTCATGCCGCGGAACGCTTGCAGCAGCGTGTACACGCGCGCGCCGGCGATCATCTCGGCGGCGATGAAGTCGTTGAGCGGCGGCAGCGCGACGACGCGGTCGTGCAGGAGCTCAACCAGGGTGCCGCCGGCGCCGCAACTGATGGCAGGGCCGAACACCGGGTCCGACACCACGCCGACCATCAACTCGCGCGTGTTCGGGTTGCGCACCATCGGCTCGACCGTCACGCCGCGGATCTGCGCCTCCGGCCGCTGCCGCGCGACCGACTCCATCAGGTCCTTGAAGGCTTCGCGCAACTGTGCCGCGCCGGCGATGTCGAGGCGCACGCCGCCGACGTCGGTCTTGTGCGAGATCTCCGGCGCGTCGATCTTGAGCACGACCGGATAGCCCAGCCGCTCGGCGGCCTTAAGCGCCTCGTCAGCGTCGCGCGCCGCGACGGTGGGTACCACCGGCACGTGGAAGGCGCGCAGCAGCGCCTTGGCCTCGGTCTGCGTCAGCACCTCGCGCCCCTGCGCCAGTGCGTCCGCGACGATGCGGCGCGCCGCCTTGATGTCCGGCGCCTCGTGGTAGGACAGTGGACCCGGCACCTGCAGCAGCAGTTGCTGGTTGCGGTGATGGGCGGCGAGGTAGGAGTAGGCCTCGACCGCCTCTTCCGGGGTGTCGAAGTGCGGGATGCGGTGGCACGCGAACAGCGCCCGCGCCGGCTCCACCTGCGTATCGCCCATCCAGCAGGCCAGCACCGGCTTGGCGCTGTCCGCCGCGGCGGCGATCACGGCCCCGGCGGCCTCCGACGGATGCGTCATGGCCTGCGGCGTCAGCAGGGCGAGCACGCCGTCCACGGCGGGATCGGCGAGGCATCCGGCCACTGCCTTGCGGTAAAGTTCCGGTTTCGCATCGCCGAGGATGTCCACCGGGTTGGCGCGCGACCAGCGTCCGCCGAGGACCTGGTCAAGCGATTGCACGGTCGCCTCGCCCAGGCGCGCGAGGGCGACGTCCTGCTCCACCGCGCGGTCCGCCGCCATGACCCCGGGGCCGCCGCCGTTGGTGACGATGGCCAGGCGGTTGCCGTGCGCGCGGCGCTCGCCGCTGGCCAGGATCTCGGCGGCGGCGAACATCTGCTGGACGGTGTGGGCGCGCACCGCGCCGGCACGGCGCAGCGCGGCGTCGAACACGTCGTCGCCGCCGACCAGCGCGCCGGTGTGAGACATCGCCGCCTGCGCGCCCTCGCCGTGGCGTCCGGCCTTGATCGCCACCACCGGCTTGAGGCGCGCGGCCGCGCGCAGGCCGCTCATGAAATTGCGCGCGTCGCGCACGCTCTCGATGTACAACAGGATGCCGCGGGTGGCCGCGTCCAGCGCGAGAAAGCCGAGCAGGTCGCCGAAATCGACGTCCGCCGCGTTGCCGAGCGAGACCACAGCGGAGAAACCGATGCCGCGCGCCTGCGCCCAGTCGAGGATGGCGGTACATAGGGCGCCGGACTGCGACACCAGCGCGAGCGGCCCGGGCGGCACGCGGTTGTTACTGAAGGTGGCGTTCAGGCCGTGGCGGGGGATCATCATGCCGAGGCAGTTCGGCCCCACCACCCGCACCCCGTGCATGCGCGCGGCCTCGCGCACCTGCTGCTCCAGTGCGCGCCCGGCCGCGCCGACCTCGCCGAAGCCGGCCGACAGCACCACCGCGGCACGCACTCCGACCGCACCGCACTGCGCAATGATACCCGGGGCGGTCGCCGCCGGCGTCGCGATCACCGCCAGATCGACCGGCGCGCCGACTTCCTGCAGCGAGGCATGACACCGGAGACCCTGCACGGTCGCATGTTTGGGATTGACCGGATAGAGCCCGCCGTCGAAACCGCCCTCGCGCAGATTGCGCAGCACGATCTCGCCCACCGCCTCGGGGCGTTCGGTCGCGCCGAACACGGCGACGGCGCGCGGGGCGAACAGACTGTCGAAATAGTGGACGCTCATAAAGCCAACGGAATCGGACACCCGAACCGGGACCTCCCTGTCGATACAGTCCCATGCGCATGGATCACGGCCGGGCCACTCCGTCAAGACCGGAAACCGCGTTACACGCGCGGACGGGGCGAACATCGGTGACAGAGATGGTATCACGCCAGGGCGGTCTGGCCTCGGCGGTGATTTTGATGTTTAATTCTGGTCAGACTCGACGGGGGGAAGTAAAGCCGCCAGTCTCTTCTCGGGAAAACAGACCCGGCCTATCCACGGAGAAACCGACCATGAAAAAAGAACTCATCGCCATCGCGATCGCCCTGTCCGCCCTCACCGCCTGCAGCGCCAATCCGCCCAAGACCTTCGGCGAACAACTCGCCGAGCGCAGCTCCTCCGCGGACGCGCTCGCCAAGAAGTGGCAGGATGCCGACGACAAGCGGAAGAAGGGCCTGAAACTGATCGAGAAGGGAAAGAAGGACCTGACCAAGGCCCAGGAGAAGATGGACAAGGCCAATCGCGACATCCAGAACGGACAGACCATGGTCTCGGAGGCCGAAACCACCATGCAGGAGACGGAGACCGAAGTCCGCGCGCTGAGCTCGACCCCGCTCCAGATCCCCTCGACCCCGAACACCATGCAGCCCGCCGCCGAGTAAGGACGCCGCGCGCCCCCTCCAGCAATCCGATGGCGGGCATCGCGCGGGAATCGCGCGATGCCCGCCGACGGCTCAAGGGTTCGAGTGAATCCCGGACAACTCAGGCCCACTCCCTCTGCCCAGGCAACGACCGTCATCGTCGTCGCAGGACCCATTCGTCCGACGCGACCCTGCACGGAATCCCTGGATTCCGCCGCGCGACATCCGGGTTACGGACAACCGGAAAATATCGCCCGGATAAAGGCGGGGAGCGCCGAAATCCGGGACGGACTCGCCATCACCCGCCCGATGCCACGGATACCCCGGCGTTTAGCGACGAATGATCGACCTCATCCCGTATCGCGTGTTTCCGGTATTGGAAGAAGGACCGAGCCCCGGGATTCCGTTGCGCTCCATCCAGACTACAGTCTACTGTCTCAGTCCTTAGTCCTTAGTCCTTAGTCCTTAGTCCTTTTACTCCGGCCATTCCAGCGTGTAGCTGAACGTCGCGGTGCGCGCCCGGCCCGCACAGGTGAAGGTCACCTCGATCCGCCAGTCGCCGCCCATGGTGTACTCGAACGCGGCCCCGGTGTAGACACCGCCGCCCGCGTCGCTCATGGCGACGACCGTGCTGTCGCTGGACATCTCCATCTCGGGCATATGCTGACGGAAGGTGACGGCGCAGCCTTCCTCGGGGGCGCCGTCGCGACGCAGGCCGAACTTCAGCTCGGATGGGGAACCCACCTGGAGCGGGGCCGGCTTGGTCCACAGCGAGGCCGTATAGCCGTCCACCGTCACCGTCTGCGCATCGCCCCAGCCGGAACACGCGGACAACCCCAGCATCGCCCCCAGAACAGCGGCTCGTTTCATATTCCTCCTCAATGCGGTTTGGCCTGGATCAACTCGATGCGATAGCCGTCGGGGTCCTCGACAAAGGCGATGACGGTCACGCCATGCTTCATCGGCCCTGCCTCGCGCACCACCCGGCCGCCGCGCCGGCGGATCTCGGCGCAGGCGGCGTAGGCGTCCTCCACCTCGAGCGCGATGTGACCGAAGGCGGTGCCGGGCTCGTAGCGCTCGACGCCCCAGTTATAGGTGAGCTCGATCGCCGCCTGCTCCGCCTCGGGACCGAAGCCGACGAAGGCGAGCGTGAACCTGCCCTCCGGATACTCCTGGCGGCGCAGCAGACGCATGCCGAGCACCTCGGTATAGAACCGGAGCGAACGGTCGAGGTCGCCGACGCGGATCATAGTGTGCAGGATACGCATGGCGGCCAGTGTACGGGCAAACGGCGGAGGAGAAAAGTGCGACAGAATGCCGCGCCCTACCCGCCGTTGTGCCGCCGCCCGTAGGTTGGGTTGAATGAAATGAAACCCAACGTGGACCAGGCGGTAATATCGGACATCACCTGACTCCGCGCGGGGCGAAAACCGTTGGGCTTCGCTGTGCTCAGCCCAACCTACGGGGCTCTGTCCAGATGGTGATGCTGGGCTTCGCCTGGCTCAGCCTGTAACCCGTAGGTTGGGCTGAATGAAATGAAGCCCAACGTGGACCAGGCGGAGATATCGGGCATCGCCTGACTCCGCACGGGGTGAAGATCGTTGGGCTTCGCTGTGCTCAGCCCAACCTACGGGGGCTCTGGCCAGAAGGTGAGGCTGGGCTTCGCCTGGCTCAGCCCAACCTACAGGCTACCGTAGGGTGGGCACGTTGTATGTGCCCACGCGGAACAGACCGCTCCGGATTCATTCGTGCCGCAGCGCCTCGATGGGGTCGAGCCGCGCGGCGCGGCGGGCGGGGAAATAACCGAACAGCACGCCGATGGCGGCCGAGAAGAGGAAGGACATCAGGTTGATGCCAGGCTGGAACAGATAGGGCACCTGCATGACCTGCGCCAGGACGAAGGACGCGACGGTCGCGAGCAGCACACCGATCAGGCCGCCGAGGGAGGCGAGCGCCACGGCCTCGATGAGGAACTGCAGCAGCACCTCGTATTCCAACGCGCCGATGGCGAGGCGCAGGCCGATCTCGCGCGTGCGCTCGGTGACGCTGACCAGCATGATGTTCATGATGCCGATGCCGCCGACCAGCAGGCTCACCGCGGCGACCGCGCCCAGCAGCGTGGTCATCACCCGCGTGGTGCCCGACATGGCCTCGGCGATCTGGCGCGTGTCGAGCACGTTGAAATTGTCGATGTCGGCGGCGGACAGCTTGCGGCGTTCGCGCAGCAGCCGGGTCACGCCGGTCTGCACCTGGGTGCTGTCGACGCCGTCCTTCATCGATACCAGCAGGGTGCGGATGCTCTGGTTTCCGGTCACCCGCCGCTGCACGGTGCGCAGCGGCATGACGACGAGGTCGTCCTGGTCCATACCCATCGCGCCCTGCCCCTTGGCGGCCAGCAGCCCGATCACGATGCAGGAGAACTGCTTGACGCGGATGCTCTGCCCGAGCGGATCCTCGCTGCCGAACAGCTCGCGCCGCACCGTGGCGCCGATGACGCACACCGCCGCGCCCGCGCGTTCCTCGGTCTCGTCGAAGATGCGCCCGCCGGCGAGCCGCCAGTTGCTGATATCGAAGTAATCGGCGCTGACGCCGCTGGCGCTGGTGGACCAGTTGTTGGCGCCATAGACCACCGTCACGGTGGACGTGACCTGCGGCGCCACCGCCCTGACCCCGCCGATCTGGCCGGCGATCGCCTCGGCGTCGGCCTCCTTGAACGGCGGCGCGCCGAACCCGCCCCCGCCCGGCCCCATGCGCTGGCCCGGGCGCACCATCAGCAGGTTGCTGCCGAGGCTGGAGATCTGGTCCGACACGGCCTGCGTCGCCCCGCGCCCGAGCGTCACCATGGTGATCACCGCGCTGACGCCGATGACGATGCCGAGGATGGTCAGGAACGAGCGCAGCAGGTTGCGGCGGATGGCGCGCAGCGCGAGCAACAGGGCGTTCCACCACATCAGACCGCCCTCGCGTCGCCGCCCGCGGCTTCCGTCACGGCCTGCGGGCCGTCGCGGGCGATGAGCCCGTCGACGAAGTGTACGACGCGGCCCGCGTAGGCGGCCACGTCGGGCTCGTGCGTCACCATCAGCACGGTGATGCCGCGCTCGGCGTTGAGCGCGCGCACCAGTTGCATGATCTCGTGACTGCGCTGCGTATCGAGATTGCCGGTCGGCTCGTCCGCCAGCAAGACCCGTGGACGGGTGACGATCGCGCGCGCGATGGCCACGCGCTGCTGCTGCCCGCCCGACAGCTCGGCCGGGGTGTGATGCTCCCAGCCCGCGAGCCCCACCGAGGCCAGCGCCTCGCGCGCGGCCGCGCGCCGCGTGGCCGCGTCTTCGCCGCGATACAGCAGCGGCAGCTCGACGTTCTCCAGCGCGGAGGTACGCGCCAGCAGGTTGAAGCCCTGAAACACGAAGCCGAAGTAGCGCCGGCGCAGGCGGGCGCGCTCGTCGCGGGTGAGACGCTCGACATGCGCGCCCAGGAACAGGTATTCGCCGCCGCTGGGCGTATCCAGGCAGCCGAGGATGTTCATCACGGTCGACTTACCCGAGCCGCTCGGCCCCATGATCGCGACGAAGCTGCCGGCCTCGATGTCGAGATCGACGCCACGCAGCGCCTGGAACGCGGCGGCGCCCTGCCCGTAGGACTTGGTCACGCCACGCAGGCGGATCAACGGCGCGCCGGTATCGCCGCCGTTCGCCGGGACGGGGTTCATGGCGCGCCCGTCGCCCGCTGTTCGGTGATGACCTCCATGCCCGGCTGCAGGTCCTCGCCGCCGACCTCGGTCAGAAAGCCGTTGCTCACGCCCGCCGTCACGGGCACGGCGACGGCCTGGCCGCCGCGCAGCACCCAGACCTGACGCGCGCCCGCGGCCTTGTCGTTGACGGTCCTGCGCTTGGCGCCGCCGCGGGGCGGGGCGGGCATCAGGCTCGACACCAGCCCGCCGCCGTTCTGCCGCGGCGCCGCGTCGCCGCCGGTGGTCTCCGTCGGCACGAAGCGCAGCGCCGCGTTGGGCACCAGCAGTACGCCCTTGCGCTCGGTGGCCGTGATCTGCGCGGTCGCCGTCATCCCCGGGCGCAGGCTGAGGTCCGAGTTGTCCACCGTCAGCACGGTGACGTAGGTGACGACGTTGTCCTGGGTCGTCGAGCCGTAGTCGACCCGGGTCACGGTGGCCGGATAATCCCGGTTGGGATAGGCGCTCACGGTGAAGGTGGCGCGCTGCCCCTCCCGCACCTGGCCGACGTCGGCCTCGTCGACGTTGACCTCGAGCTTCATCTGCGTCAGGTCCTCGGCCAGCGTGAACAGGGTCACCGCCTGCAGCGAGGCCGCGACGGCGTTGCCGGGATCGACCGAGCGCGCCAGCACCACGCC
>JADLCS010000024.1 GCA_020847075.1 Gammaproteobacteria bacterium
CGCAGCGCCGAGTCCACGTCGCCCGGCCGCACCTGCGCGAGCAGCGCGATCGCCGCCGCGATCGCCGTGGTCAGAATCCGATACGTCCGTCTCATTTCGTCCGCCTCATCTCGCGATCCACCGCCCGCAGCATCGCCGGCGTCCATCCGATCACGCCCGCCAGCCCCGTCCACGAGAGCAGCGCCGCGGTCCGCACTTCGTGCTCGCCCCGATGCGTCTGCCTCGCCAGCCGCACCATCTCCGGCAGCAGCTCCATGGTGATTTTGATGTTCCTACCCAACGACATTTGCGCCGCAAGTACAAACAGCGGCCCTCCTGTTTTGCGGGCATTCCGGGCGGGAGGCAGCGTTGCCCTGTCGGGCCGTGGGCCGCGTGTCGATGCGCCCTCCGCTTGCTGTCCCCGCGCCGGTCTGCCGCTGTCGATTCATCGCTAGTACCGCTTCACTCAGCGATGATCGCCGACACGCCGTCCCGGGCAAAGGAATTTTGGCGCGCGCCTACGCGCCGCACGATAGTGCTTGACACGATGACTTCAGTTGGGCTACAGTAGGAGTGTCGATAGCCAATCGACAGGAGATGAGACGATGACGCTGTACACGATCAACGGGGACCCCGCTGACATCGACGAGTCAGTATTCGGCGCTCCGCCCGCTGAGAGCCTCGCCCTCAAGTATAACGACGACGTAGACGACTCCCGATGGATCACCGATATCGACGAGTTGGCCGACCTGTGGCACAATGACGCGCCACTGGCTTACACGCGCGACGGCGCGCGGCAACTGGCTGAGCGGATGAACTGGAAGCCGTGGATCGAGTTCGCCCACCTGCCCGGGACGCACTAGATGATCCCGCTGCCCCCCAACACCATCGACGAGGCCGGCCACCGGTACGGCCGCCTCGTCGTCCTCGACTACGCCGGACGCGAGGGCGGAGCCGCCGCCCCGCACGGCCCCGCCGTCTGGCGATGCCGCTGCGATTGTGGAGCCCTGCACCTGGTGCGCGGCGCGCGCCTCCGCGCCGGCCGCGTCGTCTCCTGCGGCTGCGAGCGCTCCGATCCCGCCATTCGCCAGGCTGCGCGCCTCAAGGTCCCGCCGAAGCGCCGCCGCGCAATCGCGAAGCTCGGCGCCGCCGCGCGCCTCCGCTCAGGCCCCCATCCCGACCCCGCCCGCTGCCCCTGTGGACGCTATCCCCTCACCTACCTCGCCGTCCACCGCAAGGGCCGGCACTCGGACGCGGCGTGCTCAGCCGAGCGTGCGGAATGACGGCGCCGCCGTCCGAGTGATCTCCGGAGCGGCGGCCGCGGCCGCCCGCGGCTGCAGCGCCGCCAGCAGGACGATCGCCCGCTCGTTCTGCGCGCACGCCCGCTCCATCAGCTCGTTCGCGCGCCGCATCTTCGCGTTGATCGCGAACAGCATCAGCGGCGCTATCGCGTAGAGCACCGCCAGCACCAGCGCCGCCAGCATCAGCAGCAGCCCCGTCCCTACTCCCGCAGCAGCGTCCATATCGCTCCTCAGTACACCGTCAGGCACAAGGCCGCCGTGATCGCCGCGCCGCGCGCGATCCGCTCAAGTAGATCTCGTCTTTCGCGTTCCACTCTTGCCTTCGCTTCCTTGATGCGTCCCAAGAGTCGCTGCAGCTCGATCTCTTCCTGTCCGAGCCGCAGCAAGCAGTCGGTCTGCCTCGCCAACTCCGCCCGGCTCACCGGCCGGAGCGGCTGTGGCATCTGCAGCACCTTCGGCGGCGCGCCAGAGCCTGTCGGCGTCCTCGAACTGGACCATGTTGTGATGGATAGCCTCCGGCAAGCCGGGCTTCGCTGAACGCACGATGCGCAGTAGGCGCTCGACCTCGCGGCGTTCTTCTGGAGTGATCTCTCCACCGTCTATTTCAGTACCATTGAACCGAATATCAAAATCCTCTTTTGCGGGCGCCGGTACTGCCCCCGATGCGGGCATGACCGCCTGTGCGATTACCTCGACCACCGACGCACCGAGGTCCTCGATCAGCCGCGCCGCGAACACCTCCGCGATGTCCGGCCGCCCGTGCTGCCGCGCCAGCAGCGCGAACTCCGCCAGCGATTGCGGCGACCGCGGAGGCACCGACCCCTCGTACCGCTGCACGGTCGATAGCGTGCGCCCCAGCAGCCCGCCGAACTGCGTCTGCGTCAGCCGCAGCGCCTGGCGCAGCTCCCGGACCGCCTCCATCAGGCGCTGCTGCGTGATTTTCTCCACTTTAGACCTTGACACGTCGTGCGTTGCTGTACGATACTTCAAGCGTTAGGGTACTCACTGAACGTTCAGTGATCCGATATGAAGCACGATGGTACCACCCTCAGTCGCCGGGAAATCCGCAGCATCCTGCGGGTCCACCGTGGGTCCGCCGCCCACATCGCGCGACATCTCGGCATAGGCCCCAACGCGATTTCGATGTGGCTGCGCAAGCGGTCTCCCTCCCGCCGGCTCGATCTCGTCATGCCTGCGGCCGCGCGGGCGTTGGCCTCCGGCCAGCCTCTCGATCTCGCCCTTTCGCGACTCAGTCTACAGCAGAAGTCGGGTGACTGAATATGTCTGCTCTCGCCAAACCTTCAGACATCGCCATTCGAGAATCCCTCGCCAAACCGCGCCCCGTGTCCGAGGACCCGGACATCTCCGTCGCCATCAAGCACGCTCTCGTCCGCGACGCGCGCGAGTCCACCCACTCCCGCGCCGAAATCGCTGACCGCCTCACCGCCGCCGCCGGCCGCGCCATCACCGTCGCCCAGGTGGACGCCTGGACCGCCGCCACCAAGCCCCACCGCTTCCCCGCCGAGCTCGTCCCCGCGTGGGTTATGGTGACCCGGTCCCGCCGCCTCCTCGACCTACTCTGCCGCGCTGCCGGCCTGTATCTGGCCGACCAGACAACTTACGACCTCGCCGAGTACGGCCGCACACAGATCCGCGAGCAGAAACTGCACGCTGCCGCCGTGGACCTCAGGAGCTCCCTATGGGACAAAGTCTGACCAAGCACGAGGTCGCCGCACTTACCGGACGCTCCCTGCGCTGGGTCGAGCGCAACCGCGAGCAGCTCGGCGCCGTGCCCGCCGGCATCGCCCCCAACGGCCGCCCCGATCTGCGGTATAATCTTGCGTCCCTCCCCGCCGACGCACAGCGCGTCTGGTCCGTCCAGTCCGGCTCCAACCTGGTCCAGCTGGAGAACCCCACCGGCCAGCTCGCCCTCTCCCTCACCCTGCCCGCCGGCCCGAACCTCAGCCAGGAGGACCGCGCCGAGGCCGAGCGCCGCTACCGCGCCATCGCGCCCCTGGTCGAGCCCGCGCAGTACCGCGCCGTGCACCTCCAGTTCCCGCGCCGCGCCCAGCTCCTCGACTTCCTCGCCGCGCAGCACCAGACCTCGGCCCGCACCCTCTATCACTGGCTCACCTTATATAAGGAGGGCGGCCTGCCCGCCCTGGTCGCCAAGGAGCGCAGCGATAAGGGCCGCCCCCGCGCCTTCAACGCCGCCGCCCTGGAGTTCATCCAGCGCGCCGCGCTGCCGCAGAAGGGAGTCCACGGCGTCTACTCCGTCCGCGAGATCTTCCGCGCCTACGAGGAGGAGCGCAAGTGGCGCGAGTCCCACGCCGGCCGCCAGCTCCGCACGGACTTCGACCGCCGCAAGTACGCCCGCTATCTGGATGAGGACGGCCGCCTCCGCGACACCGCCCTCCTGCCCCAGGCCAGTTACGAGACGTTCCGCACCTGGTTCAACCGCATCCCCGAGGCCGTCCGCGTCCTCGCGCGCGAGGGAGAGGAGGCGTTCCACAACACCCAGGAGATCATCTCCTATCGCGACCTCTCCGCCCTGCAGCCGCTCGATTACGTGGTGATGGATCACCGCCGCCTCGACCTGTTCTGTCTCATCCCGATCCGCGGCGGATGGAAGCTCGCCCGCCCCTGGCTCACCGCCGCCATCGACATGCGCACCCGCAAGTGGCTCGCGTGGGTGATCGTCGAGACCCCGTCCTCCGACTCCATCGCCGCCGTCCTCAAGCGCGTCTTCATCGACTTCGGCCTGCCCAAGGCCGTGTACTGGGATAACGGCAAGGACTTCGTCTGCGAGTATTTCGAAGGCCGCGCCGTCCAGTCCCGCCAGTCCGGCCGCGTCGGAGAGATCTGGCCCGGCGTCATGCAGTCCCTCGGCATCCGCGTCCATCACGCCATCGTGAAGCGCGCGCGCGCCAAGATCATCGAGCCCAACTTCCTCGCCGTCTCGAACCTCGACCGGACCTTCCCCGAGTGGTGCGGCCACAAGCCCACCGCCCGCCCCGAGCGCTTCCACTCCCTCGTCGCAGACCACGAGAAGTGGATACGCGGCGAGCGCGCCGCCACCCCGTTCCGCACCATCCACCAGATCGCCGCCCTCTACGATGAGGAGATCCGCTACCGCCTGAATGAGCGGCCCCTCGAAGGTGGAGAGGGCATGCAGAAGGCGACGCCCCAGGGCCGCGGCTGGCGCTCGCCCAATGAAGCGTGGGACCTCCTCATCGGCCAGGTCGAGCGCCGTGATGTCCCGCTCGACACCCTGCAGTTCTGCTTCGCCCGCCGCCGCCAGGTGACCGTCCGCAACGCCGAAATCCGCGTCACCTTCGCCGGACGCGATTACCACTACCGCCTCGCCGGCAACCCCGTCGCCCTGACCTTATATAACGGCCGCACCGTCGAGCTCGCTTATGACCCGCTCGACCTCGGCGATGTCGCCGTCTTCTGCGAGAACCGCCTCCTCGGCCTGGCCCACTGCGCCGAGCTCCGCCGCATGGGCGAGGACGCATTCGTGCAGGATGAGCGCGACCGCCGAGCCTCCAAGCGCGTCGTCCGCCAGTTCATCGACGCGATCCAGCACGCCGTCCCGCTCGCCACTCCCGAGGAGCGCGTCATCCGCCGCCGCGCCGTCGCCGTCGAACGCATCGACCCCGACCGCCCCGTCATCGCCGCACCCGTCAGCCCGGCCTGTGCCGAGGCTAGTGAAGCACTGGCCCGCGATCGAGCCTACTCGTTCGCGGCCGATGAAACGCCGATCGCCGCCGTCCCGCCGCCGCCGCAGTCCGAGGACGACGAGTTCGTTTTCTTTTCGAGGGGGTAATTATGGTACGTCAGCTTCCGGCCGCCGTGGCCGATTCGGTGCGCGATGAGGCGCGCCGTTTTCTCGACTCGCGCCCCGATCTCACCGCCGCCGATCTCGCGCAGTACACCACGCTCGCCGAGTCCACCGTCCGCAACTTCATCACCGGCTCCTGCCCCGGCGGACACGAGGTCTGCCAGGAGATCGACCGCGTCGTCCGCCAGGCCCGCGCCGGCGACATCCTCCAGCCCGGCGGAGGAGCCCGCGCCGTCGTCCTCGCCGAGGACAGCGCCACCCGCGTCCGCCGCGTCGCGCGCCAGGGCCAGTTCTACCAGACGCAGACCGTCCGCCGCATCGCCGAGGTGATCGATTACTGCGTCGAGCACGCCGCCATCGGAGTCGTCACCGCCGACTTCGGCGTCGGCAAGACCGAGGCCGTCCGCGCCTGGCGCCGGGCCCACCCGCGCCGCCAGTCGATCGTGTTCGAGTTCGACGAGTTCTCCTCCACCAACAAGGTCGATTTCGTGCGCGTCCTCGCCGACATCCTCGGCCTCGATTCCGCCGTCGGCAGCCAGAACGGCGGCCTCGTCTTCCGCAAGGTCTGCTCCCGGCTCCGCGAGCTCGGCCCGGTCCTCATCTTCGACCAGTGCGAGACCGTCCGCCCCCGCGTCCTCCAGATCATCCGCCAGATCTGGGATCACACCCGCGAGGACGGCGTCTCCGTCGTCATGCTCGCCGCGCCGATCCTGCTGCAGCGCCTGATGGCGAACCGCATGGCCGACCTCGGCGCCCTCACCAGCCGCGTCGGAGTCTGGGCCCCGCTCTCCGGCATCACGCGCAACGAGATGGCCGCCATCCTCAAGGAGGAGAAGATCGCCGACGTCGAAGAGGCCGCCTTCGACCTCTGGTACAAGGCCGTCAACGGCAGTATGCGCCGCCTGATGCGCTCGATCGACCTGGTCAAGGCCAAGCACGCCGGCAAGCCGATCACCGAGCGCGCCATCGTCGGCGTCGCCGGCCATCTGTGGGGAATGTCCATCCGAGGGGAGGTCGCGTGAAGTCCTACACCGTCACCATCACCGGTTCCGCCGTCGTCTCCGCCACCGTCGTCGTGGACGCGCAGACGCCCGAGCAGGCCATCCAGCTCGCCCGCGAGGAGGCCGACTGGGCCATCTCCGAAATCGAGCTGCTCACCGCCACCGCCGATCGCCGGAGGTCCGCATGACGGCCCTGGAGAGAGCCACCGACGTAGCCGGCTATCTGCGGCGGTGCTTGCCCGGCGACGTGGATAAGATCCACCAGGCCCTCCTCGCCCACGCCAACCACGAACTCGAACGCGCGCGCAAGTGGGAGGCCGAGGCCAACCAGATGATGACCGAGCAGCTCCTGCTCCGCGGCGAGTGCATCCGCCTCCGCAACGTTCTCGAGCAGCTCTCCGATCACCTCTGCCGGCTCTACGAGCAGTCCGGCGCCGTGATGCCGGACGACGTCCACGAGCTCACCGAGGCGTTCTTTCCGCCCGACCCGGAGGCCGAGCAGTGATCTCCGTCATCCTCTCGCCCGCCCAGCTCCGCCTCTGCCGCGAGATCGTGGACGCGGCAGTACTCCTCGGCGATTGCACGCTGCGCGGCTACACGGTGTCCTTCACCGATGCCGGAGCCGTCCGCGATTTCCGCGTCCAGGTCGGCTACATCCCCCGGCCCACCACGCGCGATTACATCTCGTGCGATTGCATCGACACAAAGCTCGCCTCCGCGATCGAAGCCCACTACCGCGATCTCGAAGCCGGCAAGGAGTGCGCCTGATGCTGCGCCTGATCCCCCCGAGCCCTCGCGAGGCCGAAGCCAGCGCCGATCTCTGGCGCAGTCACTGGGCCCTCATCCAGAGCTTCCTCGCGCTCCGCAATGGGCCGTTTCCCCACCTCGTCCTCTGGGGCGACGGCGGCATCTTCCGCGTATCCTTCACCGGCCACTACGCCGACGCGCAGCGCATCGCCTACGACGAGATGCAGTCCCTCGTCTCCCAATTTCAACAGGAGGCCGCCTGATGGCACGCCCGAAGAAGCCCACCCTCACCCTCAACACCATCGACGACTGCACGGCCGCAATGGCGTCGCTCCTCGTCGCCGAGACTGAGCTCGAAAAGCTCACCGCCACGCGCGATCAGGACGTCGCCGCCACGTCCGCCATGTACGAGCCCGCGATCGACAAGTTCCGGGCCCGCCACTCTGAGCTCACCCTCGCCCTCAAGACCTATTACTACGCCCACCTCCCCGAGTGCGAGCAGGACGGCGCCAAGCACCTCCAGCTCCCCAACGGCGTCATGGGCCGCCGCCTCAACCCGCCGAAACTCGTCCCCCTCAGCCGCAACTGGACGTGGGCCGCTATCCTCGTCCGCCTGCGCGAGCGCTTCGGCAGTCGCTTCCTCCGTACCCGCGATCCCGAGATCGACCGCGACCTGGTCAAGTCCGAGCTCACCGAGGAGCAGCTCCATGACGTCGGTCTCGACCTCGCGCAGGATGAGACGTTCTACGCTTCACCGAACCGCCTCCCCGATCCCGTGGAGGCCGCCCGGTGAAGCGCCAGATCGCGCGCGATCTCGAAGGCCAGCGCTGGACCGTCCGCCACCCTGGCGATCCGCGCTCCCTCACGGTAGACGTCATCTGCGCATGGGATCGCGGCGACATCCCTGAGATGGTCATGAGCAATAGCTCTGGCCCCAAGGATTACCTCAAAAACGTCATTTACAGCGCGTTCGCGTCCTGTTCCGCGATCGAGACCATCGCAATGGTGAGATCTCGCGGGCCGCTGTTTCTGCTGCTGCGCACCGGAAGTGACTGGCGCGATGTGACCGCACGGCCCGTCACCGTCCAGCCGATAAGGGCAGCCGCATGAAAAGCCCCGACGATTCCGCCGCCCTCGGCCCGCTCTTCGCCGAGCCGCCGGCCGACCCGTTCGCGCCCTCGAAGATCCCGCCGTCGGACTTCGAACGCCAGCTCGCCGAGCGCATCCTGCAGCACAAGGGCTGGCGCAACCCGATCTCGGTCCGCGACCTGTGTGCACTCTTCGAGCGCTCCGAAGACACCATCAAGCACACCGTCGCCGACCTGGTCGTTATCCACGGCATCCGCATCGGCGGCGCGCGCGTCGGCGACAAGGTCGGCTACTACGCCATCGAAACCGAAGAGGATCTCGATCGCGCCTGCAAGCCCCTCGAAGGCCAGATCTTCGCCATGTGGCGCCGCGTCCGCAAGCTCCGCGACCCGCACTACATGCGCGACCTCCGCGGCCAGCTCCGCATCGAGGGCGAGGAGCCGGCGTAAATGCACTGCGAGCGCATCCAGATCGATGGAGCCTCCGTGATCGTCTGCGGCAGCGGACCGCGCAAGCGATTCTGCCGCTACTGCGGCGCCCGCTCCGTCGCCCTCTGCGACTGGCCGAAGATGCGACGCCAGCCCACCCCTATCGACCAGGTCAAGCCCGGCAGCATGATCTACCGTTTCACCTCGTCCACACAGCCCGACGAGGTGATCTACCTCAAGCCCCAGCCGGCAAAGGGCGAGGTCTGGATGGCGACACGGCGCGGGAATCAGACGTTCGAGCACGTCATCACCGAGCCGTGGAAGCCCGTACTGGTCGCGGTGCAGGGAACCTGCGACGCGCCCTGTTGTCGCCGCTGCCTGCGTCATGTCGGCCCCGATCGCGACTACTGCCGCCGGCACTGGAATGCCTGGAGTGCTATTTCGTGATGCAGAATAAGGTCCGCGTTATCGTGTTCGAGGTCGAGGGCGGAGACTCCGTCCTCCAGGACAGCATGCGTGCCGTGCTGTCGGCCATCGGCATCGCCCCGCCGCCGGCGGCGCCCGCACCCGCGGTAGCGATGCTCCCCGCGGCGC
>JADLCS010000095.1 GCA_020847075.1 Gammaproteobacteria bacterium
CCTACAAGAACCTGCCCAATGACGTCGTCAAGGGCGACAATCTCCTGCTCGACGACGGCAAGATCGTGCTGGAGGTGACGGAGATCTCCGGCGGCGAGATCATCTGCCGGGTGCTGGTCGGCGGCGAACTGTCCAATAACAAGGGTATCAACCGCCTCGGCGGCGGTCTGTCCGCCGCGGCGATCACCGACAAGGATCGCGCCGATATCAAGGTCGCCGCCGCCATCGCGGCGGATTACGTCGCGGTGTCGTTCCCGCGCAACGCGGCCGATATCAACGAGGCGCGCGAACTGCTGCGCGCGGCGGGCGGTCACGGCGCCATCGTGGCGAAGGTCGAGCGGGCCGAATCCCTGGCCAGTGTCGAAGACATCATCGCCGCCACCGATGTGGTAATGATCGCGCGCGGCGACCTGGGGGTGGAGATCGGCGACGCCGAACTGCCCGGCGTGCAGAAGCATCTGATCCAGCTCGCGCGCAGCATGAATCGGGTCGTCATCACCGCGACGCAGATGATGCGCTCCATGGTCGACAACTCCATTCCGACCCGGGCCGAGGTATTCGACGTCGCCAACGCCGTGCTGGACGGCACCGACGCCGTGATGCTGTCCGAGGAGACCGCTACGGGGCGCTATCCCGTGAAGGTGATCGAGGCCATGGATCGCATCTGCCTCGGTGCGGAAAGCCAGAAGGTCGCCGTGCTGTCACGCCACCGGGTGGACTCCGAGTTTCAGCATATCGACGAGGCGATCGCGATGGCCTCGATGTACACCGCCAATCATCTGCGCGTACGCGCGATCGCGGCCCTGACTGAATCCGGTTCGACGGTACAGTGGATGTCACGCATCAGCTCCGGCATACCGATCTACGCCCTCACCAAGCATGAGGCCACCCGGCGCAAGGTCAGCCTGTTCCGCGGGGTCTACCCGGTGGCCTTCGACGTGGCGTCGCAGCAGCATGTCGAGGTCAATCGCGAAGTGATCGACGAGCTGGTGAAGCGCGGCACCGTGCAGCAGGGAGACCTGGTGATCATCACCAAGGGCGATCTGATGGGTATCCATGGGGCGACCAACACCATGAAGATCATCCGGGTGGGGGATTACTGAGCCCCGGGGGCATCCCGCCACGGTTTGTGCGATTTTTTTGTACGGAATTTTGGACTAGACTGAGACAACGGCTTACTGGTAAGGAGATAGAGCAATGGCCCTGATATCGCTACGTCAGTTACTCGATCACGCCGCGGAACGCAATTACGGCGTCCCGGCGTTCAACGTCAACAACCTGGAGCAGATGCGCGCCATCATGGAGGCGGCCGCCGAGACCGACAGCCCGGTGATCGTGCAGGCCTCCGCCGGCGCACGCAAATACGCCGGCGCCCCGTTCCTGCGTCACATGATCCTGGCCGCCATCGAGGAGTGGCCGGATATCCCGGTCGTCATGCACCAGGATCACGGCGTCAGCCCGGCGGTGTGCCAGCGCTCGATCCAGCTCGGCTTCAGCTCCGTGATGATGGACGGCTCCCTGAAGGAAGACGGCAAGAGCCCGGCCTCCTATGAGTACAACGTCGACGTTACCCGTCGCACGGTGGAGATCGCCCACGCCTGCGGCGTGTCCGTGGAAGGCGAACTGGGTTGCCTGGGCTCGCTGGAGACCGGCATGGCCGGCGAAGAGGACGGCATCGGCGCCGAGGGTACGCTGGATCACAGCCAGCTCCTGACCGACCCCGAGGAGGCGGCCGATTTCGTCAAGAAGACCAGGGTCGACGCCCTGGCCATCGCCATCGGCACCAGCCACGGCGCCTACAAGTTCACCCGCCCGCCGACGGGCGACATCCTGGCCATCGGCCGCATCAAGGAGATCCACGCGCGCATCCCCAACACACACCTGGTGATGCACGGTTCGAGCTCCGTGCCGCAGGAATGGCTGAAGATCATCAACAGCTACGGCGGTGACATGGGTGAGACCTACGGTGTGCCGGTCGAGGAGATCGTGGAAGGCATCAAGCACGGCGTGCGCAAGGTCAACATCGACACCGACCTGCGCATGGCCTCCACTGGCGCGATGCGCAAGACCATGGCGGATAACCCCAAGGAATTCGATCCGCGCAAGTTCTTTGCCGCCACCATCAAGGCCATGAAGGACATCTGCAAGGCGCGCTACGAGGCCTTCGGCACCGCCGGCAACGCCTCCAAGATTAAGCCGATCTCGCTGGAGGCGATGGTCAAGCGCTACGACAAGGGTGAGCTGGCGCCAAAAGTCAACTGATCCCGGTCGAGGATCGTGACCCGGAGCGGCGGACACCCGGTCCGCCGCTTTTGTATACCAAGGGCGGAATCACTCCGCCCTTTTCATTTTCCGCCCGCGCGCGCGTCCTGTCGGGCGCCCCTCAGGCCGGTAACGACATGGGCCGCTCGATGCGTGTCCCAGGCGCCTGGAGGAGTTCGACGTCGATCCTTTCCAGCAGGTCGCGTGAGATCACGGGGTCGAATTTCCTCGCGAACAGCGCCTTCGAGGACCGTATCTCATCGAAATCCTCGTCGATCAGCGTGGCCGGGAATCCCCGCTCCGGGGCATACCAGTTGATATACCGGTAATTGAAGTGCGAAAACCCCAGCGGCCGCTTGAGGATGTTCTCCACCAGGGACGGATAGTCATCGTGATACATGCCGAAATGTATGGCATCCTTTTTGAAAGGTGAGTTCAATACGATGGTCTGAAAAAACATTTCATCGGGCGCGTCGGTGAATCGATAAAATGATGCAAACCCCCTTCTGCGCATAGTGAAATCGACACAGTATTCGGCGCAATCATGGGTAAGCATCCACCATTGTGATCCGCCGTAGGGCTCAATGCCGTCGAAGTATTTTCTGGGTGGGAGACGGGACAGGAATTTCTTCTGAATGAGCCGATTGTATCGGTGCCGGATCGGTTTTATGCCCTGTCGCTGATTCGTCAAAACCGAATCCCAGAAATAATAACGCTGTATCTTTCTCAACCAGTTTGGGAAGTGTTCGGTGTCGCGTATTGGGAAGTAATGTAGATACTGGGTGCGGTCATTCTGGAAGAAACGCAGGATTTCTTCGTTCCGAACCAATGGATAATCCATGCCGCTGAGAAGGATATAATATCGCGCTCGACAGCGTAACGCGGCCTTTAGTAAGGCGATCGTCGCCAGTACCTGGCTATATCCTCTCCAGAATATTTTGTATCGCTCTTCGATGAAGTGGACCCGCCCGTTTTTCTGGAGGAGCCCGATGAATGGGGCAATGTCCGACTTTCTGTCGATATGGATGAAGAATCTGACGGATTCATGGTCGAGTCGCTCGATCATGTTCTTCAGATGGCGGGGATGGGTATGGGCAAGTATCAGATAGGCCAGACTGGGTTGTGCCGTATCCATGCTCATATGACGGATCCTCTCTGCCATAGATGCCGATGGGTCGATGCCCGAGGCAATCTTAATCCTTTCCAGCGTCGGGCATTACCGCCGTCCATGGTATAGGGAGTGGTGCTTAAAGGACAGAGAGGCAAGATTTTTTCACGATTTTCGGGGGGAAGATAACTAATAAGAATTAATAGGAAAGGACTAGAGACCTGCTCAAATCGATTGAAGCCGAAAACTGGCGTTGTCGCCGTGAAGGCCGGGCGGGTTCCAGGCCGTCGACGAGGCAGCGACACCGGATTCCCGCCGGCGCGAGGGCGCCCGGGTTCAGCGCCGATATATCGCTTCGGTTTGGGGGGGGCGGTATACGGCGTTGTATGGCCGAGGAGCGGCGCTGTTTCCGTGCAAGGGCGCGTCGAGAGGGCGTGGGATCAGACCTTGTAGTATTCCCTGAACCACGCGACGAATCTTTCGATACCTTGATCTATCGGGGTCTCGGGCTTGAAGCCGACGTCCTGTATCAGGTCATCCACGTCCGCGTAGGTCGCAGGGACATCGCCCGGTTGCAGCGGCAACAGATTCTTTTCCGCCTTGCGACCCAGGCAGCGTTCGATGGTCTCGATGAAGTACATCAGTTCGACCGGATTATTGTTTCCGATATTGTAGAGTCGATACGGGGCCAGGCTGGTGCCCGGATCCGGGTGGTCTCCGCTCCAGCGAGGGTTGGGTTCGGGTATCCTGTCCAGCGTCCGGATGACCCCTTCGACGATGTCGTCGATATAGGTGAAGTCGCGCCGGCACTTCCCGTAGTTGAACACATCGATCGGCTTGCCGGCGAGGATATTGCGGGTGAACAGGAACAGCGCCATGTCGGGACGTCCCCACGGTCCGTAGACGGTGAAGAAGCGCAGGCCGGTGGTGGGGATACGGAACAGATGGCTGTAGGTATGCGCCATCAGTTCGTTCGCCTTCTTGCTGGCGGCGTAGAGACTGACCGGGTGATCCACATTGTCGTGGACGGAGAACGGCATCTTGGTGTTCGCCCCGTACACCGAGCTGCTGGAGGCGTAGACCAGATGCTCCACCCGGTGATGGCGACAACCCTCGAGGATGTTGGTGAACCCGACCAGATTGCTGTCGATATAGGATCGCGGATTGATCAGGGAATAGCGCACCCCGGCCTGGGCGGCCAGGTTCACCACGCGCTGCGGCTGGTGTGCCCTGAACGTCTCGGCCATGGCCTCCTGATCCTCGAGGCTTGCCCGGACGTCGGTGAATCGATCGAACTGCTTCAGTCGCGCCAGTCGCGCGAGCTTGAGATCGACATCATAATAATCGTTGAGATTGTCGACGCCGATGACCTCGTCGCCGCGTTCCAGCAGGCGTAGAGCCAGGGTGGAGCCGATGAAGCCAGCCGTGCCGGTGATCAATACTTTCATGTCGTTCTCTCTTTGAAAAAAATCAGGACGAAGGGTTTAGGACTAAGGACTGAGATAAAGATCAGGCCGTGATGGGTAGTGGGTGATGGGTCATTCAATGCCAGGCTTTCATCGCCATCCCTGATCACCCATTACAAGATTGGTTCTAGCTTAGTCCTTAGTCCTGGGCCCTTAGTCCTATATTTTACAACCGTCCATCTACCTGATCCGCCGGGAACATCGACTTCACATCGTAGACCACGGCATTGGGTTTGCACAGACGGCGTATCCCGTCGATGCCCATGGCGCGGAACTGGTCATGCGCAACGGCGAGGATCACGGCGTCATAGGCGCCCGCGTCCGGACTGGAAACGGGTTTGATCCGATATTCATGCTCTGCTTCTTCCGCATCGATCCATGGATCGTAGATGTCCACATCGGCATGATAGCCCTTGAGCTCGGCGGCGATGTCGAGCACGCGTGTATTGCGCAGATCCGGGCAGTTTTCCTTGAAGGCCAGCCCGAGGATCAGGACCCTGGAATCGGCCATCGGTATGCGGCGCTTGGTCATCAGCCTCATGACGCGCCCGGCGACATAGCCGCCCATGTTGTCGTTGATGCGGCGGCCGGCGAGGATCACCTCTGGATGATAGCCGATCTCCTGGGCCTTGTGCGTCAGATAGTAGGGGTCGACGCCGATACAGTGGCCTCCGACCAAGCCGGGCCGGAAGGGGAGAAAGTTCCATTTCGTTCCCGCGGCCTCCAGTACTTCCAGCGTATCGATGCCGAGCCGATTGAAGATCAGCGCGAGTTCGTTGATCAGGGCGATGTTGACGTCGCGCTGGGTATTCTCGATCACTTTGGCGGCCTCCGCCACGCGGATGCTGCTCGCCTTGTGGGTGCCGGCCGTGATGATGCTCCCATATACGGCATTGATGAGATCGGCGGCCGCGGGGGTCGAACCCGAGGTGACTTTCGAAATGGTGGCGAGGCGGTGCTGCTTGTCGCCGGGATTGATGCGTTCCGGACTGTAGCCGGCGAAGAAATCCCGATTGAACACCAGGCCCGAGCCCTGCTCCAGCAGGGGTACGCAGATCTCTTCCGTGCAGCCCGGGTAGACAGTGGACTCGTATACGACCACATCCCCTTTCTTGAGTATCTTACCGACAGTGTTGCTCGCGGAGATCAGCGGGCTCAGATCCGGGCGTTTGTAACCATCGATCGGCGTCGGGACCGTGACGATATAGAAATTGCACGCGGCGATGTCTTCCGCCTTGTCGCTGAATGTCAGCCGGGAGGCCTGGGACAGCTCTTCCGGGCTGACTTCCAGAGTGTTGTCGCGCCCTGCACGAAGCTCGCCGATCCGGCGCCGATTGATGTCGAATCCTACGGTAGGGAATCGTTCGCCCAGGGCCACGGCCAACGGAAGGCCGACGTAGCCCAGGCCGATGACGCCGATGCGGATGTCGTTGAGGTTGAGCATGGAATATCCCTAAAGATGGTGAATTACGGGTGTTTCGGGGGTGATTTGAAACTGTAGTGGCGGTAAGTAAGAACGCGTGATCAAAACCTGTTTTCAATCACGCATTACCCATCGCCCATCACGCCCCTTGTTGTTATAACGGCTGCCCGCCCCGACCGATTGAGTGATAGTTCAGACCGGCTTCCTTTACCATGTCCGGATGGTAGAGATTCCGTCCGTCGAAGATGACCGGATCCCTCAAGGTCTGCTTCAGGCGCTTGAAATCCGGGCTGCGGAAGGTGTTCCATTCGGTGACGATCGCCAGGGCATCCGCACCCCGGACGGCATCGTCCTGCGATTCGCACAGGGCGAGCCCCGGATGGTCGCCGTAGATGCGCCGGGTTTCCTGCATCGCCTCGGGGTCGTAGGCGCGCACGCGGGCGCCGGCAGCCCAGAGCGCCTCCATCAGCACGCGGCTCGGGGCCTCGCGCATGTCGTCAGTATTAGGCTTGAACGCCAGCCCCCACAGCGCGATGACCTTGCCCTTCAGGTTCCCGCCGAAGTGGCGGTCGATCTTGTGGAACAGCGTCTGCTTCTGGCGATCGTTCACGGCCTCGACCGCGCGGAGCAGTTCGGCCGTGTAGCCGATCTGCTGGGCCGTGTGCTCCAGCGCCTTGACGTCCTTGGGGAAACAGGAACCGCCGTAGCCGACACCGGGATAGATGAAGTGATAGCCGATGCGCGGGTCCGAGCCGATGCCGATGCGCACCTGCTCGATGTCCGCCCCCAGCCGCTCGGCCATGTTGGACAGCTCGTTCATGAAGCTGATCTTGGTGGCCAGCATGGCGTTGGCGGCGTATTTGGTGAGCTCGGCCGAGCGGATATCCATGCGGATGATGCGTTCGTGGTTCCGGTTGAACGGGGCGTACAGCGCGCGCAGGAGCTCCGTAGTGCGGGGGTTGTCCGTGCCGATGATGATGCGGTCCGGCCGCATGAAATCGTCGATGGCGGCGCCTTCTTTGAGGAACTCCGGGTTGGAGACGACATCGAACTCAACGGTGGTGCGGCGTGCCTCAAGCTCCTTTTGCACCGCGGCCTTGACCTTGTCGGCCGTGCCCACGGGAACCGTCGATTTGTTGACGATGACGCGGTATTCGGACATATGCCGTCCGATGCTGCGGGCGACCTCCAGGACGTATTGCAGGTCCGCGGAGCCGTCCTCCCCCGGGGGGGTGCCGACGGCGATGAACTGGAACAGGCCATGGGCGACGCCTTCCGCGACGTCGGTGGTGAAGCTGAGTCTGCCGGCCTTCAGATTATGCAGGACCAGGTCCTCGAGACCGGGCTCGTAGATCGGGATCTGCCCCTGCTTGAGCTTGGCGATCTTCTGCGCATCGATGTCCACGCAGAGCACCTCGTTGCCGACCTCGGCGAGACAGGTGCCGGTGACGAGTCCTACATAGCCTGAACCGAATATGGTGATTTTCATGGGCGGTGCGTGATGACCCTGGTTGTGTCGAGGATAGAGATGGGAATTCGATTTTGGGCGCTATGATAACTTAGCCGCGTCGGCGCGTTCCACCCGCATCGTGCATTTGAACGTTATCGGATGTGATGTGCGATCGCTGAAGCCGTGGGGCGACCGGATCAGCGGCGGCAGGGGTTCACTCGCAGGTTCGCTGCATGAGGCCCGAGGTCCAGGCGGGGGATCCGGATGCCGTGATGGAGCGTCGAATCGGGTGGCCGATATCCCTGGGCGTGCTCGATTCCGCCCTTGCCCTGGCGGCCGCTGTCCGGAGATGAGGCGGTTATTCTGGGTCTTGACTCGATCCAAATGGGATAGGATCGCTTAGGATAAATTCTTATATGTAATTACTTTCGTTGAAACAGTGAGTTAAAATAGTTTTCGCACTATGGAATGGCAGTTGCTATAATTCGCGAGTCAAGGAAATGACGCTATGCGCTCGGGGAGGGTAATAATCCTGTAACTTCACCCGGATAATCTGGTGTTGTAAATACCGCAAAAAAGTGTGGTTGAAAAAATACCCATATACGAAGAATGCATGATTATCCCAGCCAGATGTGTTGTAATCTTCTCTATTTCCCGCCGTCCACTTTGCCCTCATCGCGCATCAGGAGCGTACCATGAGTAGGGCCGAGATGTTTCCCGTTCTGAAGAAGGCCTCGGAAGGAAACTTCCGCTCCTTCCGGGGGATCATACGCGGACATCATTATGACATCGCCACGCTGTTGCGCTTCATCGACGCGGTACTGGTGGGCATATCCCTGTGGGCCATCGTCGAGTTCTATGGAGAGGTCAGGGATTATCGCTATGTATTGACCGCCATCCTCGCCATGGGGCTGTTTTTCGTCATCGGCCAGTTCATGGACATCTACCGCGTACGGCGCGGCGCCTCCATCTTCCATGAAATGGTCCAGCTCTGTCTGGTGTGGATGGGTGTGCTGCTCGTCCTGTTGCTGATCGGTTATGCCACGAAGAGCGCCGAGGAGTATTCGCGGAAAGTAATCCTTACCTGGATCATAGCGGCGCCCCTGGTGCTGATCACCTGGCGCAGTTTCATTCATTACGCCCTCGGCGTATTGCGTCGCAACGGTTTCAATACCTGCAAGGTCGCCATCGTCGGCGCGCGTGACCTGGGCGCGGAATTCGCGCGGACCATCCTCGATTCGAAATGGATGGGCTTGATGCCGGTCGGGTTCTATGACGACAGAAAGCCCGCGGGGAATCGCCCCCTGGTCAACGAGCCCGTCAAGGTGGTCGGCGATCTCGGCACGCTGATCAAGCACGCCCGCGAAGGTAAGATAGACGCCATCTATATCACCCTGCCCATGCGGGCCGAGGAGCGGATCAAGAAGCTGCTCGCCCAGTTATCGGACACCACGGTCTCGGTGCATCTGGTCCCGGATTTCTTCGTCTATAACCTGATGAACGCCGGGCTCAGCAATATCGGACAGTTCCCCGTCGTCAGCATACACGAGACGCCCTTCAACGGCGTGGACGGCTGGATCAAGCGCCTGGAAGACATCGTCCTGGCCAGCCTCATACTCCTGGTGATCAGCCTCCCGATGCTGGTCATCGCGCTGGGCGTCAAGTTGTCGTCCCCCGGCCCCGTGCTCTACAAGCAGAACCGGTACGGACTGCGCGGGAACAGGATCGAGGTATGGAAGTTCCGCACCATGACCGTGTGCGAAGGCGAGGGTGAGGTCAAGCAGGCGCAGCAATCCGACAGCCGTATTACCGCCTTCGGCGCCTATCTGCGGCGGAACTCCCTCGACGAACTGCCGCAGTTCATCAACGTCCTGCAGGGCAGCATGTCCATCGTGGGCCCGCGGCCCCATGCGGTGATTCACAATGAGGAGTACCGCAAGCTGATCAATGGGTATATGCTGCGGCACAAGGTGAAGCCGGGTATTACCGGGCTGGCCCAGATCAACGGCTGGCGCGGAGAGACGGACACCCTGGACAAGATGGAAAAACGCATCGAATACGATCTCGACTACATCAAGAACTGGTCGCTGTGGCTGGATTTCAAGATCATATTCCTGACGGTATTCAAGGGATTTTCGGGCAAGCATGTCTATTGACCACCGGTCGAATGGATTATTTTTGCCACGATAGGTAAATTGTTCTCCTCCTGTCCGGGTTCGAAGGAGGTGTGCAGTCGCCAGGGACCGGGCCTGATTCCGCTTTTTCAGTCCTGATCAGGGGTGGAGACGAACCCTTGAACCAACGGGTTTTATCGCGGGATGCCCATTGCCGCGCACTGGCCTGGAGGTGTCCTTCCAGGACCGGAAGCCCCGTGTTTCCCCATGATGCCTTTTCATGACGATCCGGCTTGCTGGCTTGTTTGTTGCTTTATATATCATTTGGATGGCCTGTTTGAGGGTGCGGAATATGAGTGATGGATGGACGAGAGGTGCCCGGCGGTGGCGGGTCGGCGCGTGCCTGGGGGTTTTCCTGTGCGCGACACTGGGCATGGTGGGCTCGGGTTTTTCCCAGGAGCGGGTGGGGGTTGCCGGTGAGGCTGGCGGTGATTATCTGATCGGGCCCGATGATGTGCTGGATATCAGCATCTGGAAGGAAGATACCCTGCAACGCAAGGTCGTCGTGAGGCCGGATGGGAAGATTTCATTTCCCCTGATCGGCGAGATCCCGGCCGCGGCCCGTCCCGCGGAGGAGATCCAGAAGGAAATAACGCAGCGGCTGAAGAAATATATTCCGGAACCCGTGGTGACCGTCGTAGTCGAAAAGGTGGCCTCTTATAAGATCTACGTGATAGGCGAGGTCAAGAATTCCGGCCAGTATCAGGTGGGGCATTACCTGGACGTCGTGCAGGCCCTTGCGCTGGCGGGTGGGTTGACCGCGTATGCTGCTGAAAACAAGATAAGGATATTGCGGCGTGAAAATGGAGTCGAAACGGCGATCCCGTTCGAATACGCCAAGGTGAAATCGGGTGCCGATCTCAGGCAGAACATCATCCTTCGACGTGGCGATGTGGTTGTCGTCCCTTGATGATGCGCCGACGCCGACGGGCGACTTGCCGCGTGTCTTCTCGTACCGCGAATAGATATACGAGGGTGCGTTCGTGCCTGTAGGTCTTGCAAGTAGAATCCATCGCCGGTTACCACGGCGGCGCGTCGTGGTCGTTCTGGCCGCGTCTTTGTCGCTCATGGCCGCTCCGGTGAGCGCGGATCAATGGGCGGTCACGCCGTCGCTGCAGATAAAGGTCCTGCACGACGACAATATCAATCTGAGCGTCGATAATCCGGTTTCCGTGTGGGGAGGTTCCGTTTCTCCCCTGCTGGACCTGAGCAAGCGCAGCGCGGTGAGCGCGTACGGTCTCGGCGGCAGGTTGATCTTCAATCGTTATTCGGAGGATGCCGTACAGGACACCAATGTCCAGCTATTGACGTTTTTCGGGCGTACGGCGACCCGGCTCAGCAGATTCGGGGTCTCCGGGTCATATAAACGGGATACCACCTATGCGACGATCGAGGCCCCTGCCGCGGATGAGGACGACGGGCTGTTGCCGGGGGATGTCGATGCCGGCCTGCTGCGCACCCAGGTCAGGCGCAACCGTCTTTTATTGACCCCGAACTGGAGATACACCTTATCCGAGCGCGCATCGATCAGTCTGCGGTATACGCTCAATGATATGACATATACCGGCAGCGGCAGCGATGCGTTGACGGATTACCGCCGGCAAAGCGCCGAGCTTACCTTGCTGCGCAGATTGTCCGAACGGTCGGGCCTGACGGCGACCGTCGGAGCGGCGAGATATGCCTCTTCGGAGGTGGGCGCCGACACCGACGACTACAGCTTCAGCGCGGGGTTCACCCACGAATTCTCCCCGATGCTGGAGATGCAGGTGGGGGCGGGGGTTCGGTCCGCTGTCTCGACCTTCGGTGATGCGGAGGTGGAGTCCTCCGGGGCGCTGGTTAATGTCCGCCTGAGTGGAGACGTCTCGGAGTTGACCACCTATCGCATAACGGCCGATGAGAGCCTTCAGCCGAGCGGCGTCGGCGCTCTCATTTTGAGCAAGAGTCTGAGCTGGGAGTTGTCTCATAAACTTTCACAGAAGCTGTCGGTTTCGCTGTGGGGAACCGCATTCAGAAATCAGTCCGTTGACTTCTTCAGGGCGGCGGCCGATCGGACTCATTATGACATCGAGCCGGGCTTCCGCTGGAAGCTGGATCGAGAGTGGAGCCTGGATGGTTCTTATCGCTATCGCTGGCAGAAATATGAAGGCGACGAGGCGGCGGCGAACAGCAGCGCGGTGTATCTGGCGATTGATTATGCGTGGCCGAGACTGGCTGTTTCGCGCTGATGCGAGGGGATGTTGTAAAATGGGCGGCGCCGGCATGGATTCCGGCCCAGGCGCGCCCAGGTTCGTATTCGGAGTGATGCGGTAATGGAACGTTCAAGTCTCGACATCGGCGACTATGTGGCGGTGCTGCGCAGGCGCAAGGCGCAATTGCTTGTCCCCATGCTGGTGGTATTCATGATCGCGGCCGCGATCGCTTTCGGACTGCCCCCTGTCTACCGTTCCACGGCGACCATCCTGATTGAACAACAGGATATCCCTCAGGATCTTGTGCGTTCCACGGTCACGAGTTACGCAACCGAGCGGATCCAGACGATCAGCCAGCGGGTGATGACGCGTGAAAACCTATGGAGCATCGTTGAGAAGTATGACCTGTTTCCCGAGGAAAGGCGTTCCGGGAACGTGGATATCATCCTGTCGCATATGCGGAAGAATATCGAAGTCGAGATGGTGAGCGCCGATATCATCGATCCCAGGAGCGGGCGCCAGAGCAAGGCCACCATTGCGTTCGATCTTTCCTTTCATTACGGTGAAGCCGAGGCCGCCAAGGAAGTGGTGGACGAGCTGGTATCGCTTTATCTGGAGGAAAATATCCGGATCAGGGAGCAGATGGCCTCGGAGACGTCCAGCTTCCTGTCGGAAGAGGCGAACAGGCTGAGCGCCCATATCGCCGAGCTGGAGGCCGCGTTGGCCAGCTTCAAGGAGAAGAACGTCGGTCAGATGCCGGAGCTCATGACGCTGAACATGAGTCTGATCGAGCGTACCGAGCGCGAGCTGGAGGATACCAGGAGAGAGACCTCCTCCCTGGAGGAACGCAAGGTCTTTCTCGAGTCCCAGTTGGCGCAACTAGAGCCCAACACGGGCGACAGCCCGGAGGGGCGGCTCAGATCCTTGCAGATGCAATTGTTACGCGCCTCGTCGGTCTACTCTCCGGATCATCCCGACATAATCAATCTGCGGCGCGAGATCGAGGTCCTCAAGGCCCAGATCGGGGGTGGCAGCGACAAGAGGGATATCGAGTCCCAGATCCTGCAGCTTCAATCTGAACTGGCGGCCGCCCGTGAGAAATATTCGGACGATCACCCCGACATCATCCGACTGAGAAAGTCGCTGGCGAATCTGAATGGAGAATTGAGGGGGCTGGCGCAGGGCGAGGGCGTCTCGACGGACGGATTCCAGCCCGATAATCCCGCCTATGTCGCGACCAAGACTCAGCTGGAGGCGGTAAGGATCGGCCTCAAGACAGCGCAGGAAAAGATCGATCGTCTGAAGACGAAGCTGGCCGGTTACGAAGAGCGCATCGTCCAGATGCCCCGTGTGGAGCAGGAGAGTGTGGCCATGCGGAGGGAATACGACAATGCCGTGCAGAAATACCATGAGATAAAGCAGAAGCTGCTGGAAGCGCAGGTTTCCGAGCAGCTCGAGAAAGACCAAAAGGCGGAACGGTTCTCGCTGATCGACCCGCCCATCGTCCCGGGCGAGCCCTACCAGCCCAATCGTATCGGGATTCTCCTGCTCGGCGCCGTGCTGGCCATGGTGATGGGGTTGGGAGTCGCTTCCGTCGCCGAATACATGGATCAGACGGTGCGCGGTTCCCGCGGCGTCTCAGTCTTGCTCGGTTCTCCTCCGATAGCGACGATACCGTACTTCGAGACGGGTGGGACGGCGGTTCATCCACAGCGCCGTTTGCTGGTGATCGGGACGCTCGTCCTTGCGCTATTGATCGTGGCGGTCTGGGTGGTCAAGGCCTTGTTCCTGTCGGGGGATGGGCTATGAAGAGGATGGCCGTGCCTGGAAATAGATTTTTGAAATCATCGGATTATGTTCGTTTCGCTGTGACGCGCGGGTGCGAGTGATGTCTATGGACCGAATTACCAAGGCGGTGGAGCGAACCCGGCAGGGACAGGAGTCCGCCCTGCACCCGGAAGAGTCCCGCATGGGCCATCCGGACGCCGGCATGGAGATATCCCGGGTCGAGGTCTCGCAGGAACTGTTGCGCCAGAACCGTATCTTCCTCGGAGAGGAGGCCAGCGACTATGGACAGGCGTATAAAGTGCTCAGGACCCGCGTCTGGCATCAGATGCGCACGAATGGCTGGCATAACCTGGCCGTGACCAGTGCCAATCCCGGCGCCGGCAAGACGCTGACGGCGACCAACCTGGCGATCAGCCTGGCGCGGATGGAGATCGGGCGCAAGGTCGTTCTCGTCGACCTCGATATGCGCAGGCCCAGCGTCCACCGCTATCTGGGGTTTCGCCCCGAATACGGGATCAGCGATTTCCTGCTTTCCGGCATGCCGCTGCACAGGATACTCGTCGATATCGGAATCGATCGATTCGCCGTCCTGCCGGGCTGCGCCTCGTTCGCGAACTCCTCCGAGATCCTCTCTTCCGGCCGGATGGTGCAGCTGCTGAACGAGTTGAAGCGGTATTTCCCCTCGCGTGTCGTGATTTTCGATTTGCCGCCGATCCTCGCGGCCGATGACGTGCTGGTCGTGGCCCCTCATATAAACGCCTTCCTGCTCGTGATCGAGGAGGGGAAAAGCCTGGCCAAGGATGTCAGCAAGGCTGCGGATCTGCTCAAGGATTCGAACATCATCGGTTCGGTGCTCAACAAGACGCCCGAAGCAACTCAGCAGTATTACGGCTATTAGAGAGCCGACCGGCGGGAATCATGTACGAATCGTTCTACAAGCTCAGGGAGAAGCCGTTTTCACTGCTGCCCGATCCCGGATTCCTGTACATGAGCAGGAATCACCGCATGGCCCTGGCCATGCTGGAGTATGGGTTCATGAATCAGGCCGGGTTCACGGTGATCACCGGGGAGATCGGTTCCGGCAAGACGACGTTGATCCGCCGCCTCCTGGGTCAGATCGAGAATGACGAGAATTACAAGGTCGGGTTGGTCTCCAACACCCACCGTTCGTTCGGTGAGCTGTTGCAGTGGATCCTGCTCGCCTTCAGGCTCGAGTACCGCGGCAAGGAAAAGGTCGAGCTCTATCAGACCTTGTCCGAGTTTCTGCTGCGCGAATACGACCTCGGGCATCGCACCATACTGATCATCGACGAGGCGCAGAATCTCGATATCGAATCTCTCGAGCAGTTGCGTATGCTGTCGAACATCAATGCCGGCAAGGACCAGATCCTGCAACTGATGCTGATCGGGCAACCGGGCCTGCGCGACATGCTCAGACAGCCGGAACTGGAGCAATTCGCGCAGCGCATCGCGGTGGATTTCCACTTGCGGCCGCTCGACCTGCAATCGACCAACGATTATATCCGCCACCGACTCACGGTGGCCGGCGGGGATCCGGACCTGTTCGAGGCCGCCGCCTGCGTCTCGGTTTACTACTATACGAGAGGTATCCCCCGGCTGATCAATGTCCTGTGCGATACCGCCCTGATCTGCGGCTACGCGGATCAAAAATCCCGGATCGATGCCGATCTTATCCATGACGTGGTACGCGATCGGAGCATGGGTGGGATCCTCCCGGTATGGGAGGGGGGGCAGGAGGAGCGCAGCGTGGTGCTGGACATGCCCGCGGCGAAGAACAAGAACCAGAGTGGCGTGGCGGATTAACCGTCGTCCGGTGATGGGCCTCCCACGATACAGCGCTTGATCCCGACATCCTCCGTACCGCCCCGTTTCGCAGGACAACTGAATCATCAGGAGCATATCAATGAAGGTCGTGATCTTGGCCGGAGGGCTGGGGACCCGTATCAGCGAGGAG
Source organism: Gammaproteobacteria bacterium (assembly GCA_020847075.1). Taxonomy (GTDB): domain Bacteria; phylum Pseudomonadota; class Gammaproteobacteria; order SZUA-140; family SZUA-140; genus JADJWH01. The sequence goes on from JADLCS010000095.1 coordinate 15,836, forward strand.
ACCCAGCTCAAGCCGAAGCCCATGGTGGAGATCGGCGGCAAGCCGATCCTGTGGCATATCATGAAGATCTATTCGACCCATGGTATCCGTGATTTCATCATCTGCTGCGGGTACAAGGGTTATGTGATCAAGGAGTATTTCGCCAATTACGTGCTGCATTCGTCCGATGTGACCTTCGATCTGAAGAACAACCGTATGGAAATGCATGAGAATGGAACGGATCCCTGGCGCGTCACCCTCGTGAACACGGGCGACAGTTCGGGCACGGGGGGGCGTTTGCGGCGGGTACGGTCCTATATCGGTGATGAGGACTTCTGTTTCACCTATGGCGACGGTGTCAGCGACGTGGATGTCACCCGGCTGATCGATTTCCACAAAAGCCGGGGCCGGCTGGCGACGCTGACGGCGGTGCAGCCGCCCCATCGCTTCGGTGCGCTGGATTTCGATCAGGACGCCACCATCAGGAGTTTCGAGGAAAAGCCTCACGAGGGCGGATGGATCAACGGCGGATTCTTCGTACTCTCGCCCAAGGCGATCGATTACGTCGAAAAGGATGAGGTGATGTGGGAACGTGAACCCATGCAGCGCCTCACCCGGGAGGGCAATCTGTCGGCCTACCGCCATGACGGTTTCTGGTACTCGATGGATACCCAACGCGACAAGAACCGCCTGGAAGAGATGTGGAATACGGGCAAGGCCCCATGGAAGATCTGGTAACTCCGTGATCAATACGGATTTTCTTGTAATCGGCGGGGGGGTGATCGGAGTCAATATCGCCCGCATCACGAAACGCCGGCACCCCGATGCCCGGGTCGTCCTGCTCGAAAAGGAGCCGGGTTGCGGCCGGCATGCCAGCGGGCGGAACAGCGGGGTCCTGCACGCCGGGTTCTACTATACCCCGGACAGCCTGAAGGCGCGCTTTACCCGCATGGGCAACATTGCCATGACCGAGTATTGCCGGGACAGGGGCATCCGGATCAATACCTGCGGCAAGCTGGTGGTGGCGCGGGATGAAGCGGATCTGCCCCAGATGGACGAACTCCTGAAGAGAGGGCGGGCCAACGGGGTGCCTCTGGACGAGTTGTCCGAGGCCGACGCCAAAGCGGTCGAGCCTCGGGTGAAGACCTGTGGCAGGGCGCTGTATTCCCCGACCACGGCCTCCGTGGACCCGTCGGAAGTCATGCAGCGGATGTCCGAGGACGCCGTGCGCGAAGGGGTAGAGATCCACACGGGCGTCAGCTACCTGACGGCGGGCCGTGACGCCGTGATGACGTCGTCCGGGAGATACGGCGCGGGTTATGTCATCAATGCCGCCGGGCTCTACGCGGACAAGATCGCGAAGGATTTCGGGTTTTCCGAGTATTACAGCATTCTGCCCTTCAAGGGGCTGTATCTGTATTCCGACGAACCCCAGGGGGCGATCCGCACCAATATCTACCCCGTGCCGGACCTGCGAAACCCTTTTTTGGGCGTCCACTATACGTTGACGGTGAACAACGACGTGAAAATCGGCCCGACCGCCATCCCGGTGCTCTGGCGTGAACAGTATCGAGGGCTGGAGAATTTCAGCCCGATGGAGTTCTTCGAGATCGTCTACCGGCAGCTGGGCCTCTTCGCGAGCTCGAATTTCGATTTCAAGAAGCTCGCCATGGAAGAAATCAGGAAGCATTCCCGCGCCAGGATGGCGGAGCTCGCCTCCGTGCTTGTAGAAGGAGTGGACCCCAGCCGATACAGGCGGTGGGCCAAGCCCGGAATCCGGGCGCAGTTGCTGGACCACAGGACGAAAAAACTGGAGATGGATTTCGTGATCGAGGGTGACGCCAGGTCGCTTCACATCCTCAACGCCGTGTCGCCGGCGTTTACCTGTTCCCTCCCGTTTTCGGAACATGTGTGCGATCAGATCGACAGACTATTGCATTGAGCGGATTGAAAAAATCATGAATATATTGATTACTGGAAACATGGGATACGTGGGACCCGCCGTTGTGAAACAGCTCAGGTCGAGCCATCCGGGGGCGAGGCTGATAGGCGTGGACATGGGCTATTTTGCCCATTGCCTGACGGCGGCGGACACGCTGCCGGAGTGCGGCATGGATGTCCAGTATTTCATGGACGTGCGGGACATCGGGGCGGAGATGCTCGCCGGGGTCGATGCCATTATCCATCTGGCCGCGATATCGAACGACCCCATGGGGAACGCCTTCGAGGAGGTGACCCTGGAGATCAATCACCGGGCCACGGTCGCGCTGGCGGAAAAGGCCAGGAAGGCCGGTGTCCGCCGCTTCGTTTTCGCCTCGAGCTGCAGCGTATACGGATTCGCCGAGGGGGGCGCCCGGGCCGAGGGGGCGGAACTGAATCCGCTGACCGCCTATGCGAAATCCAAGGTCTATTCCGAGCGCGACCTGAAGGAACTGGCCGGCGAGGACTTCATCGTCACCAGCCTGCGTTTCGCCACCGCCTGCGGGATGAGCGATCGGCTGAGGCTGGATCTCGTCCTGAACGACTTCGTGGCCAACGCGGTCGCCACCAAGAAGATCGTCATCCTCAGCGACGGGACCCCGTGGCGTCCCCTGATCACAGTGCAGGACATGGCGCTTGCGCTCGACTGGGCCGCGACGCGCCCGGTCGACAACGGAGGCGGGTTCATCGCGTTGAATGTCGGCAGCAACACCTGGAACTATCAGGTCAGGGCGCTGGCGGAGGCGGTGGCGCGGGAGATCCCGGGGGTAGAGGTGACCATCAATAAGGACGCTGCCCCCGACAAGCGCTCATATCAGGTCAATTTCGATCTGTTCGCCGGTCTGGCCCCCGGGTATCAGCCCAAGGTGGACCTGGCGGGGGCCATCGCCGGGCTGAAGGAAGGCCTGACGGCGATGCGCTTCAAGGACGCCAATTTCCGGCAATCGTCCTTCATGCGATTGAAGGTTCTGCAGGAGCACCTGGAGCGCGGCAGGCTGACCAGGCAGTTGCGCTGGTCGTGACCATAACAAAGGCAAGGTAGACTATGTCGAGCACAAATTTGTCATGCCGTTTCTGCGGGACGGGCCTGCAGCGCTCATTCGCCGACTTGGGCATGTCGCCGGTGGCGAATTCCTACGTCAAACCCGATGCGCTGCATCGCATGGAGCCGTTCTATCCCCTGCATGCCTATGTGTGCGAAGCGTGTTTCCTGGTGCAACTGGAGGAATTCCA
>JADLCS010000025.1 GCA_020847075.1 Gammaproteobacteria bacterium
CATACGTTCTCGGTCTGGTCGGTGATGAAGTCGAGGAACACCAGCCGGTCCTTGAGTTTGAAGGCTTCGCGCAGCGCACCCTCGACGTCGCCCGGCTTGTCGATGCGCATGCCGACGTGGCCGTAGGCCTCGGCCAGTTGCATGAAGTCCGGCAGGGCGTCCATGTACGACTCGGAGTAGCGGCTCGAATAGTCGATCTGCTGCCACTGACGCACCATGCCGAGGTAGCGGTTGTTGAGGTTCACGATCTTGATCGGCAGCCGGTACTGGCGGCAGGTCGAGAGTTCCTGGATGCACATCTGGATGCTGCCCTCGCCCGTCACGCAGGCCACGTCGGCGCCGGGGTTGGCGAGCTGCACACCCATCGCCGCCGGCAGGCCGAAGCCCATGGTGCCGAGGCCGCCGGAGTTGATCCAGCGCCGCGGCTGGTCGAACTTGTAGTACTGGGCGGCCCACATCTGGTGCTGCCCCACGTCCGAGGTGATGAAGGCGTCGCCGCCCGTCACCTTCCACAACGCCTCGATCACGGCCTGCGGCTTGATGCTCTGGCTCGCGCGGTCGTACTTGAGGCAGTCACGCGCGCGCCACTCATCGATCTGCTTCCACCAGTCCTTGAGGGCCGCCGCGTCCGGCGCCTCGCGGCCCGCGCGCAACTGCTCGCTCAGATCGGCCAGCACCTGGCGCACGTCGCCCACGATCGGGATGTCCACCTTCACGCGCTTGGCGATCGAGGACGGATCGATGTCGATGTGGATGATGGTGCGCGGCTGCTGGAAGAAGTGTTTGGGGTTGCCGATCACGCGGTCGTCGAAGCGGGCGCCCACCGCCAGCAGGACGTCGCAGTGCTGCATCGCCATGTTGGCCTCGTAGGTGCCGTGCATGCCCAGCATGCCGACGAACTGCGGATCGGTGGCCGGGTAGCCGCCCAGGCCCATCAGGGTATTGGTGCAGGGGAAACCGAGCGCGCGCACCAGCGCGGTGAGCTGCTCGGAGGCGTTGCCGAGCACCACGCCGCCGCCGGCATACACCATCGGGCGCTTCGCCTTGAGCAGGGCCTGCAGCGCCTTCTTCGTCTGGCCGGCATGGCCCTTGACCACCGGATCATAGGAGCGGATGGATACCGACTTCGGATACTCGAACACCGCCTTGTGCGACGGCGAGGTGATGTCCTTGGGAATGTCCACCACCACCGGTCCTGGCCGGCCGCTGGCGGCGAGGTAGAAGGCCTTCTTGATGGTGACGGCGATGTCCTTCACGTCCTTGACCAGGAAGTTGTGCTTCACGCAGGGACGGGTGATGCCCACGGTGTCGCATTCCTGGAAGGCGTCCTCGCCGATGGCGAAGGTCGGCACCTGGCCGGTGATCACCACCATCGGTATGGAATCCATGTAGGCGGTGGCGATGCCGGTCACGGCGTTGGTGACGCCGGGACCCGAGGTCACCAGCGCCACGCCGGTCTTCTGGGTCGAGCGCGAATAACCGTCGGCGGCATGCACCGCGCCCTGCTCGTGGCGGACCAGGATGTGCTTGACCTTGTCCTGCTTGAACAACTCGTCGTAGAGGTACAGCACCGCCCCGCCGGGGTAGCCGAACAGATATTCGACGCCCTCTTCCTGCAGGCAACGCACCACGATCTCCGCACCCGTGAGTTCCACGCTCTCGACCTTCTCGTTCGTATTGTCTGTGTGCTGTATCCCGGACCCGGCCGCGAAGCGGACGGGCGTCCTCGGAAAATTATTCATTGTAATGAGATCGCCCGCTGAAAGATAGGGAAGCGCGTTGAATCGCGTAGGGATTCGGCAAAATCCCGGAACCGGGGCGGGGTATTGCGCGGGGGCCCGGCGCGCTAGACTGCCCCACTCGCCCACAAGCCACGGGAGCCCACGCCATGCCCTATCTCAGGATACAGACCAACGTCCGCCCCGAACCATCCGCGCTGCCCGGACTGCTCGCCGCCCTCTCCACGGAAGTGGCTGCCGCGCTCGGCAAGGACGAACGCTATGTGATGGTGGCGCTGGAGGCCGGCACGCCGATGCTGTTCGCCGGCTCCGACGCCCCGCTCGCCTACCTGGAGCTGAAGAGCCTCGGGCTGCCGGCGGCGCAGACCGGGGCGCTGTCCCGGACGCTGTGCCGGGCAGTCGGGGACGGGCTCGGCGTCGCGCCGGAGCGGATCTACATCGAATTCGCGGACGCCCCCGCGCACCTGTGGGGCTGGAACGGAGCGACCTTCGGCTGAGGCGGGGTCACGGGAACTGGCGCGCGAGAAACTCCTCGGTGGCGGTCCAGGCATCGGCCGCCGCCTGCGGCGGCAGGGCCTCCGCCGGCGGTCCGGCAAGGGTCCGCGGCGTCAGTATGTCCAGCACCGGGATGGCCTGCTTGCCGATGCGATCGCCCGCGACCAGGGTCTCGCTGTCGTAATAGGTCACCACGGCCCTGAACACGCCGGGGTGGCGGGCCAGCAGGGGCACGGCCGCGCCGACGCCCTTGCCCCAGCCCATCAACACGACACGGTCCTGGGAACGGCGCAGATAGGCGACGGCCCCGTCGAGATCGGCGTCGATCCATACCGGGTCGATGGAACGCCACACATCGGCCGCCATCCGCGCATCGGTCACGCGGCGGCCGTCGTAGAGGTCGACGGCCAGCACGCGATACCCCAGCCCGGCGACGCGATCGGCCCAGGACTTCACCTCGGCGCTCAGACCCCAGCGGTCCGGCACGATCAGCACCGCGACCCGGGCGTCGTCCGCCCCGGAGAGATAGGCGTCGAAACGCGTGCGGTAGGCGGTGGGCAGGGTGATCATATGCCCGTCGCCGGCGAACGCGGGCGCCCGCACCGAACCGGGCAGCGGCTCCGGCGCACCCCCGTCCTTGAGACTGGATGCGGGCAGCCGGACGACCTCGCCATCGGCGTAGGCCGACGCGCCCGCCAGACATGCGATCAAGACCCAGATCCAACGCGACATCGACACTCCTCCTATGTCAGGCGCCCGTTGGCGGTTAGTGTAGCGTAGGCCGGTCGCCGGCGGAAACCTGGGGCTAAGAACCAAGGACTAAGGGCTTAGGACTAAGGACTAAGTGAAAAAACGAAACACTTTCTCTCCGTCTAGAGTCGGTAGCCCGGATGAAGCACAGCGGAATCCAGAAAGCCCGGATTCCAGCGCTCCTCACGCCTCACCCCTCACGCCGTTGATCTTTCACTCAGTCCTTAGTCCTAAGCCCTTAGTCCTGCATTTATAGCCCCCTAAGCGCCCGCATCGGCGGCGTGTTGAGTACGAAGCGGGTGCCGAGCACGCCCGCGAGGCCGACCCCGAGTCCGCCGCCGAGGGCGCCGATCAGCCACAGGGCGGGATCCCAGTGATAGGCGAGGTGAAAGACCCGGCTCGCCAGCAGTTGCGCGATCAGCCCGGCGCCGAGCGCCCCCAGCGCGCCCGCGACCACGCCCAGACTGACGAACTCGGTCGCCAGCCCGAGCAGCAACTGGCGCCGGCTCGCGCCCAGGGTACGCAGCAGCACGGTCTCGCGCACGCGCTCGTCGAGGCTGGCGTGGATCGCCGCCGCCATCACCAGCACGCCGGCGATCAGCGTGAATAGAAATACGTACTGCACCGCGAGCGCGACCCGGTCCATGATGCGCCGGACCTGATCCATGATGGCCGACACGTCGATGACCGTGACGTTCGGAAAGGCCTTCACCAGCCCGTTCAGCACCGGATAACGGTCGGCAGGGACGTACAGGCTGGTGATCCAGGTGGCCGGGAACGCGTCCAGCACGCCGGGCGGCGTCAGCACGAAGAAGTTCACGCGGAAGTTGTCCCACTCGACCTCACGTAGGCTGGTCACCCGCGCGCGCAGATCGGCGCCGGCGATCCGGAACGTCAGGGTGTCGCCGAGCCGGATACCCAGGGTCTCGGCGAGCCCCTGCTCGACCGACAGCTCGGCCGCGCCGTCGCCTCCGCCGCCCTCCCCCTCGCCCCACCAGGCGCCGGCGACGATGCGGTTGTCCGGCTGCGCGCGCGCGGCCCAGGACAGATTGAACTCGCGTTCCACCAGGCGGCGCGCGCGGTCGTCCTCGTACAGTCCCGCCGACACCGCGCGCTCGCCGATCCCGGTCAGACGGCCGCGCACCATGGGGAACAGCTCCGGCGCCTCCAGGCCGGAGCGCGCGAAGAAGGCGCGCACGGCCTCGACCTGCTCCGGCAGGATGTTGATCAGGAAACGGTTGGGCGCCTGCTCCGGCAGTTCATGCTCCCACTCCCGCAACAGATCGCCGCGCACGACCCCGAGCAGCAGCAACACCAGGATGCCGAGGCCGAAGGCCATCACCTGCATCACCCCCGTCCCGGCGCGCTGCGTCAGGCTGAGCAGGCCGAAACGCCAGGTCGATCCGACGCGGTGACGCAACGGGCGCAGCAGCAGGATCAGGCCGGCCGCCGTCGCCGCCAGCAGCGCCAGCGCCGCGACCGCGCCGAGCAGGATATACAGACTGAGGAGGCGGTCCTCCGCCTGCCACCAGATCAGCGCGGCCATCGCCGCCGCGCCGGCGAGATAGCTCAGCAGGCGCGCGCCGCCCGGGCCGCCCAGCTCGCGCCGGATCACGCGCAGCGCGGGCACGTTGCGCAGATGCAGCAGCGGCGGCAGGGCGAAACCCAGCCGCGTCACCAGCGCCACGCCCGCGCCGAGCAGCGCCGGCCGCGCGGACGGCGGCGGCAGATCGATCTCGAGCAGCGCCCCCAGCAGGGACTCCAGCCCGAACTGGGCGAGATAGCCCAACGCGCCGCCGAGCAGCGCGGCCGTGAGGCCGAGCAGGCCGAGCTGCAGGCCGTACACGCCGAGGACGAGGCGCTGGCTCGCGCCGAGACAACGCATGACGGCGCAGTAATCCAGGTGGCGGACGATGAAGCGGCGCGCGGACAGCGCGACGGCGACGCCGGACAGCAGCACGCTCACCAGGGTCGCGAGGCCGAGGAAGCGGCCGGCGCGATCGAGCGCGCCGCGGACCTCGGGGCGCGCGTCGCCCACCGATTCCAGGCTCTCCCCGCGGCCGAGCGCGGGCTCGATCCGCGCCCGGAACGCGCGCACCGCGTCCGGCTCGCCCGCGAACAGGTAGCGGTAGCGCACGCGGCTGGCCGGCTGCACCAGCCCGGTGGCCGCGAGGTCCGCCGCGTTGAACAGCAGGCGCGGCGCGAGATTGAACACGCCGATGCCGCCGCCCGCCGGCTCGACGGTCAGGATGGCGTCCACCCGCAGGCGCGCATCGCCCAGTTCGACCGTGTCGCCGACCGCGACGCCGAGCTGGCCCGCGAGCCGCGCCTCCGGCCAGACGGCGCCCGCCGGCGGGACGCCGTCCGCCTCGGCGTCGGGGGCGTAGGCCTCGCGGCTGACGCGCAAACGGCCGCGCAGCGGATAGTCCGGGCTGACCGCGCGGACCGAGGCGAGCTGCGCCTGATCCCCGGCGATGACCATGCTGGGAAATTCGACCGCCTCGGCGCGGCGCAGCGCGCGCCCGTCCGGCGCCGCCAGCCGGGCGGCCTCCAGCGGATGATCGGCGCTGATCACCAGGTCCGCCCCCAGCAGCTCGGTGGCCTGGAGCTCCAGCGCGAGGCGGATGCGATCGGCGAAGAAGCCCACCGCGGTGACGGCGGCCACCGCCACCACCAGCGCCGCGGCCAGCACGCGCAGCTCCCCCGCGCGCCAGTCGCGCCGCAGCATGCGCAGCGCCAGTGCCAACATCGGCGCCGGCGCGCTCATGCGTCGCCCCGCAGGCGGCCGCCGTCCAGCCGCAGGCGGCGGGTACAGCGCTCGGCGACCTTGTCGTCGTGGGTGACCAGCACCAGCGTGGTGCCCTGCTCGCGGTTGATCTCGAACAGCAGGTCGATCACGCGGCGGCCGGTGGCGAGATCGAGGTTGCCAGTCGGTTCGTCGGCGAACAGCAGGCGCGGGCGGGTCACGAAGGCGCGCGCGATCGCGACCCGCTGCTGCTCGCCGCCGGAGAGCTGGCGCGGGTAGTGGCGCAGGCGGCGCTCGAGCCCGACGCGGGCGAGCCACTGCTCCGCCTGCACGCGGGCGTCGGCGCGCCCCGCCAGTTCCAGCGGCAGCATGACGTTCTCGACCGCGGTCAGCGTGGGCAGCAGGTGAAAGGACTGGAATACGAAGCCGATCGCCTCGCGGCGCACGCCCGCGCGGCCGTCCTCGCCCAGCGCGAACAGATCCGCGCCTTCGATCAGCACCGTGCCGGCGCTGGGGGTATCGAGCCCGGCGAGGATGCCGAGCAGGGTCGTCTTGCCGGAGCCGGAGGCCCCGAGCACCGCGACCGCCTCCCCGGGCAGGATGCTAAACTGGATGTCGCGCAACAGCTCCAGTTCGCCCTCGGGGCTGGACACGCGCTTGCTGATGCCGCGCGCCTCGACCACGGGATACTGCGACCGATCCGTCATGATGCCTAGACTCCTGTTGATGATCCTGCTGCTGGCGCCGCTCGCGGGACATGCCGCGCCGACGCTCCTGATCCTGGGCGACAGTTTAAGCGCCGCCTACGGCCTCGATCAAAACGAAGGTTGGGTGAGCCTGCTGGAACGGCGTCTCGCGCGCGAGGGCCATCCGGTGCGGGTGGTCAACGCCAGCATCAGCGGAGACACCACCGGCGGCGCGCTGGCGCGCCTGCCGGCGGAGCTGGAGCGGCACCAGCCGGCCGTCGTGCTGATCGAGCTCGGCGGCAACGACGGGCTGCGCGGCCTGCCGCTGGAACAGATGCGGCGCAACCTCGCGGACATCATCGCGGCCTGCCGCGCGCGCGGGGCGCGGGTCGCGCTCGCCGGCCTGCGGCTGCCGCCCAACTACGGGCGCGCCTACACCCAGGGCTTCGAACGGATCTACCCGGAGCTCGCGCACGAATACGGCGTCACGCTGATCCCGTTCCTGCTCGAGGGCCTGGACGACGGGCTGGAGCACTTCCAGTCCGACGCGATCCATCCCGACCGGGAGGCGCAGGCGGTCATCCTCGACACCGTGTGGAAACACCTCCGCCCGTTGCTGGACTGAGCAGCGCGCGCCTTCAGTCCTCGCCCGCCACCGCGCGCACGAAGGGCACGGTGAGCCGGCGCTGCGCGGCGAGCGAGGCGTGGTCGAGCCGCTCCAGCAGTTCGAACAGGGCGCCCATGTCGCGCGCGTGGCGCTGCAGCAGATAGCGGGCGACGGCCTCCGGCATGTCCATGCCGCGCGCGTGCGCGCGCAGGCGCAGTGCGCGCGCCTTCTCCTCGTCGGGGAGGGGATGGAGCTGGAATACCAGCCCCCAGGACAGCCGCGTCGCGAGGTCGGGCAGGCCCAGCCCCAGCGCGCGTGGCGCCGCGGCGCCGGCGATGACCATGCGCCCGCCGCGTTCGCGCACGCGGTTGAACAGGTGGAACAGCGCGGCCTCCCACGCGGCGTCGCCCGCGATCGCGTCGATGTCGTCGACGCAGATCGTCGACAGCGCCTCCATCCCCTCGAGCAGGGCGGGCGCCAGGTCGGCGCGCTGGCGCAGGGGGAGATAGATCGCGGACTCGCCGCGCGCGGCGCCGGAACGGCACACGGCCTCCAGCAGATGCGTCTTGCCCGTCCCCGCCCCGCCCCAGAGATAGACGGAGCGTCCGGCGGCGGGATCGTCCCGCAGGTGATGCAGCGCCTCCGCGTTGGGGCCGGGCACGAAGCCTTCGAAGGTGGAGTCGTCGCGGAAGCGGATGCGCAGCGGGATCTGGGTGTTCACGGTGCGCGGACTCACTCCTGGCCCGGCGTCCCGTCGTCCATCCCGTAGACTTCGCTGTGCAGATAGCGCCGATGGAGATGACGCAGCAGCACCGCGATCACCGCGGCCACCGGCAACGCCAGCAGTATGCCGACGACGCCAAACAACTGGCCGCCCGCCATGACGGCGAAGATCACCGCCACCGGGTGCAGACCGACGCGATCGCCCACCAGCCAGGGCGTCAGCGCCATGCCCTCGAGCATCTGACCGGCGACGAATACCCCCAGCACGAGCAGCGGGTGGAACAGGTCGTGAAACTGCGCCGCCGCCGCGACGCCGCCGGCCAGCAGGCCGAAGACCGGCCCCAAATACGGGATGAAGCTGACCAGGCCGGCGCCCATGCCGATCAGAAAGGCCAGATCGAGCCCCACCAGCCAGAGGCCGATGGAATAGAGCAGTCCCAGCGCCAGCATGACCAGGAGCTGGCCGCGCAGGAAGGTCGCGAGCACCTCGTCGCACTCGCGCGCGAGCCGCGTCACCGTGGGTTCGATCGGGCGCGGCAACAGACCGCGCAGCCTGTGCACGAGGTCGTGCCAGTCGCGCAGGAGATAGAACGTGACCACCGGGATCAGCAGCAGGTTGAGCAGCCACTGCACGATCGCCAGCCCGGATTGGGTCACCGCCACCACCACCCGCGCGGCGACGCCGCCGGCCTGCTGCCACTGATCCAGCAGGGCCTGCCGGATCTGCGCCACGTCGAGCCGCCACACGGAGATGCCCAGGGTGTCGTGCAGCCAGGGGCCGAGCCGCGTCTGCAGCGTGTCGAGGTAATCGGGCCAGCGTTCGATGAACACGGAGACCTGGCGCTCCAGCAGCGGGAACGCCACCGCCGGGATCAGCAGCAGCACGCCGAAGATGAACAGAAAGACCAGCGTCACCACCACGACCCGCGGCAGCCGACGCGCCGCCAGCCGGTCGACCAGCGGGTTGCCGAGGTAGGCCAGCAGGGCGCCCGCCAGGAACGGGGTCAGGATCGGCGCCAGCAGATAGACCAGCAGCGCCGCCGCCGCGCCGCCCGCCAGCACGCCGGCCACCTGGACGCCCTTGATCGTTTCGCTCATCCGCGCCGCCTCCGCTTCAGCGGGAACCGGCGCGCGCACGGCAGGCGCGCGTCCCCCAGGTCCAGAGGTAATCGATGCCGCTGAACAGCGTGGTGGCGAGCACCGCCCAGACCAGCCCTTCGATCAGCGCCTCCGGCAGCGGATAGGCCCCGGCGGAAAATACCGCCGTCAGCCCCAGCGCGATCTGCGCGAAGGTATTGATCTTGCTGATCGGCGTGGGCGCCATCTCGTATTCGCCGATCAGCAGGTGATAGGAGACCGCGCCGGCCAGGATGAGCACGTCGCGCGCCACGACGGCCGCGACCAGCCAGACCGGCAGCAGCCCGAGCCAGGCCAGGACGGCATAGGTCGAAACGAGCAGCAGCTTGTCGGCCAGCGGATCGAGGATCGAGCCGAGCCGGCTGGTATAGCCGTAGCGCTTGGCGATATAGCCGTCCAGCGCGTCCGACACGCCCGCGACGGTATAGAGCAACAGCGCCAGCGTGAACTGCCCGTGCATCAGCGCCGCCACCACCGGCAGCACCAACCCGATGCGCAGTATGCTGATGACGTTGGGGATGTCGGCGCGCGTCACGGCAGCAACCGGTAGGCCAGTTCGGGCCCCGCGTCGGCGCCGGCCGCGGGGACGAGCACCCGGCCGAAACCGATGGCCTGAACCAGCGCCGCGCGGTCGCCGTGCAGCACGAGATGGAAATGCGCGCCGGCCGCGTCGATCTGCCGCACCTCGAGCCCGCTCACGGGGTCGAGCGAACGCAGGTAATGCTGCACGCGGCCGTAATCCTCCAGCCGGTCCACGCCGGTCACCAGCAGGTCCACGGGCTCCGCCACGTCGCCGCCGACCGCGCGGGCGAAGCGGGAGGCCAGCCGGTCGGCGGCGCCGTCCACGCCGTCCGCCAGCGTCTGCGCGCGCGACCCGGTCGCCGACTCCCAGTGTTCCGCGCCGCCATCCACATACAGCGACCAGCGGGCGGACCAGTCGCCCGCCGGCGTGCGGTACACGCGCCCGAGCATCACGGCGCTGGACTGATAGCGCGCCGAGGCCGCGCGCACCTCCTGATCGAAACCGCCCCAGACATCGGCGAAACCGACGCGGCGCTGGTCCTCGAGATCGAGCAGCGGAAACAGCAGCGGAATACCGCGCGCGTCCGCCCGCGCCTCCAGCTCGCGGCGCAGATCGGCGCCGGCGTCGCTGCCGGCCAGATAGCGCCGGCCCTGGTCCTCGACGGCGAGCCACACCAGGGTGGACGGGCGCATGCGGCCCCACACGGGCTGGCTCACCCCCTGCAGCGACTGGTTGACCGCCTGGGCGTCGAAGCGCGCCCACAGCAACTGGGTCGGAACGGGATCGGCCCCCGCCGCGGGTATGTAACCCGTCGGCAACGGGCGATAGAGGTACTGCTGGACATACTGGAGCGGGGACCGCAGCAGCGCCTGCAGGCCCGGACGCACGGCCGCGTCGCGGTCGCCGGTGATCTTGACCAGCACCTGCCCGAAGGCCGCGCGCAGGGCGTTCGTCCGTTCCGCCTCGCGCTGGCCGGAGACCGGCACCTGCGCCTCATAGAGTCCCTCGACCTCGCCGGCCTGGGCGCCGGCGACGGACCCGAACAGGACGCACAGCAGGAGGCACAGGCGCAGGCGGCGCCGCGCGGACGATTCCTCATCGAACCACATGCACTTCATTCCTTCGGATCCGGTTGAACGGGGACGCTTACGCTCGCACTCCAGTCTAAGCGAAACGCCCGCGTGTTTCACCCTCGCCGGCCAACTAGGAGGGTGTGTGATAATGCGCTACAATGACGCCGGAAAAATCCGCGCCGCGATGACCCGGCGCGCCGGTCCCGATCCGCCGATCCTCCAGCGTTTAGAGCACACCCCGTGGACGACAACGAGAAAGCCCTCCCCCCGCTCAGCTACCGCGACGCCGGCGTGGACATCGACGCCGGCAACCGTCTGGTCGAGAACATCAAACCGATCGCCCGCCGCACCAGCCGCCCCGAGGTGCTCGCGGGGCTGGGCGGATTCGGCGCCCTGATCGAACTGCCCAAGCGCTATCGCCAGCCCGTGCTGGTGGCGGGCACCGACGGCGTCGGCACCAAGCTCAAGCTGGCGATCGAACTCGGCAAGCATGACACCGTCGGCATCGATCTGGTCGCGATGTGCGCGAACGACCTCGTCGTGCAGGGCGCGGAACCGCTGTTCTTCCTCGACTACTACGCCTCCGGCAAGCTGGACGTGGAGGTCGCCACCGCCGTCGTCAAGGGCATCGGCGCCGGCTGCGAGCTGGCCGGCGCGGCGCTGATCGGCGGCGAGACCGCCGAGATGCCCGGCATGTACGCGCACAAGGACTACGACATCGCCGGCTTCTGCGTCGGCGTGGTGGAGAAGGACCGCATCATCGACGGCGCGCGCGCCCGCGCGGGCGACGCGCTGATCGGCATCGCCTCCTCCGGCCCGCACTCCAACGGTTACTCGCTCATCCGCAAGATCCTCGAGCGCAGCGGCGCCGCGCTGGACCGGCCCTTCGGCGACGGCACACTCGGCGACGCCCTGCTCGCGCCGACGCGCATCTACGTCAAACCCGTGCTCGCCCTGCTGGAGGAGGTCGACGTGCTCAGCATCGCGCACATCACCGGCGGCGGCCTGCTCGAGAACATCCCCCGCGTGCTCCCGGACGACGTCCAGGCGGTCATCGACGCCGCCTCGTGGCCGCGCCCGGCGGTCTTCGACTGGCTGCAGCGCGCGGGCGGGGTCGCGCCGGACGAGATGCACCGCACCTTCAACTGCGGCATCGGCATGACCCTGGTCGTGGCGGAACAGGACGTCGAGCGCGCCCTGGCGCGGCTGCAGCGCGCGGGCGAACGCGCCTGGCGCATCGGAGCGCTCGCGGCCCGCGCCGCGGACGGCGCGCACGTGATCATCCGCTAGCCGCATGGGCGCGTCCACCGGCACTCGCGGCGGCGCGGCGGGCACATGACCTCTCCGCGGCAGGCGCTGCCCATCGCCGTGCTGATCTCGGGACGCGGCAGCAACCTGCAGGCCATCATCGACGCCGTGGCCCGGGGCGAACTGGCCGCCGATATCCGTCTGGTGCTCAGCAACCGCGCCGGGGCCCAGGGCCTGGAGCGCGCCCGCGCCGCCGGTATCGCGACCGCGGTGATCGAATCCGCCGGTCACGGGGACCGCGCCGCCTACGATCGCGCGCTGCGCGAATGCCTTGACGCCAGCGGCGCGCGGCTGGTCGTGCTGGCCGGCTTCATGCGCGTGCTCTCCCCGGAGTTCGTGCGCCACTACCAAGGGCGCCTGATCAACATCCACCCCTCGCTGCTCCCCGCCTTCACCGGGCTGCACACCCACCGGCGCGCGCTCGCGGAGGGCGTCGCCGAGCACGGCGCCAGCGTGCATTTCGTGACCGAGGAACTCGACGGCGGGCCGGTGATCCTCCGGGCGCGCGTGCCGGTGATGCCCGGCGACGACGAACAGGCGCTGGCAGACAGGGTGCACCGGGTGGAACACCGCATCCTGCCGCTGGCCATCGGCTGGTTCGCCGCCGGCCGCCTCGGACAGCACGACGGACAGGCGGTCCTCGACGGGCGGCCTCTGGCCGGCCCGGTCGACCTCGCAGACCGGCCCGCCGCGGGCGGCGGAGACGCGGGACCAGGCCGGGCGGGATGACATGGCGCGCGCGGCGCTCCTGCTGACGTTTTGCCTGTGCCTGGCCGCGCCGCCTACCGCGCGGGCGGACGCTCCCCCGGTGCGGGAGTTCACCGCGCGCTACGACTTCACCGCCAACCGGGCGCTCGTCGCGCGCATGGAACGCGGCCTGCGCGCGAACGCCGGCGGAGGCTACACCCTGACGTCGAGGTCCGAGGCGGCCGGCATGCTCTCGTTCCTGCTGAGCGACAATATCGATGAAAGCAGCGACTGGGATTTCGCCGATGACCGTCCGCGCCCCGTCAAATACCAGTATCACCATACCGGCCGCAAACAGGGCGCGCGGCACGCGGTGCTCGATTTCGACTGGCAGAAGGGCGTCGTCACCAACCGCATCAACAACGACCCCTGGACCATGAAGGTGCCGACCGGGGCGCAGGACAAGCTGCTCTACCAGTACACCATGATGCTGGACCTGCAGGCCGGCCGGAAGACGCTGTCCTACGACATCGCCGACGGCGGCGAACTGAAACGCTACCGCTTCGAACGGATGGGCCGCGAGACCATCGACACCCCGCTCGGGCGCCTGGAGACGGAGAAACTCCAGCGCATCCACGGCAGCCGCCGCACCGTGATCTGGTGCGCCGCCACGCTCGACTACCTGCCGGTGCGCATCGAACAGCACAAGGACGGCAAGGTGCTGACGATGGAGATCACGGAATATAAAAGACAGGACTGAGGGCTTAGGACTAAGGACTGAGTAAAAAACTAAAACCTAAGATACATAAAGATGTAGGTTGGGCTGAAGCAATGAAGCCCAACACCGGAACCTGGCCAATCGGGGACAGATTTGAAATCTGTCCCCTTTATTTATGTTTGATCTTTGACTCAGTCCTTAGTCCTAAGCCCTCAGTCCTGTCTTTTCACGTCCGCGGCAACGTCACCCCCCGCTGCCCTTGATACTTCCCGCCGCGGTCCCGGTAGGAGGTCTCACATTCCTGGTCGGATTCGAAGAACAGCACCTGGGCCACGCCCTCGTTGGCGTAGATCTTCGCGGGAAGCGGGGAGGTGTTGGAGAACTCCAGCGTCACGTGGCCTTCCCATTCGGGTTCGAGCGGGGTGACGTTGACGATGATGCCGCAGCGGGCATAGGTCGATTTGCCGAGGCAGATGGTCAGCACGCTGCGCGGGATACGGAAATATTCCAGCGTGCGCGCCAGCGCAAAGGAGTTCGGCGGGATGATGCAGACGTCGGACTTGACGTCGACGAAGCTGTTGGAGTCGAAGTTCTTCGGATCGACCACCGCCGAATTGATGTTGGTGAAGATCTTGAATTCATCGGCGCAGCGGATGTCGTAACCGTAGCTCGAGGTGCCGTAGGAGATCACCCGCTCGCCGCGGTGTTCGCGGACCTGCCCCGGCTCGAACGGCTCGATCATGCCGTGCTTCTGCGCCATCTCGCGGATCCAGCGGTCGGACTTGATGCTCATGAGGGCTCCTGCTCTCCGGTTTCGTATCAGTTCTGTTCAACGACGATGTTGGGGATCTTCGCGCTGTAGTCCTTGGCCTGCAGCGACAGCTTGGCGCCCACCCGACGGGCGATCTCGCGGTAGGCCTGCGCGATGCGCCCTTCCGGATCGGTGGCGACGCTGGGGTTGCCGTCGTCCGCCTCCGCGCGGATGCGCGGGTCGAGCGGCAGTTGCCCGAGCAGATCCACGTGGTACTGCTCGGCCATGCGCGCGCCGCCGCCGGAGCCGAAGATCGCCTCCTCGTGTCCGCAGTGGCCGCACACATAGGTGCTCATGTTCTCGATGACGCCGAGCACGGGCACGTCCACCTTCTCGAACATCTTGAGCGCCTTGCGCGCGTCCAGCAGGGCGATGTCCTGCGGCGTCGTCACGATCACCGCGCCGCTCACCGGGATCTTCTGCGCCAGCGTGAGCTGGGTGTCGCCGGTGCCGGGCGGCAGGTCGATGACCAGGTAATCCATGGGCTGCCAGTTGGTGTCGCGCAGCAACTGCTCCAGCGCCTGCGTCACCATCGGTCCGCGCCAGATCATCGGGGTCTCTTCGTCGATCAGGTAGCCGATCGACATGGACTGGATGCCGTGGGCGATGATGGGCTCCATCGACTTGCCGTCGCGCGACTTGGGCTGCTCGCGCGCGCCCAGCATGCGCGGCTGGCTCGGCCCGTAGATGTCGGCGTCCAGGATGCCGGCGCTCGCCCCCTCCGCCGCCAGCGCCAGCGCGAGATTGACGGCGGTGGTGGACTTGCCGACGCCGCCCTTGCCGGAGGCGACGGCGATGATGTTCTTGATGTTCCTGAGCGGCTTGACGCCCTTCTGTACGGCGTGCGTGATGACCCGGGTGCGGACCTCGACGTCCACCGTTGCGATCCCGGGCACCGCCGCGACGCGCTCGCGCACGGCCTGCGCCAGCGCGGCCTCGTAGCCGCGCGCGGGATAGCCGAGCTCGAGGCGGATCTCCGCCCGGCCGTCGCGCACGGCGATGTGCTTCACGACCGCGGCGGCGACCAGGTCCCGTTTGAAATACGGGTCGATATATTCCTTCAGCGCGGCCTCGACCTGTGCTTCCGGCGTTTGCATGGTGGTACCTCCTCTGCGTCCGGCGCGGCGATCGCGCGCGGGGGAAAACCAGGCGCTGCATTCTACACCATCGCGCCCGCGGATACCCCCGCCGGAGCTGACCCTCCCACGGACAACTGGGTTATAATAGCGCGATTTATCGCCGGCCCCGGCCCGGAACAGGCAAAAAACCCCACATGTCCAGCCAGATACCCCAGCCCTCCCCGCGCAGGATCCTCGTCACCAGCGCGCTGCCCTACGCCAACGGTTCGATCCACCTCGGCCATCTGGTCGAGTACGTCCAGACCGACCTCTGGGTCCGGTTCCAGAAGATGCGCGGCCACGAGTGCTACTACGTGTGCGCGGACGACACCCACGGCACGCCGGTGATGCTGCGCGCCGAACAGGAGGGGATCGCGCCGGAACAGCTCATCGCGCGCATGCAGGAGGAGCACCTGCGCGACTTCACCGATTTCCACATCGCCTTCGACAATTACTACTCGACCAACTCGGAGGAAAACCGGGACCTGTCGCAGGACATCTATCGCCGCCTGAAACAGAAGGGCCTGATCGAGGTGCGCGCTATCGAGCAGTTCTACGACCCGGTGAAGGAGATGTTCCTGCCCGACCGCTACATCAAGGGCGAATGTCCGCGCTGCCACGCCCCGGACCAGTACGGCGAC
>JADLCS010000026.1 GCA_020847075.1 Gammaproteobacteria bacterium
CACTACCGTTCCGCGAACGATCCCGCCGGGCGCGACCCCGCCCAGGATCGCAACCCGGACCCCACCGACGCCATCATCGCCGGCCTCGGGGCGCCCGGCTTCGCGTCCCTGCCCCGGATGGAACGGGCCGGGATCACACCCATCTTCATCGTCGGGATGCCGCGTTCGGGCACGAGCCTGGTGGAGCAGATCCTCGCGAGCCACCCCGAGGTCTACGGCGCGGGAGAGCTGAACTTCATCTCCGTGATCGCGGCGGAACTGGGCTATGGCAATGGAAACGGCGCCTTCGCCCCCGACCCCGAGGCCCTGCGCACCCTGTCGCGGCGCTATCTCGACGTCATCGCGGAACACACCGGCGGGGCGCGCTTCTTCACGGACAAGATGCCGCACAACTTTCTGTATCTCGGCCTGATCGCCCTGCTGTTCCCGCACGCGCGGATCCTCCACACCCGGCGCGACCCGCTCGACACCTGCCTCTCCTGCTACTTCCAGAATTTCTCCGGGACGCATCAGTACACCCGCGACCTCGGGCGGCTGGGGCGGCACTACCGCAATTACGAAAGGCTGATGGACCACTGGCGCCGCCTGGGCGTCCCGTTCCTGGACGTGGAGTACGAGGCACTGGTCGGGGATCCGGAGGCCGTATCCCGGCGCATGCTGGACTATTGCGGGCTGGACTGGAACGAGACCTGTCTGCGCTATTACGAAAGCGGGCGCGTCTCCGACTCCGCCAGCTACAATCAGGTCAACAAACCGGTGTATACGACCTCGGTCGGGCGCTGGCGCCATTACGCGGACCATCTGGCGCCGCTGCGGGAAGCCCTGGGGCGATGAACCCTCAGCCGAAGCGGAAGCCCGAGACCGGCATGCCGATCAGCCGGCCCGAATAGACGCGCCGCCCGCGGTCGGCGCCGGCGGCGCCCGCCGCGACGAACAGCGGCGTCAGATGCTCGTAGGTCGGCTGATGCGAGGCCAGCCCGCCCGGCGCCTGTTCCCAGCGCGCGAGCGCACGCGCGCGCCCTTCCGGATCGTCCCCCTCCACCGTCTCCGTCAGCCAGGCGTCGAAATCCTCCCCGGCCGCGACGTGCCGCGGATCGGGCGAGAAGAACGCGGGCATATTGTGATAGCTCATGCCGCTCCCGAGGATCAATACGCCCTCCTCGCGCAACGGCCGCAGGGCGCGGCCGATCGCGAGATGCGCCTCCGGATCGAGCCCCCGCTGCAGAGAAAGCTGCACGATCGGGACATCGGCTTCGGGATAGATCAGCATCAGCGGCACGAAGGTGCCGTGATCGTAGCCGCGCCGCGCATCCTCGTCGCATTCGATGCCGGCGCCGCTCAGCAGGGCGCGCACGCGCGCCGCCAGTGCGGGCGAACCCGGCGCCGGATAGTCCAGGCGATAGGTCTCGGGCGGAAATCCGCTGTAGTCGTACAGCATCGCCGGCCGCGCGGCGCCGCTCACCGTCGGGCGCGCCGCGACCCAGTGGGCCGTGACGACCAGCACGGCCGCCGGCCGCGGCGCGATCCCGTGTCCGATGTCGCGCAGATGTCCGGCCAGCCCCTCCCATTCCACGCGCGGGCCGAAGGCCGCCGGTATTTCCATGAACGGCCAGGGTCCGGCGCCATGGGGCAGATAGATCGTCGGATAACGCACGCCCTCGGCGGCTCCCGTCATATGCCCTCCGGCCCGGACGGCTCAGGCGCCGGCGATCGCGGCGCGATTCGCCGCGAGCCAGGCACCGTAGCGCTGCGGTTCGACGCCGGTCAGCGCGCGGAAGTCGTCCGTGATCGCGGCGACGCGCCCCATCCGGGTATTGGTATCGAAGGCGGTGAACAGCCGCGCCACACCCTCGGGCAGGCCGCCGGCGACCATGCCCTGGACCAGGGCCTCGTCCGACACCTGCACCACCTCGATGGACCGGCCCGCCGTCTCGCCGACCAGGCGCGCGATCTCCGCCGTGGTGAAGGCCTCCGCGCCGGTCAGGGTGTAGATCCCGTTTTGCGCGCGCGTCTCCGCGACCAGCGCCGCCGCTGCGGCGCGGGCGGTGTCGTCGCGCGCGATGTGCGCGATGCGTCCGTCGCCCGCCGAGGTGTACCACTTGCCGATGGCGAGCGTGTGATGCAGGCTCAGGAAGATATTCTCGAAGTACCAGCAGTTGCGCAGCACGGTCCAGCCGAACGGGCTCGCGGCCAGCGCCTGTTCGGTGCCCAGGTGATCGGGCGCGAACGGGATCGGCGAACCCTCCGGCCGCGGCATCGAGGTGTAGACCACGTGTTCCACCCCCGCCTTTACCGCGGCCGCGATCGCGTTTTCATGCTGCGCGAGGCGCACGCCGGGGCGATCCAGCGCGTCGGTGCTGATCAGGAGCAGGCGCCGCGCGCCGGCGAAGGCCGCGGCGAGCGTGTCGGGCCGTTCGAAGTCCGCCTGGCGCACGGTGACGCCGAGCGCGGCCAGGTCGGCGAGCGCCGCCGGTTTGCGCGTGGTGGCGATGATCCCGCCCGCCGGCACCTTCAGCGTCTCCAGCAGATGATCCAGGACGCGGCGGCCGAGATGGCCGGAGGCGCCGGTTACAAGGACGGGACCCGAAACGAAACTGTTCATGGCGATATCTCCCTGTTCATCGATACGCCGGAGAGGGGACAGATTTCAAATCTGTCCCCTTCGGCGGAAAGTGCCGGCCACGGCCGGGCCATTCACTCATATATAGAGGCAACCCGCCCGCGACGGAACCCCTATCGGTACTGATCAGAAACTTGATACCGGTATGATACTATCGGTTCACGCCCGCGCAAGCAGGGAACCGATCGTTACCTGGTTACGCCGAGGTAACCATGGGCCGGGAGACGAGGTCATGACGCTGCACAAACAGAACACCCACCTGTCGCAACTGTGCCCGATCCGGGACGTGCTGGACCGGCTCAGCGATCGCTGGACGATGCTGGTGCTGAACGAACTCGCGGACCAGGGGACGCGGCGCTTCAGCGAGCTGCGCCGGCGCATCGCGGACATCTCGCCGCGCATGCTGGCGCAGACGCTGCGGTATCTGGAACAGAACGGACTGGTCACGCGCGCGGCCTTCCCGACGGTGCCGCCCCGCGTCGAGTACACGCTCACGCCGCTCGGCGTCTCGTTCCTGGAAAGCGTGCAGGCGATGATCGCGTGGGCGGTGGAAAACCAGGATGCGGTACGCGCCGCGCGCGAGGCCTACGTCCCGCCGGCCGGGCACGCGGCGAAGTAATGGCCTGGCCGGAGGGCATCGACCGCGGCCCGCGTGCCGGACCGTCCGCGGGCGTCATGTCCCGCACCATGTGCGCCACAGGGCGCGGTACGCCGCCTCCAGCGCGCGCGTGAAACCCGCCTCGTCCCGCAGCGCCGACGCCTCCATGCGCGCGCGCAGATTCGATCTCAGCGCCGCGCGCCGCGCCCCGTCCCGCGCCAGCGCCACCGCGACGCGCACATAGCCCTCCTCGTCCTCCGCCGCCAGATCCTCCAGGCCCACCGCCTTCAGCAAGGCGTAGCCCGAGCGCGAGGCCGAGGTCTCGCCCCTCAGGCTCACCACCGGGATCCCCCGCCACAGTGTGTCGCAGGTCGTCGTCGTGCCGTTGTACGGATACGGGTCCAGCGCGATGTCCACCCGCCGCAGCAACTCCCGGTACTCCGCGTACGGCAGCTTCCCGTGCAGTTCCAGCCGCTCCGGCGCGATCCCCTCCGCCGCGAACCGCTCCCGCAGCCGCGCCCGCGCCTCCCCCTCCGGAACGCTCGTCATCACCAGCCGCGAGGACGGCAGCGCGCGCAGTATCGCGCACCACGGCCGCAGTATCTCCGGGGAGATCTTGGCAAAGGCGTTCATCGACCCGAACACGATCCCCTCGTCCGCGCCGGGATGGATATCGCCCGCTTCGCCCGGATCCAGCAAGGGCCGGTAACACCACAGCCCGCGCGGCAGGCGATGGAGCTGCTCGCTGTGCCAGGCCTCTGCGCCCGGCGGGTCGGTCTCCTCCGTGCACAATCGATAGTCCATGGACTCCAGCCCCGTCGAGCCCGGATAGCCGAGATACGTCACCTGCACCGGCGCGGGCTTGCGCGCGAAGACCGCCAGGCGGTTGCCCTCGGTATGGCCCGACAGATCGATCAGGACATCGATCCCGTCCGCGCGGATGCGCGCGGCGAGTTCCTCGTCCGTCCATCCGGCGCACGCCACCCAGTGATCGGCGTGCGGCTGCATGAGGTCGGTCACGTCGTCCCGGCCCCGGTGGGTGTAATAGACGTGGACCTCGACCTGTCCCCTGTCGTGATGCGCCAGCACCGGCAACATGAAATACGCGATCGAATGGCGGCGGAGATCGGGTGAGACATAAGCGATCTTCAGGCGACGCGCGGGATCACGCGGATTCCCGTGGGGGTGCCGCCGCGGCGCAAGCGGCGACTCGCAACGCTCCGCGAAGAAGCGCTGCGCCGCGCGCGACCCGGACGGCGTGTCCGACGCGAGATAACACGAGGTGAGCAGCCGTGCGCTGTGCGCCCCGGCGGAATCCGGGGCCAGGGCCAGCGCGCGCTCCAGATCGGCGAGCGCCTCCCGCCCGCGCCCGAGCTGAACGCGGGCGAGGCCGAGATTCACCAGCGCCTCGGGATACTCCGGCCGGCAGGCCAGCGCGCGCCGATAGGCCTCCTCCGCCTCGTCGAGCCGCCCCAGGCCGAAATACGCCAGGCCCAGATTATAGTGCGCGCCCGCCATGTCCGGCCGAAGCGCGACCGCGCGCGCGCAGCTCGCCGCCGCCTCGTCGAGCCGGCGCAGTTCGAGGCAGACATGGCCGAGATTGCTGTGGGCCTCGGCATACTCCGGCCGGAGCGCGATTGCCCGCCGGCACGCGGCCGCGGCCTCCTCCAGTCGCCCCTGTCCCAGTTGCGCCAGCGCGAGCGTCAGATGCGCCTCGGCCGAATCGGGCCGGCGGTCCAGGGCCTGCCGGCAGGCCGCGGCCGCCTCGTCCGGGCGTCCGAGCCGGATCAACACATTGGCGCGATTGATCCACGCCTCGAGGTACTCCGGCCGCAGGGTGACGGCCCGTTCGAAGGCGGCCAGCGATTCCCGCATCCGGTCGAGATTGAAATAGGCGAGGCCGAGATGATACTGCGCGAGCGGATGGTCCGGATTCAGCGCGACCGCGCGCTCGAAACACGCCGCCGCCTCCGCGAAGTTCCCCTCCGCCCCGCGCACCACCCCCAGACCGAGATGGGCGTCCGCGGAACCGGGCGCGGTCGCGAGCAGGCGGCGATAACAGTCCGCGGCCTCCGCCAGACGCCCGAGCCGGAACAGGGCCAGCCCCAGGTTCTGATGCGCGGCCGCCAGGTCCGGCCGCAGGATCAGCACCTGCCGGAAACAGCGCACGGCCTCTTCCGGACGGCCGCGGGAGAGCTGGACGTTGCCGAGATTGAACCAGGCCTCGGCGTGCCGCGGCTGCGCGGCGACCACGGCCTCGAAGTGACCGGCGGCCTCGTCGAAGCGCCCCAGCAGGCAGCAGCACAGCGCGAGATCGCAGGCGATGGACAGGTCCGCTACATCGATGCCGCGGGCGCGCGTGAGCCATTCGAATGCGGCGTCGTGACGGCCGGCCTGGCGCGCCAGCGTCGCGAGCAGATGCATGGCGCGGGTATCGCGCGCGTCCCGCGCGAGGATCCGTTCGCACAGCTCGCGCGCCTCGGCGAGGCGCCCCGATTGGTGCAGATGCACTGCCCGCGCGAGCATCTCCGCCAGACCGTCCTCGGGCGTCACGCCCCGCACCATTCACGCCACAGGGTACGGTACGCCGCCTCCAGCGCGCGCGTGAAGCCCGCCTCGTCCCGCAACGCCGACGCCTCCATCCGCGCCCTCAGCCCCGTCCTCAGCGCCGCGCGCCGCGCCCCGTCCCGCGCCAGCGCCACCGCGACGCGCACATAGCCCTCCTCATCCTCCGCCGCCAGATCCTCCAGGCCCACCGCCTTCAGCAACGCATAGCCCGAGCGCGAGGCCGAGGTCTCGCCCCTCAGACTCACCACCGGAATCCCCCGCCACAGCGTGTCGCAGGTCGTCGTCGTGCCGTTGTACGGATACGGGTCCAGCGCGATGTCCACCCGCCGCAACAACTCCCGGTACTCCGCGTACGGCAGCTTCCCGTGCAGCTCCAGCCGCTCCGGCGCGACCCCCTCCGCCGCGAACCGCGCCCGCAGCCGCGCGCGCGTCTCCCCCTCCGGCACGCTCGTCATCGCCAGCCGCGCGGACGGCAGCGCGCGCAGTATCGCGGCCCACAGCGACAGGGTCCGCGGCGAGAGCTTCGCGATCATGTTCATGGAGCCGAAGGTGAGCTCCGTATTCCGCGACTCCGCCGCGGAGTCCGCGTCCTCCGACACGCCGGCCGGCGGCCGGTAACACCACAGCCCGCGCGGCAGGCGATGCAGCCGTTCGCTGTGCCAGGCCTCCGCGCCCGGCGGGTCGGTCTCCTCCGTGCACAATCGATAGTCCATGGACTCCAGCCCCGTCGAGCCCGGATAGCCGAGATACGTCACCTGCACCGGTGCGGGCTTGCGCGCGAAGACCGGCAGGCGATTGCCCCGGGTATGGCCCGACAGATCGATCAGGATATCGATCCCGTCCGCGCGGATGCGCCCCGCCAGTTGTTCGTCCGTCATCCCGCGGCAGCAGACCCAGTCGTCCGCCAGGGCGCGCAGCCGCTCGCTCATCGCGTCCTGCTGATTGTGATTGTAATAACAGGCCACCGAGAACCGCGCGCGGTCGTGGGCGGCCAGTATCCCCTCGAAGAAATACGCCACCGAATGGACGCAGAAATCCGCCGACACGTAGCCCAGCCTGAGTCGGCGCTCCGGATCGCGGTCGTTCGCGTGCGGCCGACGCGACGACACGAGCGACGCCTCCAGGGCCTCCCCGAAGCGCCTGTGCGCCGCGTACAGCCCCGCGGCCGTGGCGTCTTCCGAATACTGCATGACCATCAGCCACGCGCCGTGCGCGTCGGTAAGGTTGGGGTCCAGCGCCAGCGCGCGGCGGCAGCACGCCGCCGTCTCCTCCACGCGCCCCTGGCGCAACAGGGCGTTGCCCAGGTTCAGGTGCGCCTTGGCGTGATCCGGCGCGAGGGCCACGGCCTCCCGCGCGAGGGCCACGGCCTCGTCCACCCGCCCCAGGTCGCCCAGGAGCAGGCTCAGGTCGAGCCGCGCCTCGACGTGGTCCGGCGCCTGCGCCAGCGTCTGCCGGTAACACGACTCCGACTCGCCGAGCCGGCCGAGGTTGTACAGCGCCAGGGCGAGATTGTACCGAGCGGAGACCAGACGGGGATCGAGCGCGAGCGCACGCCGGTAAGCGTCCACCGCCTCGTCGAGGCGATCCTGCCGGCTGAGCACCAGCCCGAGATTGTGATGCGCCTCGGCGAAGTCGGGCTTGTACGAAAGCGCCTGCCGGTAACACGCCGCCGCCTCCTCGAGGCGATCCTGGCGGATCAGGACCAGACCCAGATTGTAGTGGGCGAGGACGAGATCGGGCTTCACCGCGATCGCCGCGCGAAAACAGGCGGCGGCGTCCTCCGGTCGATCCTCGCCGAGCCGGACCAGCCCCAGATTCAGATGCGCCTCGGCGTAGTCCGGCCTGAGCGCCAGCGCGCGGCCGAAGGCGGCGGCGGCCTCGACCAGCCGGCCCGCGCCACCGTAGGCCCGGCCCAGGTCGTGATGCAGCCTCGGTTCATCGCCACGCAGCGCCGCCGCCCGCTCGAGCGGGCCGATGGCGTCCTCGAATCTCCCAGCCTGACAGTGGAGCACGCCCGATAGGTACAAGGCCTGTGGATGACCGGGCTCCAACTCGAGCACCTGCTGATACAATCCCAGCGCTTCTTCCAGTTGACCAAGCTGATGGCATCGTTTGGCCGATTGAATCAATTGATCGGGCGGCAGAAAGTTCACAGAAACTCCCAAACCCTGCAAAGCCAAAGCCAGAATCTGGCCACAAGTCTTCTCGCACAAACAGATACAACAATATTAATATCAAGACGATCTATAAATGACTATTTCTGATCCAACTACAGAAGATGTGTAATAGAGCAATCTATCCGCTCTGACAGCCTGATGCAAAAATACAGAATCTTTAAAAAAGATACGCCCGGCATGCTGATCGCATACCGGGCGCTCATAATCGAACTGTTCAGCGCTTAATTATCTGCAGATTGGCGCCACAGGCGGCAAATAGCTGGACATGGAAACGGGAACCTGGGAAGACCCGAACCCGCCGTAATCATAGACATCATATCCCCATTTATACACGATGCCCGCAGACGTCAAGGAGAGCGAGTGATTATGGCCCGAGGCAACCTCCACAACACCTCCAAGGCCACTGACCTGCACTGGAGTCAATCTGAGGGTAGTACTATTATCCCCGAGTTGCCCGTAGTTATTAGCACCCCAAGCCCACGCGGTTCCATCGCTCTTGAGCGCAAGCGAGTGATAAAGCCCTCCAGATATATCAGTAATTCCGCTCAGGCCACTGACCTGCACTGGGGTAATCCTATCAGTGGTGCTGTTATCCCCGAGTTGTCCGCCGAAATTGTCGCCCCATGCCCAAACAGTGCCATCGCTCTTGAGCGCAAGGGAATGGGCGGTGCCGCCAGCGATGGCTATGATCCCAGTTAAACCGCTCACTTGTACCGGGGTATTCCTTTGCGTCGTACTGTTGTCTCCCAATTGTCCTTCCCCGTTTGAACCCCAGGCCCAGACGGTTCCGTCACTTTTGAGGGCAAGCGAGTGACTTCCACCAGCGCTGATGGCAATGACTCCGGATAGACTGCTCGTCTGCACCGGAGTACTTCTATTGGTAGTGCTGTTATCCCCTAATTGCCCGGATGCATTGTAACCCCATCCCCACACGGTGCCGTCGCTCTTGAGCGCAAGAGAGAAATAGTCTCCCCCTGAAACCGCCACGACTCCGCTCATACTCGACGCCCCGCTCACCTCGCCATAGGCGTTAAGCCCCCAGGCATCGACAGTTCCATCGCTTTGAAGCGCAAGCGTGTGGAACGCCCCTGCATCGATGGCGGTGGCGGTGTAGCCGAGATCGTACACGTCATTGTAGCAATCGGAACCGCACACCCCGCCCATCTGATCCGAATTATCACTACCCCACGCATATACCTCACCACCCTGACCCACGACCACGTAGAACCCTTCGCTAGCGCCGCCCCCACCTGTTAGGACCTTGGCAAGCGACAGACTCGGAAACATGCTGATCGCGGCGAACAACAAAACGGTAACAGCTAGAATCTTTTTCATCATATTCTCTCCTTAGAATGGGAATAATGAAAAAATGACCTAGTACAAAAGCAATATGAGGCCGCTTAAACATATCAGGCCGATGTCGGACAACAACTGCCCATAAGCACTAGCACTTTCTGATTATCCAGGCATCTCGCGGAGTACTGTCCCGGGGATTTTCCGAAGGACCTCTCACCCGGGCATCAAACGCCTTCGGCACATCATGCCGCCCTGCACCGACACCCTCCATAATCCCGGAAAACTAGCGTATTATCCCCTCACCGGACACATGAAAATCCATAATAAAGTCATGCATCGACGGAATCCCACGGGCAAAGCGAGCCCCCTGGAACGGCCCGGGAGGGCCGGGGTCCTTTCCAAACATCGAGTCAGCGAGAAAAAGCGAACACCCGACTCCGATGCGCCCTGACGAGACTCGACCGACCCCGCCATCGCTGCCCAAGGCGCTGGAGTCCGCCCTGAAGCATCTCCAGGCCGGCCGCCTCACGCAGGCGGACGAGCTTTGCAGAAAGTTCCTGCTCAGGAAACCGGAGGATCACGACGCGTTGTGGCTGCGCGAGCAGATCATCAGGACCCTGTGCGGCAGGACGAACGAGGCCGTCGGGGCCTTTCAATCCGCCACCAACGCCGCGACCATCGGGGCCCTGCGCGGGATACGCGACGAATGGCTCGCGTTCCTGAAACCGCAGACGGCGGACTCGCTGG
>JADLCS010000027.1 GCA_020847075.1 Gammaproteobacteria bacterium
CGAGGCCCGGCTTTCAGGTACAGCGGTACTACCGGTCGTGAAGTTCTTAGAACTTGCCGACCAGCTGGATGGTGTTGATGTCGGCATCGTTCGCGCCGCCATCGACATTGTACAGCGACACCGCGACCGCCAGGTTGTCGTTCAGATCGTAGCTGGCGTACAGCTCGGTCGCCTCCAGATCGTCGCCACCATCGCGGCTGACGTTCTCGAAGCGGCCCTTCACGTTGAAGCCGTTACCGAAGTTGTAACCGACCCAGGCGCTGTAACCGTTATCGAAAATGCCCTCGTTCTCCGAGCCCTGCATGTAATCCAGGCCCACGGTGAAGCCCTGGATCGTGTAGGTGCCGTTGATGTCGACGATGTTGCCCAGACCGGCGCCCACTTCGTCATCCTGGGTCAGGAAACCCAGTTCCAGGTCCAGACCTTCCACCGGCGAGGCGTTGACCAGCAGCATGATCGAATTCTCGCCCTCGTCGGTGGCGGTGTCGACGCTGGTGTCATTGCCATAACCCAGGGTCACGGTCGCCATGCCGCCCAGATCGCCCGTCACGGCGACGCCGGTCAGGCTGGCACCACCGATCGTGGTGGGGAAAATGCCGGTGCTGTCGGAATCCAGCACATTGAACAGCAGGCTGTGCTGCACGAACTCGCGGTCCGGGGCGGAGCCGTAATCGGCGGTCAGGTTGCTGTCGAACTTACCGGCCTTCAGGTTCCAGCCATCGGTGATGGCGTACTTGGCGAAGGCCTGGCCGATCGAGAAGCCGTCCTCTTCGGAAGCCGTGGCGGCGACGAACAGGTGATCGGTGTCGAAGTTGACCTCGGTCTCGGTCACCGCAAACTGGCCTTCGGTGTTCTCATCCAGCTCGTTCGTGATGTTCCACTGAATTTCCGCGAAACCATCGACGGTCACGTCGGCAGCGAAGGCGGAGCCCGCGGTGAACATCGCGCCGGCGACGGCGATAGCGATCGTACGTTTCTTCATTGGTTTTCTCTCCCTAGTCTGATCACACATTCAGAACGTTCTGTTGTTATTCCGTTGGCCCATGCCGGGCAACGAGGCATTTTTATATCGCAGGATTTGCACGAATGCAACAGCTTTTATTCAAAAATCTCGTGTATTTGCAAAACATGTCTCATAAAAACAACGACGGAATCATGACACCTGGCGCTGCGGCCACGCCGCCGGGGCGACAAAATCCCCGGGGCATCGAGAGTTACACGCCCGTCATTTCCCCGGCGGCCGGCGGAGGGAAAGATCGATGCCGGAATCGGGGAGGGCCCGGCCCCGGCCGATGTGCTACCGTCGCGCTATGAGACAGGCGCCACCCTCCTCAGGCCGCGGCCCGGCGCACCGCCCGGGCAGAATACCGCGCGCCCTCCTGCGACCCTGCCTCGCCGGGCTGCTCGCCCTCGCGGCGGGTACCGCCGCCGGGGCCGACGCCCCCGCGCCCTCGACCGGACCGGCCATCGCGGCGCCCCGGCACCGCGGAACGCACGACGGCCCGGTGACGCCTCGTCCGGGGTTGACCGTACCATCACTCCACCTGGAGGATCAGTTCGGCCGCCCCTTCACCCAGACCCGCCTGCGGGGCCGCTGGACCCTGCTGTTCCTCGGTTACACCCACTGCCCGGACTACTGCCCCGCGACCCTGCTGACCCTCGACCGCGCGGCACGGGAACTCGGCCGCCGAGACTCCGCCCTGGCCGAACGCCTGCAGGTGGTATTCGTATCCGTGGACCCGTTCCGCGACACCCGGGGCGCGCTGGCGGACTACATCGCCCATTTCAATCCCACCTTTCTCGCCGCCACCGGCGCGCCGGCCGACCTGAAACGGCTCGCGCTGCAACTGAGCGCGAACTACAGCTATACGGATACCGCCAGCGGCCGGGCGATCCACGACGTCCGGCGCAGGCCCGCGGACGACTATGCCGTGAATCACGACGCGGGCCTGTTCGTCTTCGACGCGCGGGCGCACTTCTTCGAACGTCTCGATCCCCCGCTGGACGGCGCACGCGTCGAGGCGCTCCTCGCGCGGATCCAGAAACGCGCCGGCGGCGACTGAGCTTGACAGTCCTCCGCGGGGCTTTGCTATAGTCGGGCCATGAGCGCCTCGACGCCCACCCGCCCGAATCTCCGCAAACGACTGTGGCCCTGGGACACAATGCCGGCCGCGGCGGATCGCCTTTTCTCCGACTGAAGTCTTAAAGGATCATCCGACAGCAACCGCGGGCCCGTGACCGCGATTGCCTCGTCTCGCGCCACCCGGGTCCGCACCGATACACGAACAGGGCCCCATGACACACACCACACCCGATTCGACCCGTTACGCCATCCCACTGGGCCTCCTGCTCGCCGCGCTCGCGGCGATCGGTTTCTCGGGCAAGGCGATCCTGGTCAAGCTGGCCTACGTGGACGCGGTCGACCCGGTCACCCTGCTCGCGCTGCGCATGCTGTTTTCCCTGCCCTTCTTCGTCGCGGCCGCGTGCTGGAGACGGAGCGGCGCCGACACCCGGCCGCTGGCCGTCCGGGATTACGGGATCGTCCTCATCCTCGGGCTGGTCGGCTATTACCTGTCGAGCCTGCTCGACTTCATGGGCCTGCAGTACATCTCGGCCGGCCTCGAACGCCTCATCCTGTTCCTGTATCCCACGCTGGTGGTGCTGCTGTCGGCCGCCTTCCTGCGCCGCCCGGTCGGGCCCCGCGAGGGGATCGCCCTGCTGCTCAGCTACGGCGGCATCGCCCTCGTGTTCCTGCACGACCTGGCGCAGCCGGGCGGCGGGGACGGACTGGCGCTGGGCGCGGCGCTGGTGTTCGCCAGCACGCTGACCTACGCCGCCTACCTGGTGGGCGTCGGCGCCGTGGTCGCCCGCCTGGGCGCTATTCGCCTCACCGCCTACGCGATGCTGGTGGCGAGCGCGGCGATACTGCTGCAGTTCGCCCTGACCCACCCCTGGTCGGCGCTGGCGACGCTGCCCGGGCGCGTCTACGCCCTTGCGCTCGCCATGGCCCTGTTCTCGACGGTACTGCCGGTGTTCATGCTGTCGGCCAGCATTCGCCTGATCGGCGCCGGCCATACCGCCCTGATCGGGTCGATCGGCCCGGTCTCGACCATCCTGCTCGCCTGGTTGTTCCTGGGCGAGGCGGTATCGGTCCGGCAGATCCTGGGGGCCGCCCTCGTACTCGCCGGCGTGCTCGTCATCTCGCTGTGGAGGCGCTGAACGGCACCACCGGACGGACCGACTCCGGCGGCGGCAAGATGCCGGAGACGCCCCATCCGGCCGGCAATCGTCGTATCATACCGGCGAGCCCGACCACGATCGCACCTCGACTGGGATTAGGATGAGACAGAGACATTGGACCTTGCCGCTGCTCGCGGCCGGCCTCGGCCTCGCGACCGCGAGCCAGGGCGCGGATGACCTCACCGGGAGGGTTGCCGGCCTCGATGGCCCGGGACTGGTCCTGCAATATCAGGATGGCATCACCCGCCCGATCGAGGCGAACGGGGCGTTTCGCTTCCCCGGCGTCCCCGCGGACGCAGCCTGGGCGATCACCATCGCCGCCCAGCCGAAGGGCGCGCACTGCACACTGTCGCATCCGGCCCCGACATCCGGGGATGCGCCCGCCCTCGAGGTGGAGTGCGTGCCAGTCCACCGGATCGGAGGGAGCGTGACCGGGCTGGCCGGCCGGGGCCTGCGACTGCGCGACAACGGCGGGGAGAGCCTCGAGATCGCCGCCGACGGGGCCTTTACCTTCCCCGGCGCACGGCCGGCCGGCGACGCCTATGAGGTGTCGATCGAGACGCAGCCCGATCAATCGGTATGCGCGGTCTCCAGGGGCGCGGGCCGCGTGGGCATCGGCGACGTGCGCGACGTGACGGTGACCTGCGGGACGAACGCCTCGGGTTTCGCCTACGTGCTGAACACCGCCGCGAAAAGCATCGCCACCTTCCGTATCGACGCCGCCAACGGGATGCTGACGACCGCGGGAGACCCGATCCCGGCGGGGCGCGACCCGCTCTCCCTCACCATCGACCCGCTCGGGCGCTACGCCTATGTGGCGAATTACGGTTCCAACGACGTCCTGGTCTACCGCATCGACCGCGTCACCGGCGCGCTGACCGCGGCCGAGGCGCCCGTCGCGATGGGCGCCTACCCCATCTCCATCGCACTCGACCCCGCGGGGCGTTACGCCTACGTGGCGAATTCGGGCTCGAACAGCCTGGGCATCTACCGTGTCGATCCCGAGAGCGGCGTCCTCACGAACGCGGGACTCCCGGTCGCGACCGGGGCCTTCCCGATCTTCGTCACGCTGGATCCCACCGGTCGCCATGCCTATGTCGTCAACTACGGCGGCGCCGGCAGTATCTCCTTTTATGACGTCGACCCCGCCACGGGCGCCCTGACCGCGGCCGGATCGGTCGCCGCCGGGGCCTTTCCCTTTTCGATCACCCTGGACCCCGCGGGCCGCTTCGCCTATGTCGCCAATTCCGGCGCGAATACGGTATCGAGCTATCGTGTCGACGCCGCCAGCGGTGCGTTGATTGCCACCGGCACGCCGGCGAAGGCGGGCCGCGATCCGCAGTTCATCACCGTGGACCCGGGCGGGCGCTACGCCTACGTGACGAATTACAGCTCGGACAGCGTCTCCGTGTACCGCATCGACCCCGCCACGGGCGCGCTGAAACCTGCCGGCGCCCCCGTCGCGGCGGGCGGCATCCCGATCTCCATATCGATGGACCCCAGCGGAAGATTCGCCTATGTGGCAACGCTGAATACCGGCAACAACGTCTCGGCCTACCGCATCGACGCCGGCTCGGGGCGTCTCAGCGCCCTGAGACCGCGCCGGGGGACAGATCCGGGCGGCTGGTTTTCCTTCTCGGGGCGGTGATGGCGGATGGACTCGGGACTAGGATTCGAACACAAATACTAACTATATGTATATATTGATAAATATATATCTGTATCAGAATTTACTACACAAATTACTACACAATTTCTGCTTGCTGGGCCATTCCCACAACGCCATATGTCGCCAAAATTGAAAAATAGCGACATATCCGGCTGACATGTCGCTGCCGGCGATATATTTAAGTGCAATCTGTAGTCAAACCAACAAGAGGGAAAAATATAAGATATTGATATAAAAATACTTTATATCACTTCTTTGACAATCCGTCTAAAAAATTTGACAATCAACCCATAAAATCTTTACAAATAGACCCTGCATGGTTGACAAAGAACAGATTCGCGCTCGGGCGCTGGCCCTCATTGCGGCAGATGGTCGCGGCGTAGCCGGACGCCTTGCAGCCGAGTTCAGCATCTCACGTCAACTCGTCCATGGACATCTGCAGGCTCTGGTACGCCAAGGACTGGTCCAAGGCGAAGGCAATACGCGGGCCCGGGTCTATCGGTTGGCCACTCTGCAAGAAACAACCCGCAGTTACAACCGCGAT
Source organism: Gammaproteobacteria bacterium (assembly GCA_020847075.1). GTDB lineage: Bacteria > Pseudomonadota > Gammaproteobacteria > SZUA-140 > SZUA-140 > JADJWH01. The sequence goes on from JADLCS010000027.1 coordinate 5,454, forward strand.
GGCCTGCATGAAGATATCGTCTGGCAGGAAGTGTTTGCCCCCGTGGTTGCCGATCTACCCGAGAATGTACGCGACATCTGGCGTTACGGGGCAACCGAAATGGTCAATAATGCAATCGATCATTCCGGTTCGGTACAGGTCCATGTGGGAGTGCGCCGCAATGCCGTGTATACCGATGGCTGGGTAGCAGACGACGGAGAAGGAATCTTCCTTAAGATCCAGCGCGCGTTCAACCTCTACGATCCACGAGAGGCAATCCTGGAGCTGGCAAAGGGCAAGCTGACGACAGATCCTGACAACCACTCTGGCGAGGGAATCTTTTTCTCATCGAAAGTCTTCGACGCATTCGACATCCGTTCTGGTCGCCTGCATTTCAGACATGACAGCGGAGAGCTGGATGTTCTGATGGAACGCCCTGCCGATGCGCCAGGAACCCTAGTGCTTATGCGCATCGATAATGACAGCGAGCGTCGCATACAAACGATATTCGATGAATTTGCCGCACCGGAAGAATACACCTTCGCCAAAACCATCGTACCGGTACGTCTTGCCCAATATGAGGGAGAAAAGCTGGTGTCGCGTTCACAGGCCAAGCGGCTATATCAACGCTTTGAACGTTTCCGCCACGTGGTACTAGATTTCGAAGGAGTCGCCGAGATTGGCCAAGCTTTCGCGGATGAACTGTTCCGGGTATTTGCGACCGCCCATCCGGATACCATGCTTGCCCCTATCCACATGACTACCGCGGTCTCACAGATGGTAAAACGTGCGCAGGCAGGAGCAACCAACGCGTCCTAAGCTACAGATGACAGCCGCTTTACGCAGCCCCAAGCGCCGCCCCACTCACCCGGGTGCCATCTAAAAAAACAGCCCCACCTCAATCTGTGAACAATAGCGTCACCTACAAAGCAAAAAGAGGTGACGGATGAAGATCCTGATAAAGACGAAGACATGCCTAGTATTCTTCGATATGACAACATTGGCGCAGGGTACTTGGTTGGCACTCCTCGCAGAACTCATAAAGAGGCCTCTAAGCTTGTGCTGAGCCACAAGCCAGCAGATGCCTTCAAGCTGGCTGTGGATGCAAGAGGCGCTGGTATTTGTGGGAACTATATTGGCGATGGAAAGTTCACAAAATACATCAACTGGACGGTATCGGACGGTGACGGACAATAGAATGGCTGGGGGACTAGGATTCGAACCTAGATTAACGGAGTCAGAGTCCGCTGTCCTGCCGTTGGACGATCCCCCAGAAGCACGCTCAAGGGACGCGGGTCGGCGGCGCGCACGGCGGGCGAAGGCCCGGCGAGCACGCCGCCACCCGGAGATGCATCAGCGCTTCGAGTACTGAGGACGCTTGCGCGCCTTGTGCAATCCGACCTTCTTGCGCTCCACGATGCGCGCGTCGCGGGTCAGGAAACCACCCTGGCGCAGGGCCTTCTTCTGCGTCTCGTCGTAGGCGAGGATGGCGCGGGCGATGGCATGACGGATGGCGCCGGCCTGGCCGGTGGTGCCGCCGCCGCGCACGGTGATGTTGACGTCGACCCCGCCGATGAGGCCGGTGGCCTCGAGCGGCTGGCGCACGACCATGCGCGCCGTCTCACGACCGAAGTACTTGTCCAGCGCGCGATCGTTCACGACGATGGCGCCGTTGCCGCGCGTGATGAAGGCGCGCGCGGAGGAGCTCTTGCGGCGACCGGTGGTGCAGATGGATTGCGTTGCTCTCATTGGGTTGACCTGTCTGGGTTAGATCTCAAGGGGCTTCGGCTGCTGCGCCGCGTGCCGATGGGCGTCGCCCGCATAGATGTGCAGCTTGCGGAACATGGCGCGCCCGAGCGGATTCTTCGGCATCATGCCCCTGACCGCGATCTCGATCACCCGCTCCGGGTGCTTGGCCAGCATCTCCTCGAACGTGGCGGACTTCAGGTTGCCGACGTAGCCGGTGTGATGGTGATAGATCTTGTCCTTCGCCTTGTTGCCCGTCATGCGGACCTTGGCGGCGTTGACCACGACGATATGGTCACCGGTATCGACATGCGGGGTGTATTCCGCCTTGTGCTTGCCGCGCAGGCGGTTGGCGATCTCGGTGGCGAGCCGTCCGACCGTCTTGCCGGCCGCGTCGATGACGTACCAGTCCCGCTTCACCGTCTCGTTTCTTGCGCTAAAGGTTTTCATTCCCAAGAACCTCGATATCGCGAAAAAATCCGGGCCATCTTCTGAATCGAGCCCGCCGTGAAAAGCGAGGATTCTACCGAAATACCGCCCCCCCGGCAAGCAAGGCCGCCCGGACGGCAACCCCGCCCCTCCCCAGGGCTCAGATCCTGAGCCGCTCGACCACGCGCCCGTGCCGCAGGTGGTCCTCGATGATCTCGTCCAGGTCGCGCTCGTCACGATAGGTGTACCAGACCCCCTCCGGGTACACCACGAGGGCCGGGCCCTGCGCGCACCGCCCCAGGCAACCCGCACTATTGACCCGCACCCCGCCCGGGGCCGCGAGCCGCAGGGCCTTGACCCGGTCCTTGGCGTAGTCGCGCAGCGCCTGCGCGCCGTGGTCGCCACAGGCCGGGCGGCCGTCGTCGCGCCGGTTGGTGCAGAAAAACAGATGGCGTTCGTAGAACATGGACACAAGATACTCGATCCCGGGAAAAAGGGGAAAGGGCGTCCCGCGCCCTTTCCACGCCCGCGTTTTCTCTTTACTCTTTACCGCTCCGTTCTTCAGGGTTTTTCAGGATTCCAGCCGGCAAGACCTCCGTGGACCTCCGTACGCGCATCAAGCGAGAAGCCGACCAGTGCGTCAAGTGCGGCCTGTGCCTCCCGCAATGCCCCACCTACGCCAAGACGCTGGACGAGGGGGATTCGCCGCGGGGGCGCATCGCCCTGATGCAGGCCCTGGCCGAGGAACGCCTGCCCGCCGCCGGCCGACTGGCCTACCACCTGGATCGCTGCCTGGCCTGCCGGGCCTGTGAGCGCGCCTGCCCGTCCGGGGTGTCTTACGGGCCGCTGATCGATTCCGCGCGCGCGCTGCTCGAACAGCGATCGCCGCCCCGGCGGGGCGGGTCGTGGCTGCACGCCGGGCTCCTGGCCTGGACGGCGGGCGGCCCCGGGCGTCGGCGCATCGCCGGCCGGCTGCTGCGCCTCTACCGCGCCAGCGGTCTGCGCCGGATGCTGCGCGCCAGCGGCCTGCTGGCGCGCCTGCCCCGCCTCGCCCGCCTGGATGGCCTGCTCCCCGAACGGGCGCCGGCGCCGGGCCGAAGACGCACCTACTACCCGCCCGTCGGCACGGCGCGCGGACAGGTCGCGCTGTTCACCGGCTGCATGACCGATCTCCTCGATCCGGACATCCTGAACGCCTCCCTCCGCCTTCTGAGGCTCGCCGGCTACGGGGTCCACGTGCCGCCGGCGCAAGGCTGCTGCGGGGCGCTGCACCTGCACGCGGGGGGGCTCGACCGGGCGGACGCGTTGGCGCGGCGCAATCTGTCTGCCTTCAATGCCCTGCCGGTCGACGCGGTGCTGTATACCGCGAGCGGCTGCGGCGCCACGCTGCGCGAATATCCCGCCGCGCCGGGCGGCGGCGGCGCGTTCACCGCCCCAGTCGTCGACGTCACGCACTTTCTCGCCGACCTCGAATGGCCCGCGCGACTCTCCCCTGCCCCCCTCCCGCGGCGGGCGGCGATCCAGGACCCCTGCCTGCAGCGCAACGTGCTGCGGGACACCACGCCGCCCTACCGCCTGCTGGCCCGGATCCCCGCGCTGGAGACCGTCGCGCTGCCGGGCAACGAACGCTGCTGCGGCGCCGCGGGCGCCTACATGCTGGAGCAGCCGGAGATGTCGGACGCCCTGCGCGCCGACAAGCTGGAGGCGCTGCGGGGATGCGGCGCGGGACTGCTGGTGAGTTCGAACATCGGCTGCGCGATCCATCTGGCGGCCGGACTGCGCCTGTCGGGCAGCGACGTAGAGGTGGTGCATCCGGTGGTACTGCTGGACAGACAGGTGCGCGCGGGCGCGGGCGCGGGAAACGGCCGCGCGGTATCCGGCGTCGACTAGACCCAATAGGCCGTCTTCGTCATGACCTTGGACGTCAGCGCCATCAGGCCCTTGACCGGTCCGGGCAGGGGCGCGCCGCCGGCGGCCAGCGCGGTGGTGGCGTGATGCGACTCGTCGACCTTCATCTGCTCGAGGATGGCGCGGCTCTTGCGATCGCGCGGTGACAGGCGCCGGAGATGATCCTCGAGATGGCGCACCACCTGGCGTTCGGTCTCGACGATGAACCCCAGGCTCCATCGATCGCCGATGCGTCCGGCGGCGGCGCCGATGGCGAGCGAGCCCAGGTACCAGAGCGGATTCAGCACGCTGGTATGGCCGCCCAGCTCGCGCGTGCGGCGGGCGCACCAGTCCAGATGGTCGTTCTCCTCCAGCGCCGCCAGCTCCATCTGGTCCCGCACCCGCGGCAGCCGCGCCGTCAGCGCCTGCCCCTGATAGAGGGCCTGGGCCGCCACTTCGCCGGCATGATTGACGCGCATCAGCCGCGCGGCCTGCTGCCGTTCCGCCTCGTCCAGGTCCACCTCGGCGCAGGCGGCCGCCGGATCGGGCCGCTCCGACAAGGCAGGGCGGCCGAACACGGTGCGCAGGCCGCGGTCGACGTTGATCAGGAAACGATCGAAGGGCGAATACTGCCGCGCATGCATGTCAACCTCCGCCGGGCCGGAGACGACGGCCCGTGTCGCGTCACATCTTGTGGATGTTCTGGCCGTAAAAGATCTCCGCCATCTCCTGCTGCAGCTGGCGGTTGATCTGTCGCTTCTCGTTCTCGTCCAGATCCTTCTCGCCGGTGCCGAAGAGATAGGTGTCGAGACCGAATTCCTTCAGGATCATCTTGGTGTGGAAGATGTTCTCCTGGTAGACGTTGACGTCGATGGTCTGATAGCGATCCAGCGTGTCCTTGGAGAGATAGTTCTGGATCGAGTTGATCTTGTGGTCGATGTAGAGCTTCTTGCCCTTGACGTCGCGGGTGAAGCCGCGCACGCGATAATCCATGATCACGATGTCGGACTCGAAACTGTGGATCAGGTAATTGAGCGCCTTCAGCGGCGATACGCGGCCGCAGGTGGACACGTCGATGTCGACGCGGAAGGTGCTGATACCGTTGTCCGGATGGCTCTCGGGGTAGGTGTGCACCGTGAGGTGGCTCTTGTCGAGATGCGCCACCACGGTCTCCGGCAGCGGACCCGGCGCCTCCACGTCCTCGAAGGTGTGCAGGGGAACCACCGACTCCTCGGAGATCAGCATGGTGACGCTCGCCCCCTGCGGATCGTAATCCTGGCGCGCGATGTTGAGGATGTTGGCGCCGATGATCTCCGCGACGTTGGTGAGGATCTGCGTCAACCGCTCGGCGTTATAGGCCTCATCGATATATTCGATATATTCGCGCCGATGCTTGTCCGTCTTGGCGTAACAGATATCGTAGATGTTGAAGCTCAGGCTCTTGGTCAGGTTGTTGAAGCCGTGCAACCTCAGTTTCTGATCTTTCGACATCTCACGTAACACCTCTCGGTCAAGTGGAAAGCGCAGTATGCTATCACATTTCGGTCGCGGGTTACCCCCCGCGCCCTCACGCCGCCGGATCGGCGATCGGGGGATGGTAGATGAGCTGAACGAGGTTGCCGTCCGGGTCGGCGCAGTAGAAGCTGCGCGCGCCGTCCCGATGGGTGCGCGGCGGCACCTTGATCGACACGCCGTGCCGGAGCAGGAATGCGTGCCATTCGTCCACCTGCGCCGGGGTCCTGATGATAAACCCTATATGATCAAGGCGTTGTGATTTGACCGGGGCGAAATCCGCGGGCGCGCGGTGCAGCGCCAGATTGTCCCCGCCGGAGGTCAGATAGACGTTGTCGGGGTCCGGGCGCCATTCGACCCTCATCCCGAGCAGCTCGACGTAGAACCGCTCGACCGCCGCGAGATCCCGCGCGTAGAGCGCCACGTGACGGAGGCCGGCCGTGGGCGCGGGGCGCTGCCCCGCGGCGGGCGCCTCAGGCGCCTTCGACGATGCGGTAGTCATGGGTGATCTCCACCCCGGCGCGCCTCAGCATGATGGAGGCGGAGCAGTATTTCTCGGCCGACAGATCGACCGCGCGCTTCACGGCCGCCTCGCCCAGCCCCTTGCCGGTGACGATGAAGCGGATGTGGATGCGGGTGAATACCTTGGGCGGCTGCTCGGCCCGGTCGGCCTCGATCTCGACCACGCAGTCCTGCACCGGCTGGCGGGACTTTCTCAGGATGTCGACCACGTCGTAGGCGGTACAGCCGCCGGTCCCCAGCAGCACCAGCTCCATCGGCCGCAGTCCCAGGTTCTTCCCGCCGCCGTCCACCGGGCCATCGATAACGACAGGGTGGCCGCTGTCGCTGCTGCCGACGAATTGCGCCCCTTCGGTCCACTTGATCCTGGCCTTCATTAAACTTCTTCCCGTCCCTACCGATAAATCATACGAATTAATAAGTTGACCCCCTCAGCCCTCCGGTGTCACCCGGGCTGGGCAGGCGAGGACTGATCATGACGCAATTGCGAAGAAAAATCATCAATCCCGCGGTGGAGCGCTTTCTGGCCCACTGCCATCGCCGGCGCTATCCCGCCAAGGGCGTGATCATCTATGCCAGCGACGCGCCGGACGCCTTATATTACATCATCGAAGGCTCGGTCACGGTGCTGCACGAGGACGACGACGGTCACGAGATCGTGCTGGCCTATCTGAACGCAGGCGACTTCTTCGGCGAGATGGGGCTGTTCGACAAGGAAAATCCCAAGCGCAGCGCCTGGGTGCGCGCGCGGACGCAGTGCGAGCTGGCGGAGATCAACTACGAGAAGTTCCGCCAGTTGAGCTCCCAGAACCCCGAAATACTCTTCGAACTCGCCAGCCAGATGGCCATGCGCCTGCGCCGCACCAGCAGCATGGTCGGCCGCCTCGCCTTCATGGACGTCGCCGGCCGGGTGGCGCGGACACTGCTGGAGCTGTGCCAGCAACCGGACGCCATCACCCATCCCGACGGGATGCAGATCCGCATCACACGCCAGGAGCTGGGCCGCATCGTCGGCTGCTCGCGCGAGATGGTCGGGCGCGTGCTGAAGAACCTGGAACAGCAGAATCTGATCACCGCGAAGGGCAAGACCATCGTGGTGTTCGGGACGCGGTAGTATTTGGGCTACGTGGGGACGGACTGAAGTCCGTCCCCTGGCATGTACTTAGGGGACAGATTTTAAATCTTCCCCCGACTGCGCGGACTGGATTCAGAGACGGGTCAATAAATCCGTTCCCCCCTGAGAATCGAGCAGAACTCTGGACTATACAGTTCTCGGACTGAATTTAGAGACGGGACAGATTTTGTCTGTCCCGTTTCTATATGGGGACGGACTTAAGTCCGTCCCCTAGAATCTGAACCCGAGTTGCAGGGCGGCCCCGAATTCGTCGCCGTTGCCGGCGACGGCGAGATCGACCTGGGCGCCGAACGAGGTGAACCCGATCCCCGCCGTCATGAGGTCGGTCTCGATGTCCGCGGGGATATCGCTCAGATTATGGCGGTATCCCAGGCGCACCCGCGCGGCCTCGAACAGATACAGCTCCACGCCCAGGGACGCGTAGCGGGTCTTGGGCTCGTAGCCGCCGGACTCGTTCTCCGTCAGGTCGAGATCCGCCGCGGCGGTCAGACAGTCATTGGTGTAGGCAACGCCCGCGCGCGCCATCGGCTCGAGCTTGAACTCGTTTCCGAGCACCGTTTCGTAGTCCTGGGGGATCAGGTTCTTGACCACGAGCCCGAGCTTCAGGCCGTTGTCGTACGCCTTGGCCAGACCGACATCCAGGTTTATGCCCGCGTCGCTCTGCTGGCTCTCGCTCAGGCTGACCTCGGCCGTATCGATCTCGCTGCCGACGAACAAGAAATCGTAGGTGCGCACGCCGACGATCTTGGGCGTGACCCCGACGGACAACCCGCCGAGGATATCGAACTCCCGCGCGATCGCCACCCCCACCTCGGTGATGCGGCTGAAACGCGCGCGCACCGAGGAACTCAGCGCATCCGTGGGATCGATCGCGGGCTGAAGGGCCTGAGCCTCGGCCATGGCCTGCTGGATCGCCGCGATATCGGCGGCGGAGGCCTCCCCCACCGCCCCGCCGACCGCATTGGTCTTCACATAGGCCGACAGCCCGTATTTCGGGTGCGGGATGCCCAGCGCGAAACCGGCGTCCGCCTCCGCCGACAGGGTCTTGCCGGAGACATTCGCCAACTGCTCGATCAATCGGGTGCCGGCGGCCTGGACATCGGCCGCGTTGCCGGCGTCGGGCGTGATGTTATAGAGGTTGACGGCGTCCTGAAACTCGCCGATCGGCTCGATCTCGTTGAATTCGTCGATGGCGTCCGACAGGCGGCCCGGATCGGTGAGCCGCCCGCCGATGACGGGCAGTTCCAGGCTGAACGCCTCCGCACCGACCTCGGACGCCAGCAAGGCGGGATTGAGAAAGACGGCGTTCGCGGCGGTACCCGCGGCCACGCCCGCCCCGCCCATGGCGTAACTGCGCGCATCGAAGGAACTGAACGGAACGGCGCCGGCGCCGCCCGCCGCCAGCGTCAGCATGAACGCGCCGGCATATCGAATCGATTTCTTCCTGGACATGGAACGGTCTCTTCTCTCCGGTAAACCCTGGGATAATCTTGCCGCCCGCCACCGGCTCAGCGGCAGGACACGGCGCGGCGTGAAGGGCGGGGCCGTTAAGGCACCATGCAGCGTATCGACTCCGCCCGGGTGGACTTTAACCCCGCGCCCGCCCGCTCACCCGAACAATCTCTCCAGTTCGGCGCCCGGATCCGGAGCCCGCATGAACGCCTCGCCGACCAGAAAACCGTTGACGCCGCGCGCACGCAGGCGCCGCACGTCCTCCACGCCGTGGATGCCGCTCTCGGTGACCACCACCCGACCGGGCGGGATGACGTCCAGCAGATCCAGCGTCGTCTCGATCCGGGTCTCGAAGCTGCGCAGGTCACGGTTGTTGATCCCGACCAGCGGCGTGGCGAGGGCCAGCGCCCGCGCCAGCTCGGCGCCGTCATGCACCTCGACGAGGACGTCCAGCCCGAGCTCCGCGGCCAGCCCGGCATATTCCGCCATCGGGC
>JADLCS010000028.1 GCA_020847075.1 Gammaproteobacteria bacterium
ATGAACAGGATGATGCGGCCTTCCTGCTTGGCGAGGTCGTTCAGCACCGCCTTCAGGCGTTCTTCAAATTCGCCGCGGAACTTGGCGCCGGCGAGCAGCGCGCCCATGTCGAGCGACAGCACACGCTTGTCCTTCAGCCCCTCCGGCACCTCTCCATTGATGATGCGCTGGGCCAGCCCCTCGACGATGGCGGTCTTACCGACGCCGGGTTCGCCGATCAGCACGGGGTTGTTCTTGGTGCGGCGCTGCAGCACCTGCACGGTGCGGCGGATCTCGTCGTCGCGGCCGATCACCGGATCGAGCTTGCCCTGCTCGGCGCGCTCGGTGAGGTCGATGGTATATTTGTCCAGCGCCTGGCGGCTCTCCTCGGCGTTGGGGTCGTCGACCTTCTGGCCGCCGCGCATGGCGTCGATGGCCTGCTCGATGGCTCCTTTCGAGGCGCCCGCCTTGCGCATCAGGTTGCCGAACTCGCCCTTGTCCTCCAGCGCGGCGAGCACGAACAGCTCGCTGGAGATGTACTGGTCGTTGCGCTTCTGGGCCAGCTTGTCGGTGACGTTGAGCAAGCGGCCGAGGTCGTTGGAGACGTGCACCTCGCCGGGCGTGCCCTCGACGCGCGGAATACGGTCCAGCAGGTCGTCGAGCTGGTCGCGCAGCGCATTGACATTGACGTCGGCCTGCGCGAGCAGGTGGCGCACGGTGCCGCCCTCCTGGTCGAGCAGCGCGGTCATCAGATGCGCCGGCTCGATGAACTGGTGGTCGCGCCCGACGGCGAGGCTCTGGGCGTCGGCGAGCGCCATCTGGAATTTGGTGGTCAGCTTGTCCATGCGCATGGCAATGCACTCCGCGATCTTGCGTTATGTTGATCGAAACCCTGGGTCTTCGGGATTCTGTACGGCCGCACGGTGCATGTCGTCCATGCCGCCGGCCTTGTTATTCCTCCTGTGATATAGGGCCCCGGCGCGGGACATTCAAGCGCGCCCCGTGACCCGGATATCGGAACCGCAAAATCGTGTAGGTTGGGCTGAGCACAGCGCGTAGGTAGGGCTGAATGAAATGAAGCCCAACATCACAACCCTGTCGGGCTTCGCTGCGCTCAGCCCAACCTACGCGCGCCCCATAACGTCAGCCCCGCGCCCGGGGGGCGTCAGGCTACTTCAGGATCTGCTGGAAGAAGTCCTGCATCTCCTGCCACGAGGCCTCGTCGGCCGCCTTGTTGTAGGCCAGGGGCAGATTGAATTCCTGGCCGTACTTGTCCGCCTCGGGGCTGGTGAAGCTGTGTTTGGCGCCGGGATAGACGATCACCTTGTAATCGGCCTTGGCGGCGTCCATCTCCTTTTCGAATTGTTCGATCTGTTCCGCCGGGACGAAGGAATCGTCCGCGCCGGTCAGCACCAGGATCTTCGCCTTGACGGCGCCGGGCTGCGCCGGACTGACGGGGGCGAGGTTACCGTGGAAGCTCACGACTCCATCCAGGTCGGCGCCATCGCGGGCCATCTGCAAGACTACCGCGCCGCCGAAGCAATAGCCGATGGCCGCGACACGTGCGGGATCGACGGTCTTCTGCTTGCGCAGGACCTCCAGCGCGCCATTGAAGCGCGCCCGCGCCAGGTCCTGGTTCTTCATCACCTCGCTGGCGAACTTGCCGGCCTCGTCGGGGTGGTGCGCCTGCTTGCCGTCGCCGTACATGTCGAGCGCGAAGGCGGTGTAACCGAGTTCCGCCAGCATGTGCGCCCGTCTGCGGGCGTAGTCGTTCATGCCCCACCATTCGTGCACGACCAGGACGCCGGGGCGCGCACCCTCGATGGCGTCGTCGTAGGCCAGATAGCCCTTCAGGGTGGTGCCGTCTACCGTGTAATCGATCTCCTGGGTGACGATGGCGGCATGGGCCGCGCCCAGCCCCAGGGTAAACAGAAGCGTGCCTATCCAGAGCGATCTCATGCCTTCTCTCCTTGCCGTGCCGTTTGGGGATGTGGCCCGATTATCCGCCTTTGCGGCCACGGGCGCCACGCCGCGCCGACGCGGAGGTTTCCCCGCGTACATGTAAAATGGGGGACAGCCCGGCGGGCAGGACGCATGGCGATCGTGCCCGTCCGACGCGGGGCCGGGAGGAAAGGGGAGATGAAGGCTGACTCGATGACGGCGGCAGGGCCGGATCCCTCCATCGTGCGCGAGGACGTGCGCCGCGCGCTCGCCGAGGATGTCGGCGACGGCGACGTGACCGCGCGCCTGGTGCCGGCCGGGCTGCGCGCCGAGGGCGCGGTCATCAGCCGGGAGGACGCCGTGCTGTGTGGCCGGGCCTGGTTCGAGGCGGTATTCGAGCAACTCGGCGGCGCCGTGACGGTGGAATGGGCGCTCCCCGACGGCGCGTCCGTCACGGCCGGACAGACGCTGTGCCGGCTGCGCGGGCCGGCCCGCGCCTTGCTCACCGGCGAGCGCACGGCGCTCAATTTTCTGCAGACCCTGTCCGGCACGGCGAGCCGCACGGCGGTTTACCACGCGCGCATCCGGGATCTGCCGGTCGCCCTGCTCGACACGCGCAAGACCCTGCCGGGCCTGCGCCACGGGCAGAAATACGCCGTTCGCTGCGGCGGGGGACGCAATCACCGCCTGGGCCTGTACGACGGCATCCTGATCAAGGAGAACCATATCGCGACCAGCGGCTCGATCACCCGGGCGATCGAGGACGCGCGGGCCCTCGCCACCGGGCTGCCCGTCGAGGTGGAGGTCGAGGATCTGACCGGGGCGGCGGAGGCGATCGCGGCCCGGGCCGACATCGTGCTGCTGGACAATTTCGACCTCGACGACCTGCGCGAGGCCGTCGTCCGCCACAAGGGTCAGACCCTGCTCGAGGCCTCGGGCGGCATCACCCTCGACAACCTCCGTGCGATCGCCCTGACCGGGGTGGACCGTATCTCCATCGGATCGCTCACCAAGGACATTTTTGCGACCGACCTCTCAATGCGCCTGCAATTCGTCCGATAAAAAGCCTAAGACGCTGAAAACCCGGGCATAGCCGCCAGGGAACGCGGGGCCCCGGGAGGGGCCCGCGCGGCCGGATCCGGTTTTCATCCAATTGATTTAATTACAGAAAGGCGAAAACAATCATGTCATCGGCGCCGGCACAGAGACTCAAACCCAGCCATATCCTCCCGATCCTGCCACCGCCGCTGGCGGAGATCGACATCAAGAATGCGCTCAAGGCCGGGGAAAGGATCGAGCTGGTGCTGCATGACGGCGCCACCCTGTCGGGGACGCTGCAAAAATTCCTGCGCGATGAAAAGTCCATCACCGTCACCGTGGACGGCGGCGCGACCCAGGACATCCCCTTCGCCAAGTTCAGGTATTTCCAACTGCCGCAGCCGCGCGCGTGGACGGCGGAGCGGCTCACGGCCGAGCAGGCGGCGCCGCCCGCCAACCAGGGTTCACGCATCCTCCAGTACCTGATCGAGCTGAAGGATGGCAGCACCTTGTCGGACGTCACCCTCGGCTACCGCAGCGATGCCGGCGGGCTCTACCTGTATCCCCTGCTGCAGAACCAGCGCTATTTCCACGCCTTCGTGCCGCATGCCTCGATGGAACAGTACCGGCTGACGCCGGGAGAGGCCCCGGCCGCCGCCCCGGCGCAGGAACCCGTCGCGGAGCGGCCGGGCGAGGAGCCCAGAGCCGAGTTGAATAACATCGAGAGCACCGAGGCCCTGGAGGAGGTGTTGCGCCACCACAAGGCGGCCCCCACGCTGCGCCTCGGCGAGATCCTGGTCAAGGAGAAGCTGATCACCCAGAACAACCTGGACGATGCCCTGGCGGCGCAGAAACACCATCGCGCTCAAGGGAAAAACATGCAGCTCGGCCAGGTGCTGATGGATCTCGGCATCATCAACATGGGCGAGATCATGCAGGCCCTGTCGGAAAAGCTCGGCATCCCCTTCATCGACCTCGCCAAGTTCAAGATCAACCCGGAAGCGATCAAGTACATCCCCGAGGAAATGGTGCGCCAGTACGGCATGGTGCCCATCCACAGTTTCAACAACAAACTGGTGGTGGCCCTGGAGAATCCGATGGATCGCGAGGCGCTCGACGCGGCGCGCTTTCATTCGAATCTCTTCGTCGAACCGGTGATCGCCTCGAAGACGGCGATCGAGAATACCATCACCACGCTGTATACCATGTCGAATATCGACAGCGAATCGCTCGACGACTACACCCTCGGATACGAGGATGTGGACAAGGAGAGCGAGGAGGAATACGGCGAGACCTCGGTACAGGACAACGTCATCGTCAAGCTGGTCAACAAGATCATCATCGATGCCTACCAGCAGGGCGCCTCCGACATCCACATCGAGCCCTATCCGGGCAAGAAAAAGACCATCGTGCGCATCCGCAAGGACGGCGACCTGAAGAACTACTACGAGATCCCGGCCAAGATGCGCAGCGCGGTGGTCGCGCGCATCAAGATCATGGCCGATCTCGACATCTCGGAGAAGCGCAAACCCCAGGACGGCAAGATCGACTTCAAGCGATTCAGCTCGCTCAAGATCGAGCTGCGCGTCGCCACCATCCCGACGGCGGCCGACATGGAGGACGTGGTCATGCGCATCCTGGCGAGCGGGGAACCGGTCCCCCTCGACAAGATCGGGCTGTCCACGCGCAATGAGACCACGCTGAAGAGAATGATCTCCAAACCCTATGGGCTGATCTTCGTATGCGGCCCCACCGGCTCGGGAAAAACGACCACGCTGCACTCCGTGCTCGGTTACCTGAATACCCCGGACGTGAAGATCTGGACCGCGGAGGACCCGGTCGAAATCACCCAGCGCGGCCTGCGTCAGGTCGAGGTGAAATCCAAGATCGGCTTCAATTTCGCCGCGGCGATGCGCTCTTTCCTGCGCGCCGATCCGGACATCATCATGGTCGGCGAGATGCGCGACAAGGAGACCACCAGCATCGGTATCGAGGCCTCGCTGACCGGCCACCTGGTGCTGTCCACCCTGCACACCAACACGGCGCCCGAGACGGTGACGCGGTTGCTCGACATGGGCATGGACCCGTTCAACTTCGCCGACGCCCTCATCGGTATCCTGGCCCAGCGCCTGGCGAAGCGATTGTGCGTCCACTGCAAGGAGCCCTACGAGCCGACGGAGGAGGAAATCCGCGAGATCGCGGCCGAATACTGCTATGAGCTGATCGCACCGACGGCGCCGGAACACGAGAGGCAGGCGGTTCACGACGAGGTAGTGAAGGAATGGCGGGAAAAGTTCGCCACGGACGGCCGCTTCACGCTCTACCGGCCAAAGGGCTGCAAGACCTGCGACGATACTGGCTACAAGGGCCGTCTCGGTATCCACGAACTGCTGTACGCGAGCAACGCGATCAAGAAACAGATCCTCGAGCATGCCCAGGTGTCGGAACTGCTGTCGACAGCCCTGCGCGAGGGCATGCGCACACTGAAACAGGACGGCATCGAAAAAGTGCTGCAGGGCCTGACCGACCTGCACACCGTCCGCACCGTCTGCATCAAATAGGAGAAAAGGGGCTAGAGAAAAAGGGGTCTGACCCCTTTACCTTAAAGGGGTCAGACCCTTTTTTTAGCCCCTTTTTTTACCTGATCTCGAACCGCGGAAGCGGGGGGTGTTCGGTGCACTCGCAGGTCACGTCCGTGACCCGCGCGTCCGACGGCCCCCGCCACAACCAGTCCTGCAACTGCCGCAAGGCGTGCTCCAGCCCCATCGCCACCAGTTCGACGCGGCCGTCGGGCAGGTTGCGCACCCAGCCGGTCAGGCCCAGCGCCTCGGCCTCGCGCCGGGCCGAGGCGCGGTAATACACGCCCTGGACCCGGCCGGACACCAGGCAATGGATACCGGTCACCAGGATCGTCTGCGTCATAGTGGAAACCCGCGCGAGGCGC
The DNA here is from genome assembly GCA_020847075.1 of Gammaproteobacteria bacterium. GTDB lineage: Bacteria > Pseudomonadota > Gammaproteobacteria > SZUA-140 > SZUA-140 > JADJWH01. Next base: position 5,903 of record JADLCS010000028.1, read on the forward strand.
CGGGGAAAACGGCTTTTCACGCCCGCGGCCGTCACGTAATATCTGCCCCGTTGAGCGGTCATTATAGTACGCGGCGGCCCGATCCGCGTCCGCCGCGCCCTTCCCCATCCGAACAGAAGGCGACAGCATGAGCAGCGGCACGTTTCGCATCGAGAAAGACAGCCTGGGCGAAATCCGGGTCCCGGACGCGGCCTGGTACGGCATCCAGACCCAGCGCGCGGTGGACAATTTCCCCATCAGCGGGCGCCGGCCCGATCGCGACTTCGTGCTCGCCCACGTGGCCATCAAGCGCGCCGCCGCGGTCGCCAACCGGCAGGCCGGCTGGCTGGAAGAGCGCCTCGCCGCCGCGATCATCGACGCCGTGGACCGGATCCTCGCCGGCGAGTTTCTCGATCAGTTCGTGGTCGATCGCTTCCAGGCCGGCGCCGGCACCAGCCACAACATGAACAGCAACGAGGTGATCGCCAACCTGGCGAACGTCGCGCTCGGCGGGCGGCGCGGCGAATACGCCCCGGTGCATCCCAACGACCACGTCAACATGGGGCAGAGCACCAACGACACCATCCCGACCGCCATCCGGCTGGCCGCGCTGGCCAAGCTGCCGCGGTTGTGCGCGGCGGTACGGGCGATGGCCGATGAATACGCCGCCATCGCGGCGCGCGAGGCGGATACGGTCAAGAGTGGCCGCACCCACCTGCAGGACGCGGTACCGACGACGCTGGGGCGCGAGTTCGCGGCCTACGCCTGGATCCTGCGCCGCTGCGCCGGCCGGCTCGAGGCCGTACGTCCGATGCTATGCGAGATCGGGCTCGGCGGCAGCGCCGCCGGCACCGGGCTCAACACCGCGCCCGGCTACCCGGACAGTGCGGCCGCCGAACTGGCGCGCCTGACCGGTGAGGCGATCCGCCCCGCGTCCGATCTCGCCGCGCAGATGCAGTCCATGCACGACGTGCAGCAGCTCTCCTCCACCTTGCGCGACCTCGCGCTCGAGCTCACGCGCACCGCCAACGACATGCGCCTGCTCGCCTCCGGCCCGCGCACGGGGCTGGGCGAGATCGTGCTGCCAGCGGTACAACCGGGTTCCAGTATCATGCCGGGCAAGGTCAACCCGGTGATGTTCGAGATGCTGAACCAGGTGTGCTATCAGGTGCTGGGCCAGGACGCCGCCGTGGCGGCGATGACCCAGGCCGGCCAGCTCGAGCTGAACGTGATGATGCCGGCGCTGGGCTCGGCCCTGTTCGACGCGATGGACTGGCTGACCCACGCGATGGACGCCGCCACCGAACGCAACCTGAAAGGGCTGCGCGTGGACCGCGAGCGTTGCCGGGAATTCCTCCACGCCAGCGTCGGTCTCGCCACGCTGCTCAACACGCGCATCGGCTACGCCGCGGCCGCCGAAGTGGCCAAGACCTCGGAGCGCAGCGGCCGCCCGGTACGCGAGGTGGTAGCGGAACGCGGTCTGTTGTCGGCGGAGGAATTCGACGCCCTGGTACTGAAGGCGGCACGCGACGGGCGGCCGGAATAGGCGCGGATCGGCCTAGTGCCCGCCTCCCGGCTTGGGCGGCGCCCCGTCCTTGGGATCGGCGGCATGCGTCAGGTACAGGGCGAGACCGATGAGCGTAATGCCACCGGCGAGATAGAGCAGATCGGCCGGCGATTCGAACTCCATCGCGATCGCATGCTCGAAGTATTTCACGATCAGGATCATCAGGATCACCTTGGCCAGCCGGGCCTTCAGATCGTCGAGGCTGTCGATCAGCAGCACATTGGAGGAGTTCTCCGCGTGCGTCGCCTGGTCGATCTTGCTGATGAACAGTTCGTACAGGCCCAGCGCGAAGATCAGCATGACCGTCGCCAGCAGATAGCCGTCGACGATCTCGACCACGTGGGTGATGGTGGTGCCGCGCAGTTCGCCGCGCGCGTGCCCCTCGAGCGCGGGCGAGGCGTATTCGCCCAGATGCGCCAGCATGTAGATGGCGTCCACGGTGGCCATATAGAACATCGCGCCGCCCGCCAGCAGGCTCGAGATCACGGCCAGCAGCACGATGTAGCGGCTGTTCCACAGCGCGCCCTCGAAGAAATGCTCGATGCGCTTCATCGCCGCGGGATCAAAGGTCGGGGTCGGGGGGTTGCAGCAGGGTCTTCGCCTCGTCGGCGAGGCGGATGGCCTTCTTGTCCTTGCCCTCCGTCGCCGCCTGCATCGCCTCCAGTAACAGCCCGGTGGCGCGCTGCACCACGTCCTCCGGGGCGCCGGTCTGCGCGATCTCGCCCTCCACCTCCTGGATGGCCAGGGTAACGTTGCGCGCCTTCAGGGCCTCGCTCCTGGCCACCACGGCGTCGTGCCGGGCGCGGCTGAAGTAGCGCAGCTCGAGCTCGCGCTCGGCCTCCTCCAGGTATTCGACGGCGATGCGCAGATTGTGCGAGGCATAGTCGCGGGCGCCGGCCTCGTGGGCGGCCTGCACCGACTGGCGGGCATCGCTCATCTCCTGCGTCGGGGCCATCGCGCAGCCGACGAGCCCGATCGTCACGAGAATGGCTGAACCGATGTTCCTAGCTATCGTTGCGAACATGCCATACGTACATATCGGGAGAACGGGAAAATACCCGGCGGATATCGCCAAGGTCTCGTTTTTATTGGCAAACTATCACCGGCCCTATAGGCTGTCAAGAAACGGCGGGGTAGAATACCGGGTGTACCGGCCGACCCGCGGGGAGACTTAATGAACGTCACTATCTACCACAATCCGCGTTGCTCCAAATCGCGCCAGGCGCTCGAACTGCTGCACGAACACGGCATCGAACCCACGATCGTGGAATATCTGAAAAACCCTCCCGGACAAAAGGATTTGAAGGTCCTGCTCGACCGCCTGGAGATGGAACCGCGCGACCTCATGCGCAAGCAGGAGGCGGCCTATCGTGAAAATCGGCTGGACGACCCCGGACTCACCCGGGATCAGTTGATCGCCGCGCTGACGGAGCACCCGATCCTGCTCGAGCGTCCGATCGTGGTGACGGACGAGGCCGCCGTCGTCGGCCGCCCGCCCGAGAAGATCCTGGACATTCTGTAGCCATGCCCGAGATCCTCGTGCTCTATTACAGCCGCCACGGTAACGTCGCCGCCATGGCGCACAAGATCGCGCATGGCGTGGAGGAGATCCCCGGCTTTCGCGCACGCCTGCGCACGGTGCCCGCGGTCTCCACGGTCTGCGAGACGACAGAAGACACCATCCCCGCCGCAGGCCCCCCCTACGCGACCCATGCCGACCTGGCGGAATGCGCCGGTCTGATACTGGGCAGCCCGACGCGTTTCGGCAATATGGCGGCGGCACTCAAGTATTTCCTGGACGGGACCAGCGGCCTCTGGTTGTCGGGGGCACTCATCGGTAAACCGGCCGCGGTCTTCACTTCGACGGGGACCCTGCACGGCGGACAGGAAAGCACGCTGCTGTCCATGATGCTCCCCCTGCTCCATCACGGCATGCTCCTGCTCGGCCTGCCTTACAGTGAACCCGACCTGATGCATACCGCCAGCGGCGGCACCCCCTATGGCGCCAGCCATACCGCCGGGCTCGATGAGAGCCGTCCATTGAGCGAGGAGGAAAAGCGCCTGTGCCGCGCGCTCGGGCGACGCGTCGCGGAGACCGCGGCAAGGCTCGGGCCACCCGCCTGAGATCACACCGCGCCGATCAGCCGTATCTCCGGGGGGCGGATTCGAAGCGGTAACCGTAGTCGTCGATGTCCCGCCGGAACATCGCCCCGGCGATCTCCGCCGCTTCCGCGGTGTAATAGTCTGCGTAATGCCCCCTGTACGTGGCCTCCGTGCGGGGAAGGACGACGGACTCGAGGGAGCATTCCCGCAACATGCGCGTAAGATCCCCCTGCAGGTTTTCAAAGCGGAGTACGTAATCGAGCCTCTCGTCGAGGATCTCGTGATAGAACAAGGATCGATAGGTTTCGTTCGGATGCGGCCTGAGTTGCGCCAGAAACGCCTCCATGTCAGCGCCGGGCTCGGAATCCGGATCGAAATCCCCATCGAAATGCCATGAGCCCGTCGACCACATGGAGACCAGTCTGTCCCAGGGGTTTCTCACGACGGCGAACTTGGTGAAACCGTTCCATATCTCTTCGCCGTAGCGGGCGCGCGCCTGCGAGGCGGACAGGTGTTTGGTGGGGAGATCGATACAGCACCAGTCGATGCCCGCGAATGCGGTCTCGATACTGGTGCCGCCCGTCCTGGCGATGTGAATGAACAGCAAGCGCCGATTGAAATCGATCATTGCCCGGAGACTGCCCCATGGTCGCTGTAACGGAGATTTCCGGGCGCAGGCACCGGAGATCTCTCATCGGGCGTAGACTACGAAGGCCGGCGACGGGCCTTCGATTCTGCCCCGACCATTTCGAACTTAGGGCCGGATTGGGCAATTATTCGGGAGGAAATGCGCAAATATCGAGGAATCTAGGATTTATCCTCGCCGAGGGTGATCGCTACGGGTTCGTAGCGGTAGCCCGCGCCATAGACCGACTGGATGAGCTCCATCTCCGGCAACAGGGTGGTCAGCTTCTTGCGCAGTTTTTTGATATGGCTGTCGATGGTGCGGTCGGAAACGACGCGGCTGTCCTTGTAGATGCGGTCCATCAGGTAACCGCGGGAATAGATCCGGCCCGGCTCCCGGTAGAGCGTTTCCAGCAGCTTGAACTCGACCATGGTCAATACCACGCTGCGCCCGTCCGCCCACACCCGGTGGCTGTTTTCATCCAGGGCCACTACCCCCTCGCCGGGGACGGCGTGCCCCGAGGCGGCCAGACGGCGCAATACCGCCTTGATGCGCGCGATAGCCTCGCGCGGACTGAACGGCTTGCAGATATAGTCGTCCCCGCCCAGCTCGAGCCCCAGCAGGCGGTCGATCTCCTCCACCCGCGCGGTGATGAAGATGATCGGCACCTGGCTGAAGGAGCGTATGCCGCGGCAGATCTCCAGCCCGTCCATCCCCGGCAGCATGATGTCCAGGAGGATCAGATCCGGCTGATGTTCGCGTACCCACGGAATCACCTTCTTCCCGTCGCGGAGCGCAAACGGGGTAAAACCGGCATCGGCGAGATAATCCTGCAGCAGTTGCAACAGTTTATCCTCATCTTCCACCACCAAGATCCGTTGCGGATATACGTCGTTCATGTCGCTTCCGATCCTACAGGGGCAAGGTTACGCGCACCCATACACCGCCCAGACTGGAGGGCTGCGCGGAAATGTTCCCGCCATGGGCATGCACGATATTACGGCAAATCGCCAAACCGAGTCCCGCACCGCCATAGGCCCGGCTGCGGGAGGATTCGACACGGAAGAGCCGTTCGAACAGGCGGGGCAGATCCTCTTCCGGCACCCCGGGCGCGGAATCCATGAAATCCAGCACCAACTGCCTATCGTCCCGACTCGCGCGGATCACCAGACGCCCCCCTGCATCCGTATAGCGCAGGGTATTGCTCAACAGATTGAAGAACAGTTGTTCCAACCTGTCCGGGTCCGCATTGAGTAATACCGGATCCGTGAGCCGCTTGTCCAGCGCGACCTCGATGCCGGCGGCGCGGAACTCCTCGGCATGGGTCTTGAGGTTATCTTCCAGAATGGCCAGCGGATCGACCCGGGTCTTGCGATATTGCAGGGCCCCCAGGTCTGTCATCGACAGTTCGTAGAGATCGTCCACCAAGCGGCCGAGGCGGAGAATCTCGCCGTGCAGGGAGTTGATCGCCTGGATATCCACCGGGCGCACGCCGTCCTGCAACGCCTCGATCTCGCCGCGCAACACCGCGAGCGGCGTGCGTATCTCATGGGAGATATCCGCCACCCACTGGCGGCGTATCCCCTCGTTTTGCTGCAGGGCCTCGGCGAGGCTGTTGAAATCCTTCGCGAGCCGTCCCAGTTCGTCTTCCCCCCTGATCGGGACCCGCGCCCCGTAATGCCCCTCCGCCAGGGCGCGCGAACCCTCGGTGATGGCACGCAAAGGTTGCAACAGCCGGTTCGCGAAGGCATAGGCCAGGATCGCCGATACCAGCATCACCGTCAGCGCCATGAGCGCAAAGGCATCGGACTGCTGATCGAGGAAATGCGCCGCGCTCATGTCCGACAACGAAGGTCCGGGCAGGATACCGAGATATCCGACCGTGCGCTGGTCGACCGTGAGCGGGCGCAGCGTCAGGAGCTCCGCCAGATCGGCATCGCCGTAGATGATGGAGCGGTCCGCATCGAGCAGCATGACGCGACGGTCCGCGCGCAGAAAACCGCCTTCGATGAGCTTGATCCTGGCCAGCAGACGCGAACCCTCGCTACTTTCAGGGGCGCTCCGGACAGGGTGATGCTTGGTGATGTGCTGGCTGTCCCCGAGCAGCATCTGCGCCCAGATCAGCGGATTATCATCGACCCGCTGCCACCCGCCGCTCTGGGCATATTCGTTTTCGAGATGTCCCGCGATGCCGTTGATCCTGACCTGCTGGCGATCGTCGATGAACCGCACGAACAATCGCTCGAGGGAAATTTCCATGAAGACGACCATGCTCCCCACCACCAGCCCGATGGCGAGCAAAAGAACCAGAAAGATTTTGTGTTTCACCGAAAGATTCATAGGCGGTCAGTCTCAGGGATACGCGAGCCCTCGGGCGCCAAGCTTATACCTAAAACGATACGATTCAAATATTTGCCAACTTTCTGCTTCTGGCTTCGCCGCCACCGGGCACAGCGGCGGCGGGGCGATGGATGACAAACCGTTTGCGGCCGGGCCAGAACCCGCCCAAAATGGTCCCGAGCGAAAAAGGCCGATGCCGTTCCCGCGGACCCGTGGATCGGGGCAGGTGATTCCAGCGCTGGAAGCTTACGCCCGCCTCCGCCTGCACGCGGGAGGGACGATTCGACGCCTCATCGCAAACCGCCTGACCGGCTACTCGAACTGGAGGATACGCCAATGAAACACGCCATCCCGACCCTGCTGTTCGGCCTGATGATCGGCGCCGGACCTGCTTACGCCTGCGACAGCCTGGGCGAGAACATGCATATGGGGAGCATCGTTTCCATCGATCGCGACAACCACTCCTTCGTCATACTGGATGCCGAATCGAGCAGGCCGATTCACTTCACCGCCTCGGCGGAGGCCATCGCCCCGCTCTCGGTCGATGAGGTCGTGGAAGTCTCCTATGAAGTCGGCGACAAAGGGGAATTGCGCTCTCTCGAGCTGATCAGGCTCTGAGAGGCGCGCTCCCGTCCCGGCCGTTCCCCGATCCGATCGGGGCCCTTTGATCTCCGGCATCCGGACTGGGGGCTTGCCGCCCGGATTCGAACAGGGGCGGAGGAAAAAGACAGGCCTCGCGATTCGTACAAGGCGACTTCACCGCGAACCGCCGTCCCGCCGGCAGGGGTGCGCGCCGTCGATATCCTCGCCATTCAGAATGGCGCCCATCGCGACGTTACGATCCATGGTGGTGAGTATCGGAAAAAAATGGGGGAGGCAATGCCTCCCCCAAACTGACGTTGCTACCACTAACGCGGATACACCTTGGGAGTGGTATATCCTGGGCCAGACTGCGGCCCGTACTGCTACTACAAAAAGCTAGATCAGGGCGGACCGGAAGGTGCCGCGCCGAGATCCCACAGGGCCGCATCCCAGTCCCACGAGCCGTTGGCCGAGAAGGTACCCAGCGGACCGACCGAGGAGTAGGTCGAGGTGGCGCCCGGTACGTTCGAGCCCGGGTTGGTCACCGCGATGGCACCCCAGTTACGGAACTGCTGGTAGCCGAACTGACGCAGCGAGGCCGCGTAGTTACCCGGCTGATCCGCACCGATCCACACCGCGCTGATACCGTCCGTCGCGGCATAGGCCAGCGCCGGCATGACCGTACCACCCAGCGTACCGCCGGCCGTCGGCATGAACGCCGCGCCGTCGATCGAGGCATACGTGAACTTGCCCGGGTTGGTACCCATGACCTGGTCGATGCGCTGACGCGCATTGCCGTTCACGCCGTCCTGCTGGAAGGTCTGGCCCGCAGTACCGATCGTCTGGTTCATGTACATCTCCGCGCCGCCGCCGCCGCTGGTCGGGATCGTGATGTCCCCGTCGGAGCGGAAGGAGGCCTCGAACAGCTTGACACGGAAGTCCATGCCGCCGGCAACCACACCCTGCGAAAGGGCGATGTTGTTGCTGGTCACACCGCTGGCGAAGGTCTGAGCCTCCTGCCAGAAGGACAGGCCCGCGGCCGTGGTACCATTCGCATCATCTTCCACCGTGATGGTGCGGATGAACGCGACGCCGGTGCCCGGATCGGTGACCTGCTGCATCAGCATGCCGCGGCTGGTCGCGTCCAGGGAGACGCAGGTCCAGCCACCGACGCTACACTCGACCGAGGTATCCGTGATGGTGCCGTTGGTGACCGAGTACTGATCGAAGCTCAACGGCGCATTGTGTGTCGCGGCGGAACCCGCCAGGGCAGCACCCGAAACCAGCAACCCCCCCGCGGACGCCATCGCTAAAGCTATATATTTGCGATTCATGATTACTCTCCTATTTACGCGTCGTTAGGGAAGCAGGAAGTCATCGGCGAAAGTACCCGGGGCCGGCGGAGCGTTCACTCCGCTACTGACGGAGTTGGCGAAATACTGCTGAGGCTGAGTACCGAACAGCGCCGCATTCCAGCCGAACTGCGTACCGCTGATCGCCGCGTCGTTGCCATTCAGGGTGATCGCGAAGTTACCCGCGCCATCCGCATTGCTCGCGTCGATCGACGTACCGCCAGCGTTGGTCTTGCCGTTGTTGGTGATCACCGTGTAGCGCTGCAGACCCAGGGTCCGGTTCGTGAAGGAACCCACGCCCGACGCCGCCTGCGTCAACCACACCGCCGTCACCGAACCCCCCGTCGCATACGCCAAGGTCTGCACGCCTTCCGTCGGGCTCGCGCCCAGCGTCAGCGTACCGCCGGCCGACAGGTTGCCCGTACGACGCACCGTGAGCGCGCCCTCGTTGCCCGCACCGCCGCCGGCGGTACCGCCGGTGGAGTAATGGTTCAACTCGAGGTAGTTCACGCCGTTCTCATGGAAATGCCAGTCCATGCTGCGCGTGGTCGCGCCCAGACCCTGCGTCTGATCTCCGACGAAGTGGGCCAGGCTGCCCGACATCAGGTCACCCAGCGAGATCTCCGCCGAAGTCGCCATCTGGTCGTTGCCCAGCAGGGAACCGGACTTGATCACACTGCGGTTGACGTAGTTGTTGCCGCCACCGCCATCGATCCCGATCTGGCCTTCGATACGGAAGCCCAATGCCTGAACCGCGGCCACATTGGTCGCCGTGGCCCCTTCTTCGGTAACGATGGTGCGGAAGTAGGAAACGGTGGTATCAGTACTATCCACCATCTTTTGCTGCAGAATGCCGTTGCCGGAAGCATCCAGATTCGTACACGTATGGCCCGCCGGGCAGGTCGCCGTGATGGTACCCGCGTTGACCGTCCACGCATCGTAGCCACCTATCGGTGCCGCCATGGCAGCGCCGCCTATGAAAAGCGCGGCCGGCGCCAAGGACAGAGAAGTTAGTTTCTTCATTTGTCTCTCCCATGAATATATTATGAGCAGATACTGTTATA
>JADLCS010000029.1 GCA_020847075.1 Gammaproteobacteria bacterium
CGGCGCCGATGGCGGCCGCCATCGGTTCCTCGATCAGGTAGACCTCGCGCGCGCCCGCGCCGGCGGCCGATTCCGTGATGGCGCGGCGCTCCACCTGGGTGGCGCCGCAGGGCCCGCACACCAGCACGCGCGGGCTGGGACGGAAGAAGCGGTTCTCGTGCACTTTGCGGATGAAATGCTGTAACATCTTCTCCGTCACCGTGAAGTCGGCGATGACGCCATCCTTGAGCGGGCGGATGGCGGTGATGTTGCCCGGCGTGCGGCCGATCATCAGCTTGGCCTCAGCGCCTACGGCCGCCACGGTGCGCTGCCCGCCCGTCCCGGGCTCCTGGCGGATCGCGACCACGGAAGGCTCATTCAGTACGATACCCTGTCCGCGGACGTAGATCAGCGTGTTGGCGGTGCCGAGGTCGATGGACAGGTCGTTGGAGAAGATGCCGCGCAGGCGCTTGAACATTTGGCGTCGTCCTTGTTATAGGGAAAATAAGCCGGGAATACTCTAACAGTGGGTCGGGTTTTCGGCAAGCCGATGAAACATGTCGCGCCGGCGCCGTCAAGGGGTCGCGCGGATACTGTAAAAACAGGGGTAAGAGATGTCTCTGAGTGAGGATGACGTGAAGCGGATCGCGCGTCTCGCGCGACTGGAAATCGGCGCCGGCGACGCGCCGCGCTACGCGCACGACCTGTCCGCCATCCTCGCCTTCGTCGAGCAGATGGGGGCGGTCGATACCGCCGCGGTCACGCCCATGGCGCATCCCCTCGACGCCGTGCAGCGCCTGCGCGAGGATGCGGTGACCGAGGGGGACGCGCGCGCGGCCTTCCAGGCGGTCGCGCCGCGCGTCGAGCGGGGGCTGTACCTCGTCCCCAGGGTGATCGAATGATGCCGCGCCCGTCCCCCGGGCGTCGAACCGTCTGACCGAACGCCGATGCACAGCAAGACGATTGCCGAACTGTCCGCCGATCTACGCGCGCGCCGGGTCTCGAGCCTGGAGCTCACCCGCCATTTCCTCGATCGTGTCTCCCGGCTCGATCCCGGGCTCAACGCCTTCGTCAGCGTGACGCCAGAGCAGGCCATCGCCGCCGCCGGCGCGGCCGACCGCCGCCTGGCCGCCGGCGACGCCGGCCCGCTGACCGGTATCCCGATCGCCCACAAGGACCTCTTCTGCACCCGGGGGGTGAAGACCAGTTGCGGCTCGCGCATGCTGGACAATTTCATCGCCCCCTACGACGCCACCGTGGTCGAGCGCCTGAGTCAGGCGGGCGTCGTCATGCTCGGCAAGACGAATATGGACGAGTTCGCCATGGGCTCGTCCAACGAGACGAGCTGGTACGGCCCGGTGTGCAACCCCTGGGATCGCGCGCGGGTGCCGGGCGGTTCTTCCGGCGGTTCGGCCGCGGCTGTGGCCGCGCGCCTGGCGCCGGCGGCCACCGGCACCGACACCGGCGGTTCGATCCGCCAGCCGGCGGCCCTGTGCGGCCTGACCGGGCTCAAGCCGACCTACGGGCGGGTGTCGCGCTACGGCATGATCGCCTTCGCCTCCAGCCTGGATCAGAGCGGCCCCATCGCGACCAGCGCCGAGGACGCGGCGCTGCTGCTGACCGCCATGGCGGGCTTCGACCCGCGCGATTCCACCAGCCTGGAGCACCCGGTGCCTGATTATCGCGCCCAGCTCGACGAGACCGCGGTCGCCGGCCTGACCATCGGCCTGCCGCGTGAATATTTCGGAGACGGGCTGGATCCCGGCGTCGCGCGCGCCGTCGAGGAGGCGATCGCGGTCTACCGCCGGCTGGGCGCGAACGTGGTCGAGATCAGCCTGCCGAACAGCGCGCTGGCGGTACCCACCTATTACGTCGTCGCGCCGGCCGAGTGTTCGTCCAACCTGTCGCGTTTCGACGGCGTGCGTTTCGGCTACCGCTGCGATGAGCCGCGCAACCTGCTCGACCTGTACGAGCGCAGCCGCGGCGAGGGCTTCGGCGCCGAGGTGAAGCGCCGCATCATGATCGGCACCTACGTGCTGTCGGCCGGTTATTACGATGCCTATTACCTCAAGGCGCAGCGGCTGCGCCGGCTGATCAGCGAGGACTTCCGCCGCGCCTTCGCCGAGGTGGACGTGATCCTGGGGCCGACCGCGCCGACGACCGCATTCCCGCTCGGGGCCAAGCAGGACGACCCGCTCACCATGTACCTGTGCGATATCTACACCATCGCGGTCAATCTCGCCGGTCTGCCCGCGCTGTCGCTGCCCTGCGGCCTGGCCGGCGGGCTGCCGGTCGGCCTGCAGCTCATCGGCGACTATTTCGACGACGGCCGCCTGCTGGGCCTGGCCCATGCCTACCAGCGCGAGACCGACTGGCACCGGCGGATACCGCCGGGGTATGAATGACCGTGAGGTGTGAGGGGTCAGGCGTGAGGCGTGAGATGAACCGGTTTTTCGCCTCACTCCTCACGCCTCACCTTAGTTAGAGAGCAATCGGGATGGACATCATGAACACCGCGGGTGACTGCTGATGGAATGGGAGGCCGTCATCGGACTGGAGACGCACGTCCAGTTGCTGACGAAGAGCAAGATCTTCTCCGGAGCCTCCACGGCCTATGGCGCGGAGCCCAACACCCAGGCCTGCGCGGTGGACCTCGGCCTGCCCGGCGTGCTGCCGGTGCTGAACCGCGAGGCGGTGCGGCTGGCGGTCAAGCTCGGACTGGCGATCGGTGCGACCATCCAGCCGCGTTCGGTGTTCGCGCGCAAGAACTACTTCTATCCGGACCTGCCCAAGGGTTACCAGATCAGCCAGTACGAGCTGCCGATCGTCTCCGACGGCCGTCTGGAGATCCTGCCCGAGGGGGCCGCCGCCAAGACCGTCACCATCGTGCGCGCCCACCTGGAGGAGGACGCCGGCAAGTCCCTGCACGAGGACTTCCACGGCATGAGCGGCATCGATCTCAACCGCGCCGGCACGCCGCTGCTGGAGATCGTCACCGCGCCCGATCTGCGCTCCGCCGCCGAGGCGGTGGCCTATCTGAAGAAATTGCACACCCTGGTGCGCTATCTCGAGGTGAGCGACGGCAACATGCAGGAAGGCTCCTTCCGCTGCGACGCCAACGTCTCCGTGCGTCCGCGCGGCCACGAGAAGCTGGGCACACGCACCGAGCTCAAGAACCTCAACTCCTTCCGCTTCGTCGAGCGCGCCATCGAATTCGAGATCGAGCGCCAGATCGAGGTACTCGAGGGGGGCGGCACGATCGCGCAGGAGACGCGGCTGTACGACCCCGACCGTCACGAGACGCGCTCCATGCGCAGCAAGGAAGAGGCCTACGACTACCGTTATTTCCCCGATCCCGACCTGCTCCCGGTGGTGTTGGATGAGGCATTCATCGAGGCCGTGCGGGGAACGCTGCCCGAGCTGCCCGACGCCAGGCGCGAACGTTTCGCGCGCGACTACGGGCTCAGCGCCTATGAGGCGGAGGTCCTGACCGCGAGCCGCGAACTGGCCGATTACTATGAAGAGGCCGTGCGGGCGTCGGGGAATGCCAAACTGTCGGCCCACTTCGTGATGGGCGACATACTCGGCGCGCTGAACAAGGAAGGGCGTGAGATCAGCGCCGCCCCGGTCGGTCCCGCATTGCTCGGCGGCCTGATCCGCCGTATCGACGACAATACCATCTCCGGCAAGCTCGCCAAGCAGGTGTTCGAATCGATGTGGGCAGGCGAGGGCGACGCGGACGCGGTCATCGCCAAAAAGGGCCTGCGCCAGATCACCGACAGCGGTGCCATCGAGCAGGCGGTGGACCAGGTGCTGGCCGCCAACCCGCAGCAGGTCGAACAGTTCCGCGCCGGCAAGGACAAGGTCCTCGGCTTCCTGGTCGGCCAGATCATGAAGGCCACCCAGGGCAAGGCGAATCCGGCGCAGGTCAACGAATTATTATTAAAGAAACTGAAAGGCTAAGGCCTTAGCACTTAGGGCCAAGGGCTGATTAACAAAGAATAAAGCACATAGCCCGGATGAAGCGCGGCGGAATCCGGGAAATTTCCCTGGATTACGGCGCTCCGCGCCCGCCCTGCATCGGCCCAGGGCGCAGCATTGACAGCCTATTTTGGGGATAGCAGACTACCTCAGCTAATTACCAATCGAGATTGGGAGGGGCTGCCATGAAGAAGACGCTGTGGTTGCGACTTTTCTCTTTGGGTTTGCTGCTGGCCGGCGGTTTATTTTCCATCACTTCCTTCGCGGGTGTCCTCGCAGGTGGAAACACCCATTACACGGTCGTGTGTGGTGATGGAACAGTGTGGGGCTGGGGAGGCAACGATGAGTGGCAATTGGGTGTGGACGATTATGTCTATGACGGGATAGTGCAAGCAGACAGCATCTCCAACGTCAGGGCCGTTGAGGCAGGGATACATCATACAGTTGCGCTTAAACACGATGGCACGGTTTGGATTTGGGGCTCTCTCGATGGAGGTTGCAGTGCCTGTCCCTACGGTGTGGGGGTTTGGGAGACTCCAGCCCAAGTCAGCGGGCTTACTGGCGTCATCGCCATTGCCGCTGGTGGAAGCCATTCGCTCGCTCTGAAAAGTGATGGCACTGTTTGGGCTTGGGCGAAGAATTCCAATGGCCAGTTGGGCGATGGCACAACAACCAATAGAAATTCTCCGGTCCAAGTGAGTGATCTGAACGGAGTGATCGCAATAGCGGCAGGTTATAGCCACTCTCTTGCCCTAAAAAGTGATGGTACTGTTTGGGCTTGGGGTGATAACGGCCAGGGACAGCTCGGTGACGACTCCTCCACGGATAGATCCACTCCTGTACAGGTTAGCGACCTCACCGGGATAGTAGCGATTGGAGCGGGAGGCGATGCAAACGGAAGCCACTCAATGGCGCTAAAGGTTGATGGTACTGTTTGGACATGGGGTTACAATGGCCAAGGGCAACTCGGTGATGATACTTCCACTAATAGAGATACGCCGGTTCAGGCAAATACTCTAACCGGAGTAATTGCTATCGCTGCTGGAGGAAGACATTCGCTTGCCGTCAAAAATAACGGTACCGCATGGGCTTGGGGTTACAACGGTGAAGGTCAGTTAGGAGACGACTCAACGACCAATCGCGATGTTCCTGTGCAAGTAAGCAGTCTTACGGGTGTCATCGCAATTGCGGGTGGTATTAATCATTCGCTGGGTTTGAAGAGTGACGGGAATGTCTACAGGTGGGGTTTGGGCGGCTGGTTCAGCTCCTCCGATGTGCCGGTATCAATGAGCCAATACGAGCTGTGTTCCGTGGATCTTGTTTGTCGATAGCGCCTGCTGCGCAGGCCTCGTTATGATGAGCATTGAGCAGGTATTGCGATCAGGCTTCGTATACTCCGGCCAGGGCAGATTCGATGACGCGATTAGAGCTTTCAAAGAAGTCATTGCGGCGGCGCCGAATCAACCGGAAGCGCACCTGGGTTTAGGGAACGCTTATCTGACTCAAGGCCGGCTCGAAGATGCCGTTGGTTGCTATCAGCGGGCGGTCGCTATCCGGCCTGACTGGGCAATGGCTCATTACAATCTGGGGGCCGTACGGTTTAATCAGAAAAGATTAGACGATGCCGCCGCCAGCTATGAACGAGCGTTGGCCTTGGAACCGGATAGCCACCAGACTTGCGGCAGTCTGGCCTTTACATACTTGGCTCAGGGTAAGCTGACGGAAGCTATTGCCACTTATCAGCGACTGGTCGTCCTGAAGCCTGACGATCCGACGGTCCGCCACCATCTGGGCGATGCCTTCTTCAGGGCAGGCAGAACCGAGGAGGCAATCGTAAGCTATCGGGATGCGCTGCGCATCAACTCCAAGTATTCCGAGGCCCAATTAGCGCTGGGTCTTGCATATTACCGGTCCGGTCAGCTACGACAGGCGGTAGTGAGTTGGGAGAACGCCGCTGCGCTCAAGCCGGGATATGCGGAGGCCTACAACAATCTCGGTACGGCCTATCTCGATCAGGGTCATCTGGAAAAGGCGGCCGCCAATTTTGAGAAGACGATCGCCCTGCGTCCGGAATCGGCCGTCCCTGTTTGCAATCTGGGTCTTGTTCGCTTCAAACAAGGCAGGTTCGACGAGGCAGTCGCCTGTTATCGAAAGTCGATCGGACTCAAGCCAGACTATGCCGAGGCGCTTTTCAATCTCGGTGTCGCGCTAACATCCCAGGGCAGGATCGAGGAGGCCATTGTCTGCTATGGGCAGGGGCTGCAAATCGATCCCGATTCACCTATCGGCTTGAGCGCCAGGGCATCGGCATTGAACCGCCTTGCCGCCGTCGCGCCGAATGAGGCCTTCGCTGCCCATCGGGCTTTCGCGGAACGCTGCGAGGCGCCATTGAAGCGGAACCGGCGCGGTCATTCAAATACGCGGGAACCCGACAGACGACTCAGGGTTGGTTACGTCTCGCCTGACTTTCGTCATCACTCGGTCGCGTATTTCATCGCGCCCGTCTTCGAGCACCACGATCGATCTCGAATAGAGGTATTCGGTTATTACAACAGTCTGGAACATGATGATCGGACGGATTGGTTGTCCGCGAAAACCGATCATTGGCGGGTTTGCGCGAGCTGGTCGGATGAGCAGTTGGCCGAACGCATTCGTGCCGACGGCATCGACGTCTTGGTCGATCTTGCAGGACACACGAACGGGAATCGCCTGCTGACTTTCGCCCGCAAACCGGCACCCGTTCAAGTCACCTATCTCGGCTATCCGGGTACGACCGGGCTCGATGCGATCGACTATCGATTATGTACATGGGATACGGATCCCGAGGGCGCCGAGGCGTGGCACAGCGAACAGCTCTATCGACTGCCGCGGACCCTCTGGTGTTACCGGCCGGCCCTTGATCGTCCAGAAAAGGACTCCCCCGGATCGCAGATCAGCGGGGTTACCTTCGGCTCGATGAACGGTTATCCGAAGATTTCTCCCGAGATATTTTCGTTGTGGATGGAGATACTCCGCGCGGTGCCCCGATCGCGCCTGATCATGACGAGTGTGCCGTCAGGCTCGGTCCACCAGGCTTTGAACGATCAGGTGCAACGCCATGGGGTCGATCCGCAGCGGATCATCGCCCATGCGCGGCTATCGGACCCCGAGTACCAGCAGTTGCTCCGGCAGATCGATATCGCGCTCGATCCCTATCCCTATAATGGCACCACAACGACATGCGAGACGCTCTGGTCCGGGGTACCGGTGGTGAGCCTGTCGGGCGATCGCTCGGTGTCGCGCTCAGGGTATGCGCTACTCAAGCAGCTTGGATTGGAGGCATTGGTGGCCAGGAGCGAGGCCGAGTATGTGAGCATCGCTGTAGAGCTTGCCAGCGATCGAGCACGATTGGCCCGGCTGCGTACCGATCTGCCCGAACGGTTCGAGCGCTCGCCTCTGCGTGATGAGGCAGGCTTCATCGGTGAGCTCGAAGCGGCTTATCGGGAGATGTGGCGAAGCTGGTGTTCGACGGGTCTGGCTGGCTAGGAAACAAGTCGGGCCTGTGTTCAGTCAACTAGGTCCGAGAAGAATCACGAGGCTTTCGCATCCGCTCCTCCGGGTAACGGAACCGGTTGTCGTGAGCCGGGTTAGTGTTAGGATGGGAAGACTTTAACTTCATAGAGCGTGTCGGATAGGATTCGTATGCATCAGACAGATAACCGCTACCTTCTGATCAAAAGCTGGGGATTTGGTTTTTATAGCGACGTTATCGCTGTACTTGGATCTTTGCTGCTCGCAGAGATCACCCATCGTACCCCGGTAGTTCACTGGGGGAAAAACAGTCTGTTTGGCAGTTTTGAAAATTTTTTTGAGCCGATCACTCTTGTCGGTATCGACCACCTTTCCCGTCAAAAGGATTTCTTTCCTCCCAAATGGAACAGTGAAAATCTGGCGGAAGAAAACCTTTCGAAGTGGAGCGGTGAATACTCCAGAATGGATCCTGTAAGCTATATCGGGCGAGAGGAGGGGGTTGCGGTCTGCGATTTCTTTGTCGGTGTCGTGGATCTGCTCCCCCTGATCCCGCCCGACCATGCCATGTATCAAAAGAGCGCCTCCGAAATCTACCGCTGGCTGATCAGTAAATACTTACGTCCGCGCGAGGATATCACGCGTCGCGTGGACGCCTTTCAAAGGGAAAACCTGCAAGAGCCTTATGTCGCCGTGCACATTCGTGGGTCCGATAAAGTCGGCGAGATACCCAACCTCGACGAAGTCAATATGTCTTTTGTAAGGTTCCTCGAAGGCGTCGATTCAGGGATAAAGATATTTCTACTCACGGATGACACGCGGTGGCTCGACATAACGAGGCAGAAATTTGGCAACAGCCGGATTATCGCGACGGACTGCACCCGTACGCACACCAATACAGGTCCCCACTATTTATATTCGCGCGGAGTGGACCTCGGCAAAGAGGTCATGGTTGATGCCTATTTGGCTTCGAGGGCGGGGATCTTCATCGGCAATGGCACATCTGGTGTTTCCCTGATGGTGTCACATATGAAAGATTGGCGGGGGAACTATAAGCTGAACTCTGAGCCATTGTGGCCATCCGGGCGAAGCTTGAAACAATAATCCTCCGCCGGAACGGGCGCGATATTTTCTTCGCCTTGGAAGCCGCTGACAGGCGTAACAGTTCCGCGCCGGCATGGACAAGGTCCTCGGCTTCCTCATCGGCCAGATCATGTAAGCCACCCAGGGCAAGGCGAATCCGGTGCAGGTGAACGAGCTGTTGTTGAGGAAGTTGAAGGACTGATAACTCAGGACTAAGGACTTAGGACTAAGGACTGAGTGAAACCCTAAAACATTTGGGCAGTTGGCGATTCGAGGTAGAGTCGTAGTCCGGATGCAGGCGCGGAGCGCCGGAATCCGGGGATGTGTCGATCGATTCCCGGATTCCGCTGCGCTCCATCCGGGTTACGGCTCAG
>JADLCS010000030.1 GCA_020847075.1 Gammaproteobacteria bacterium
TCGCGCGCGGTCGGCGCCGCCTCGCATTCCTCGTCGTAGGTGGAATAGAGATAGGCCGTGGTGGTGGCGAACTCCGCCGCGCAGGTGTCGACGCGCTTGTACACCGGACGCACACCGAGCCGGTGGCGCAGCGCGCGCACCTCATTCTCGCTCGCGCCGAGCAGGCGCGCGAGACGGCGGTCGGAAAAGCCCTTGCGCTTGAGCACGCGCAGCATGCCCGCGTCGAGAGTGGACAGTGCGTGGTCGCGCACCCCGTTCTCGAGATCGATCAGCTCCTTGATCTGCACCAGGAACCAGGGATCGATGCGGCAAAGTTCATGTACGCGCTCAATCGCCATGCCGCTGCGAAACGCGTCGGCCAGGTAACGCAGGCGGTCCGGCGTCGGCGTGCGCAGATGATGCACGATGGTCGCCTCGACGCCCTCCGCGGACAGGTCGGCAATCTCGTCCAGGCCATCAATACCCGTCTCGAGACCACGCAGCGCCTTCTGCAGCGATTCCTGGAAGTTCCGCCCCATCGCCATCACTTCCCCCACCGACTTCATCTGCGTGGTCAGCAGTGGTTTTGCCTGGGGGAATTTCTCAAAGGCAAAGCGCGGGATCTTGGTCACCACATAGTCGATCGACGGCTCGAACGAGGCCGGGCTGGCGCCGCCGGTGATCTCATTGCGCAGCTCGTCCAGCGTGTAGCCGACGGCGAGCTTGGCCGCGACCTTGGCGATCGGGAAACCGGTCGCCTTGGACGCCAGCGCCGATGAGCGCGACACGCGCGGATTCATCTCGATCACCAGGCAGCGTCCGTCCTCCGGGCTGATCGCGAACTGCACATTGGAACCGCCGGTGTCGACGCCGATCTTGCGCAGCACCGCAATGGAGGCGTTGCGCAGCAGCTGGTATTCCTTGTCGGTGAGCGTCTGCGCCGGCGCGACAGTGATGGAGTCGCCGGTGTGCACGCCCATCGGATCGAGGTTCTCGATGGAGCACACGATGATGCAATTGTCATTGCGATCGCGCACGACCTCCATTTCGAATTCCTTCCAGCCCAGCACCGACTCCTCGATCAGCAACTCATGGGTCGGCGAGAGGTCAAAGCCGCGCTCGCAGATCTCGACAAATTCCTCGCGGTTGTAGGCGATGCCGCCGCCGCTGCCGCCCATCGTGAACGACGGCCGGATGATGGTCGGATAGCCGATCGGCGCCTGCACCTGCAGCGCCTCCTCCATGCTGTGGGCGACGGCGGCGCGCGGGCAGGCCAGCCCGATCTCGGCCATCGCCTTGCGGAACAGGTCACGGTCCTCGGCGGTGTCGATGGCGTCGCGCGAGGCGCCGATCATCTCGACGCCGAAGCGCTCCAGCACGCCCTCGCGCACGAGATCGAGCGAGCAGTTCA
Organism: Gammaproteobacteria bacterium; assembly: GCA_020847075.1. GTDB lineage: Bacteria > Pseudomonadota > Gammaproteobacteria > SZUA-140 > SZUA-140 > JADJWH01. The sequence goes on from JADLCS010000030.1 coordinate 1,391, forward strand.
GCGCGGTCTGGCCGCCCATGGTGGGCAGCAGCGCGTCCGGCCGCTCCTGCTCGATGATCTTGGCCAGCGTGCGCCAGTGGATCGGCTCGATGTAGGTCGCGTCGGCGAGCCCGGGGTCGGTCATGATGGTCGCCGGGTTGGAGTTGACCAGGATGACCCGGTAGCCCTCCTCCCGCAGCGCCTTGCAGGCCTGCGCGCCCGAGTAGTCGAACTCGCACGCCTGCCCGATCACGATCGGACCGGCGCCGATGATCATAATGCTTTTTATATCAGTACGTTTTGGCATGTTCTTTCAGTGACGGATGATCCGGGACCGGCGGCACGCTCAGCGGGCATGCCGCTGCATCAGATCGATGAAATGGTCGAACAGCGGCGCCGCGTCGTGCGGGCCGGGGCTGGCCTCCGGATGCCCCTGGAAGCTGAAGGCCGGGCGGTCGGTGCACTCGATCCCCTGGTTCGAACCGTCGAACAGCGAGCGGTGCGTGACACGCAGCGTCGGCGGCAGCGTGGCCTCGTCGACCGCGAAACCGTGGTTCTGACTGGTGATCATCACGCGCCGGCGGTCGAGGTCCAGCACCGGGTGGTTGGCGCCGTGATGACCGAACTTCATCTTCACCGTGCTCGCCCCGCTCGCCAGCCCGAGCAACTGGTGTCCGAGACAGATGCCGAACAGCGGGATGCGCCGCTCCAGCAGCACGCGGGTCGCCTCGATGGCGTAGTCGCAGGCGGCCGGGTCGCCGGGCCCGTTGGACAGGAACACGCCGTGCGGCTTCAGCGCGAGCACCTCCTCGACCGGCGTCTGCGCCGGCACCACGGTCACGCGGCAACCGCGGTCGACCAGCAGGCACAGGATGTTGCGCTTGACGCCGTAATCGTAGGCGACCACATGGTAGGGCTGCGCCCGGCCGACGGCCGGCGCGGCGGAGGGCTCCAACGTCCAGCTGCCCTGCGCCCACTCGTAGCGGATCTGGGTCGATACGACGCGCGCGAGGTCCATGCCGTTCAGGCCCGGGAAGGCGCGCGCCATCTCCACCGCGGCGCGTTCGTCGATCTGCTCGCCGGCCATGATGCAGCCGTTCTGCGCCCCGCCCTCGCGCAGCCGCCGGGTCAGGCGGCGGGTGTCGATGTCGGCGATGCCGACCACCTCGTGGCGGAGCAGATAATCCTCGAGCCGCTCCCGCGCACGCCAGCTGCTCGCGATGGGCGAGGGCTCACGCACGACCAGGCCGCTCACGTACACGCGGGCGGACTCCTCGTCGTCCGGGTTGGTGCCGGTGTTGCCGATATGGGGATAGGTGAAGGTGACGATCTGCCGGCTGTAGGACGGATCGGTGAGGATCTCCTGGTAACCCGTCATGGCGGTGTTGAACACCACCTCACCGACCGTCTGTCCCGAGATCCCGAGGGATATTCCCCGAAACAGAGTACCGTCCGCGAGCGCTAACAGGGCCGGTTGTTGCAAAGCAGATCCCCTCCTTACAGACACGCGCAACGGGAGCAGCGGCGACGCCCCTCCCGTGATCGAAAACCCGGAAAACGACACGATTTCAAAGCCTCGCGATTCTAACTCAGGAGGCTTCGGCGTGTCCACGCGCGGATGCGGCGGCGCGCGCGGACGCACGGGACGCGAAAGCGGAAAACCCGATGGACGCCGATGGCTTAATCGACGGAGCTAAACCCGTTCGTCAGACGCCGGCGGGCGCAGAACCGGATCGGCGCGGCGGCGGAACGAGCCCCGGCCCTCAGGACGGAGAGCCGGACTCCTCTCCGGCGGCCAGCCGCGCCCGGCGGCCGCCGGGACGGCAGAAGCGCAGCCACTCGCCGAGAAACAGGTTCACCTGGCGCTTCTCGAACACCGCGTGCATGTCCCGGTTGGGATAGGGATAGACCGCCGCGAAGCGGGAACGCCCCTGGTAGCCGATCACCTCGGCGACGCGCGCATCGTGGCACATGCGCACCTTCAGGGCCAGATCGGGCACCGGGCCCGCGCCGGGCGTCAGCGAATGGCTGAAGGCGAGCAATGCGGTGTATCGGCAACACTCCACCACGCTCATGCGGATGCGGGGCAGATCGCTGAGGACGAAACTGGCCGGGGCCTGCATCGAACGCAGACCGGGCACCAGTCGCGCGAGGCTCTGGTAGTTGCCCTCGTATATCGGCATCAGGCTACGCAGCCCGGGCGCCGTCCTTACCGTCATCACCTGCGATGGACTTCCTGCCGCGTGGATCATTCGGATCCGGGCGCAAAAATCGCGTCCGTGGGTCAGGGAGAATTATACCACCGGCCTATGACCTTTGGGTCGGCGCAGGCCGGGGAAACAGCGGGATATCCGCCCTCGCTTGACGGCGGCGGCGAACGGGAGTAGCGCAATCACGGCAGGCTACTCGGATCCCCCGCCCGCCTCGCGCTCACGCTGCTCGCGCTCCTCCCGCTCGCGTTCCCGGCGAATGCGCCGGTCGCCCAGCGCGACGGCGATCAGCACTCCCACCAGCAGCGAGATCACAACGAGCTTGATGACGATGGATTCCATGATGCACACCTCGAGGCCGCGGCGCGGCGCGGTCATTGATCACCGCCGCGAGTATAACACCGGGGCGGCGATCGGGAAGCGGGAACGGCCGCTACCGCCAGCGCCGCCGCAGCAGCGGAATCCGCATGAGCAGCGGGACGCTGGCGACGTACAGCAGCAGGCCGACAGCGTCGGCGACCATGTCGAGCAGCGAGAACTCCCGCCACGGCAGGAAATACTGCACGCACTCGATCGCCACGCCGTACGCCATCAGCACGGCGAATTTGCGCAGGCCGAACTCGGTGCCCGGCCGGGCGAAATCGAGCAACAGGGCGAGCGCATAGAAGGCGCAGGCATGATGCAGTTTGTCCGATATCCGCTGCGATCCCGTCTCCGGCATGTGCATGAAGGCCAGGATGGCCACCGCCGCGAACGCCAGCACGAACAGGCCGCGAAAGATCCGTATCTGAACCGATTCCATCATGCATCCAATCCCGCCGTCGATCATTCCGGTGGCGGGAGTATACACCGGCATACCCTCCAAGCCCCCGGAGCGGCCGATCGATTCCGCCTCAGCCCGGCGGCCAGTGCATCTGCCGGCCGCCGAGTACGTGCAGATGGATGTGGAACACGGCCTGGCCGGCGTCGCGGCCGCAGTTCATGACGGTGCGGTAGCCGGATTCGCTCAGGCCCTCGAGGCGTGCCACTTCCCGCGCGGCGAGGTAGAGTTCGCCGGCCAAGGCGGCGTGTCCGGGGCGCAGGTCGTTGATGGTGGCGATGTGTTCCTTGGGGATGACCAGCACATGGGTCGGCGCCTGCGGGTTGATGTCGCGGAAGGCGAGCACGCGCTCGTCCTCGTAGACCGTCTTCGGCTGGATCTCGCCGCGCACCATCTTGCAGAACAGGCAGTCGTTCATCGTCGTTCCCTCATCGTGAGGATGTCATCCCCCGCTCTACCCTTTCAAAGGATAGGCGGGACGTTGACCGCTATGATCCCCCACGAGGCGGGGAGCGGCAATACCGCGCGAGCCGCCGCGGTCTTTCCTCCCCTCCGCCCGCGTGCGGGTCGGGGGAGCGGGCAGGTTTAACTGATCCCCCACCTCACCCTGCCCCCTCCTCCCCCAGGGCGAGTACGCCGCTTGGGCGGGTCACTCGGGCGCCGAGGGTTTCCGCTTCTTGGGCTGCGCGACGTTGTCGCGCAGGTAGACGGGCAGGGCCTGTTCGGGCGGCAGGCCGCCGCCCTCCATATATACGGGCGCGGCGAGCAGGGCGATGTCGCGCGCGCGCGGATAGCGCCCGGCGTCCCACCCGGCGAGGCGCGGGCCGAGGCGCAGACGCAGGATATCGCCGTAGACGTCCCAGGCGTCGCCGGCGCCGAACCAGCCCTCCCCGACGGGCAGCCGGGCATCCATCGGCGCGCAGACCTGTTCCGCGCCCCTCGCCACCAGGCGCCCCCCGCCCTCCAGTTCGTAGGCGCCCCAGTAGATCTCGCGCATGCGCGCGTCCATGGCGGCGAGGACACGCGTGCCCCCGCCCTCGCGCATGGCGCCGTGCGCGAGCGCGGCCAGCGTGGACACCGGCACTACCGGGATATCGAGGCCGAAGGCGATGCCCTGCGCCACGCCGGCGGCGATGCGCAGGCCGGTGAAGGCCCCCGGGCCGCGCCCGAAGGCGATGACATCGATCTGTTCCCGCGACCAGCCGGCCTCGGCGAGCAGCGCGTCCACCATCGGCAGCAGCAGGTCGGCGTGCTCGCGCGGGGCGATCTCGAAGCGTTCACGCGGATCGCCGCCGTCGAACAGGGCCGCCGAGCAGGCGATGGTCGAGGTGTCGATGGCGAGGAGTTTCATGGCGAAAAGATCAGGACTAAGTATCCAGGACTACGGAGTGAGGACCGCATTAGGGTTATATAGCACGAATTATACCGATACCGCAGGCCGGCGCCGAACGAAGCGAACCCCGACACGCCCGCATTCCGCTGGACTTCGCCCCGCGAAGCCCAGCCTACAGCCCCTCGCCCCCAGTCCTCAGTCCTTAGTCCTTAGTCCTTAGTCCTTAGTCCTCAGCCCCCATCGTGACCCCCTCGAAAAAACACGCGACCTCTTCCACGGTCCGCACCCGGCGCATCGGCGGCAGATCGCGCAGGAAGACGTTGCCATAGGATTTTCCGAGCAGCCTGGGGTCGCACAGCATCAGCACGCCGCGATCATCGACGTCGCGGATCAAGCGGCCCACGCCCTGTTTCAGCGCGATGACCGCGGCCGGAAGCTGATAGTCGCGGAACGGATTGCCGCCGGCCGCCTTCATCACGGCGGCGCGGGCCTGGAACACCGGATCGTCCGGCGGGGCGAACGGCAGCTTGTCGATGATGACGCAGGACAGCGCCGGCCCGCGCACGTCCACGCCCTCCCAGAAACTGCCCGTGCCGAGCAGCACGCCGTCGCCGGCGCGGCGGAAACGTTCGAGCAGCTCGTTGTGCGGCAGCGTGCCCTGCACGAACACCGGGTAATCGAAGCCCTCCATCCGCGCGAACAGCCGCGCCGCCTCCTGCAGCGCATGATGGCTGGTGAACAGCATGAAGGCGCGCCCGCCGCTCGCGGCCAGCACCGGGCGCGCGGCCTCGACCACGGCCGCGGTATAACGCGGCATGCCGGGCTCGGGCAGGTCGCGCGGCAGGTACAGCAGGGCGTTGGCGGCATAATCGAACGGGCTGTCCCAGCGCGCGGTGCGTGCGTCGTCGATCCCGAGGCGCGCGCAGAAGTGACTGAAGTCCTCGCCCACCGCCAGCGTCGCCGAGGTGAACACCCAGGCGCTCTGATAGCGCTCGAGGCTGGCGCGGAAGGTGGCGGCGAAGTCCATCGGGGTCACGTGCAGGGTGAAGGAACGCGCGCCGGTCTCGAACCAGGTGATGCGCCCGCCCGGCGCCATGCCCTCCGCGCCCTCATCGTCCGCGCCACCGGCGAACAGGCGCAGGCGCGCGCCCAGGAGCTGCGCGCGGCGCCAGCAGTTTTCCAGCGCCTTGTCGCGCCCGGCGGCCGTCTCGAGCTGTTCGAGCAGCGCGAGCAGGCCGTCCTGCAGGCGATGCATGGCGGCGTCCAGCGCCGGCGACACGGACGCCGCCGGCCACGCCGCCTGGCGCTGACCCTCGCCGAGGGCCAGACGGAACGCCTCGACGCACTGCTCGAGCGCGCGCGCGTCGGCCTCCAGTTGCGGCATGTCGGCGCTGAGCGCGTACAGGGCGCGCTGCGAATCGCGCGCCAGTTCGCCGAGCTGGCGCCCGCCGAGCGCGGTGCCGAAGAAGCGCGAGGCGAGCTCGGGCAACTGGTGCGCCTCGTCGAGGATGAAGGCCTGCGCCTGCGGCAGCAGTTCGCCGAAGCCTTCCCGGCGCAGCCGGATGTCGGAGAACAGCAGGTGATGATTGATCACCACCACGTCCGCCTCCTGCGCCGCGCGGCGCGCCTTCACCACATGGCAGTCGGCATAGGCCGGGCATTCCTGGCCCAGGCAGTTCTCGGCGTTCGAGGTGACCTGGTGCCAGAACGGATCGTTGCCGGGGATGTCGGCCAGTTCGCCGATCTCTCCGCTGCGGGTGCGCCCGGCCCAGGCGCGCACCTGCTGCAACCGCGCCGCCGTGCGCGGGAGCGCGATCTCGCGCGACTGGCCGGCCAGGTCGAGGCGGTGCAGGCACAGATCGTTGGCGCGCCCCTTGAGCAGCGCGACGTGCAGCGGGCTCGCGAGCGCCTGTTTCACCACCGGGATGTCGCGCTGGAACAACTGGTCCTGCAGGGCCTTGGTGCCGGTGGAGATGACGACCCGGCCGGCGCGTTGAAAGACCGGCGCCAGATAGGCGAAGGTCTTCCCGGTGCCGGTGCCCGCCTCCGCGACCAGCAGGCCGCCGGCGTCGAGGGTCTCGGCCACGGCCGCCGCCATCGCCTGCTGCTGCGCGCGTGGCGCGAAGCGCGGGAGGCTGCGCGCGAACGGGCCCTCGCGCCCGAGCAGTTCGGCGGGACCGGTCAGGAGGTCCGACATGGTCCGCGCGACGAATCAGGCGCCGGCCTGATTGTCCCACACCCCGCCGTCGCCCCCGCCGGCGCCGCGCTCCCACACGAGGCGGCCGAGATTCTTGAAGCGGGCCACCGACATCACGCCGCGCTTGCTGCGCCGGCCATCGGCGCGGGCGAGGTCGTCCAGGATGTCCGCGCGCTCCGCCTCGTGGATCTCGAACGGCTCGAAGTTCTCGTCCATCAGCACCAGCACGACGCTGTCCCAGTCCTGCTCGACCCTGAGCTGGCCGATGCGATGGCCGCCCTTGCTCTCGTCGAAGATCGCGCGCCCCTTGATCTGCACGCGCTTGCCGGCGCGCGTGCCGCGCCCGATGGCGTCGTAGCCGGGCACCGCCGGCTGGCAGAGTTCGAGATCGAGCAGGCGCGCGGCGTCGTGCTGGCAGATCTCGGCGCCGACCCCGACGAGCGGCCGGCCCGTGGTCCGCCGATAGGCCGCGGCGAGGCGGCGCGCCTCGGCGATGAGTTTGTCGACGGAATAGTATTCCACAGCTTTTCCGGGCATTCCGGTCAGGTATCGGTCGGGGCGATTCTAGCATTTCCCTCCCGCCGGCGGTAACCCGACGCGGACCCGCCGGGCGGCCTGCGCTACACTAGCCGCTGACCGGGGACGGACTTCAAACCCGCCCCCGACTCGACCGGACCGGAGGGGCGGATCCGCGGACCAGAGGGGACGGATCTACAAATCTGTCCCCGTTTTCACGCTCAATCCGTCCCCGCCTTTATACGTTTTCGCGAGATCATGAACACGCAGGATCCCTCACTGATACAGGCGCTGCAGGACGCCGCGCTGTACGATCATCCGGTCGCGGGCTTCCGCGTCGTCGAGACGCACATCTCCTGGGTACTGCTCACCGGGCCCTATGCCTACAAGATCAAGAAGGCCGTCGACCTCGGTTTCCTCGACTTCTCCACGCTGGAGAAGCGGCGCTTCTACTGCGAGGAAGAACTGCGCCTCAACCGGCGCCTCGCCCCCGCGCTCTATCGCGACATCGTCACCCTCACCGGCAGCGCGACGCACCCGGCGCTGAACGGCGCGGGCGCGCCGCTCGAATACGCCGTCCGGATGGCGCAGTTCGACCCCGCGACCCAGTTCGACCGCCTGCTCGCCGCGGGCCGCCTCACGCCGGAGCTGCTCGTGCGTTTCGCCGGCGGCCTCGCGCGCTTCCATGCGGAGATCGCGCGCGCGACGGCGGACGACGGCTACGGCACGCCTGCGGCCGTGATCGAACCGGCGGAAGAGAACTTCGCGCAGATCACCCTGCCGCCGGCGCTCGCCGACGAGGCGGCGACGCTGCAAGGGCTGCGCGACTGGTCCGCCCGCGCGCATGCGCGGCTGCGTCCGTTGTTCGCGCGGCGCAAGGCCGGGGGCTTCGTGCGCGAATGCCACGGCGACCTGCACCTGGGCAACATCACGCTCCATGACGGCGAGCCGCTCGCCTTCGACTGCCTGGAGTTCAGCGACCGCCTGCGCTGGATCGACATCATGAGCGAGATCGCGTTTCTGGTCATGGACCTCGACGCGCATGGGCGCGGCGACCTCGGCCTGGGCTTCCTGAACGAGTATCTGCACCATGCCGGCGACTACGAGGGGCTTGCCCTGTTGCGCTACTACCAGATCTACCGCGCGCTGGTACGTGCCAAGGTCGTGGGCATCCGCCTGCGCCAGGGCGGCGACGCGACGGGGCCGGAATCCCGCGATGCCCTGCGCGCCTACCTCCGGCTGGCGCGCGACTATACCCGCCCGCGGCCGCGCGCGCTCGTCATCACCCGCGGCCTGTCCGGCTCGGGCAAGACCACGCACACCACCGACCTGCTCGCGCCCTGCGGCATGATCCGCGCGCGCTCCGACGTCGAGCGCAAGCGTCTGTTCGGGCTCGTGCCCGAGGCGCGCACGCGCTCGGAGGTGGAGGCCGGACTGTACGCCCGCGAGGCCGGTGAACGCACCTATCGGCGGCTGGAGGCGCTGGCGACCGCGATCGTCGAGGCCGGCTTCACGGCGCTGATCGACGCGACCTTCCTGAAGGAGGCACAACGCGCGCCGTTCCGCGCCCTCGCCGCGCGGCTCGGCGTTCCCTTCCTGATCCTGGATTTCCAGGCCGGTGAACCCCTGCTGAGGGCACGCATCCAGGCGCGTGCGCAGTCCGGCCGCGACGCCTCCGAAGCCACGCTCGCGGTGTTGGAACGACAGTTGGAGACACAAGAGGCACTGACGGCGGACGAACACGCCACCGCGATCACGATCGACACCGGCGCCCCCGTCGACATCGCGGTGATCGCCGGGGAAATCAACCGGCGCGCCCTCCCGTCCCCCGACTGAATAATTGGGGACAGATTTATTTTTCTATGCAGGAGAAGGGGCAAATCTGGGGTCTGTCGTCCAAGAAAATCACGCACCAGAAAATAAATCTGTCCCCGACGCCATTGAATTGACGCTGGTGCTGGGTCAATCGGCTAAATAAATCTGTCCCCGATTCACGATGCCTATCTGCGATGGGCCATTAAGCCGTCATTCCCGCACGGGGATGACATCCGCCTTTTTCACCTACGACCGAATTTTCAGACAGATCCCAGAAACCGCGATCGATATATATAGCCCGGACGGGGACGAGGAACGTCGGGATTCCCGGATGGCGCCGCGCGCCATCCGGGGACATGCCGTCGACTCCGCGACCGCGGATCGCGGTAACGTCTCTAAAGTTACTTACCCGTACCCTGGCAGCGCCCGACCGAGCCCGGCGCGCACAGGCGACCGTCGGTCCAGATCGCGTGATCGAGGATCGCGGCACGCAGGTCCGCGCCGGTGAGATCGGCGCCGGTGAGATCGGCATAGGAGAGATTCGCGCCCGCGAGGTCCGCGCCGGAGAGATCGGCGCCGCGCAGCCCCGCCCCCACCAGCACGGCGCCGCCCAGTCGGGCCTGGCGCAAACGCGCCACGGCCAGCTCGCTGTAGGAAAGATCGGCCCGCTCCAGCCCCGCGCCGCTCAGGTCGGCGCGGGAGAGCCGCATGTTCGCCATGCGCGCGCCGGACAGATCGGCGCGCGCGAGACCGCGCCCCTCGAAGGCGCAGTTGTTCCATTCCACCCCCGGCGCCGGAGGTTGCGCGCACTCCAGGCCGGTGTCGGCGACCCTCGTCGCGGGCCGGTAGATCACGACCAGCAGACCGAGGAAGATCAGCACGCCGACCGCGATCAGGCCCGAAACCAGACGAAGACGCCGGCGCTGCTCGAGGTGTTCGCTCACGCGGTCGGGGCGCGCGGGTCGCGGACGCTGCGCGCCCGGGGCCGCCGACTTGCGCCGGTCTCCCGCGCCGCGCTGGTCGTCCTCCACGGCGTCGGCCTCGCCGCGCCGGTCCCGGCTGCGCTCGTCTTCCCATCGTTTCGCCGCCTGCAGGCGCTGGCGCAGGGCGGGGTCGGACGTATCGGACTGCGTCAGTTCGGGGATCATCTCCGGCACCTGGTTCAACGGCACCCAGACCTTGCCGTCCACGCTGACCTCGTCCGTCAGCAGGATCCGGCCGAGGATGATGTAGCGCGTGATCTGGCCGGCCGGGAACGGACCCTGCACGAGCTCGCCGCGCCGGGTGTACCAGAGCTGGCGCTGGGTCTTATCCGACGGCGACATGGCCCGCGCCGTCCGGTCGTCGGGGGAACCCGCACCCGCCCGCCCGCGTCTTATGAGATCGGCCGCCGCGCCCTGCCGGCCGCGCGGGACCATCGAAAAAAACCTTTATGCTCAACATGGATTTAGGCTACAGTTGTGGTACGCTACGCCCCGGACGCCGCATATTGCCCGGGAGGCCGGACGAATCAATATGCATGACAGATGCCAGAAACAATATCGGCATGGCATGAAAGGGAATTAAAACAATCGTCAGTATGAGCTCCGCGCACAATTCCAGCCGCGACACCCGTGCGGCGACGGACTCCGCCGCCGGACACCCGCCAGTCCAGGACGCATCGCAGGACATCCATCACCGCCTCGACGAGCTGCGCGCCATGAGAATCCTCGTGGCGGCCGCGGCGGACGAGGGCGCCGCGCCGATCGGCGCCATGCTCTCCCACGACGGCTTCACCCAGGTCGTCTCGGCGCAGAACGGCGACGAGGCGCTGCAGGCGCTGCGTTCCAGCCTCGACTTCGGCGCGCGCCCCATCGACCTGCTGCTGCTCGACGTCGCCACGACGCAGTTCGACGGCCACGCGCTGTGCCGCGCCATCCGGCGCCAGCCGGTGTGGACCGACATGCCGATCATCCTGATCCGCCAGCGCGGCACCTGGCGGGAGGACATGCTGCCGGGCAGTTTCGCCGCCGGCGCCACCGACATCCTGCTCCGCCCGGTGCAGCGCGCCGAACTCATCCCGCGCGTGATCTCGGCGCTGCTGCTCAAGAAGGAGCGCGACATGCGCCGGCAGCACGAGAGCGAGCTCGAAACCGAGCTCGCCGAGCGCAAGGTGATGGAGGCGCGGCTGCAGTACCTGGTCTCGCACGACGACCTCACCGGGCTGTTCAATCGCCGCCGCCTGGAGCTCGCGCTCGAGGACGCGATCGCGAACGGACATGCGAGCGGACGCGCCGCCGCCCTGCTCTACGTCGATCTGGACCAGTTCAAGGTCATCAACGACCTGGAGGGGCACGCGGTCGGCGATCGCCTGCTCATGAGCGTCGCCAACATCCTGCGCAAACAGTTGGGCGCGCACGACATCCTCGCCCGCGTCAGCTCGGACGAATACGCCGTGCTGATCGAGGATACCGACGAGGCCGCGGCCCTGACCCGGGCGGAGGCGCTGCGCACCGCCATCGACGAATACCGCTTCCATAGCGAGGACCGCAATTACCACGTGTGCGCGAGCATCGGCGTGGCGCTGATCCTGCCGCACGAGGACATCAACGCGAGCGAGGCGCTGGCGCGCTCCAGCCAGGCCTGCTTCGAGGCGAAGACGCACGGGCGCAACCTGGTGCACCTGTTCAACAAGGACGACGTCGAGACGAATATCCTGCGCCACGCGGCCGATTGGGTGCCACGCATCCGCGAGGCGCTCGCCCACGACCGCTTCTGCATGTTCTTCCAGCCGGTGATCGAGCTGCCCGGCGGACGCGTGGTCGGCTACGAGGCGCTCATCCGGATGCGCGACGCCGAAGGCGGGCTGGTCACGCCGGACCGCTTCATCCCGGTCGCCGAGCGCATGGGCCTGATCCACGACATCGACCTGTGGGTGGTGCAACACGCCATCGACGTGCTCGCGCGGCTGCCGGCCAGTCAGTCCGGGCTGACCCTCAACGTCAATCTGTCGATCCACGCCTTCCAGGACCCGGCCCTGTTCCCGCTGGTGCGCGACAAGCTCGTGCACAGCGGCGTCTCCGCGGACCGCATCACCTTCGAGATCACGGAGACGGCCGCGGTGGCGAGCTACGACCAGACGCGCAACATGATCAACCGCCTGCGCGAGCTCGGCTGCCGTTTCGCACTGGACGACTTCGGCACCGGCTTCAGTTCGTTCAATTATCTGAAACAGTTTCCGGTGGATTACCTGAAGATCGACGGCAGCTTCATCCGCAATCTGCTCAACGACCCGGTGGACCAGCGCCTGGTCAGATCGATGATCGAGGTCGGGCGCACGCTGGGCAAGGTGGTGGTGGCGGAATTCGTGGAAAACGCCGAGATACTCGCGCTGCTGGAGGAATACGGCGTGAACCGCGCGCAGGGCAACTTCATCGGCGAACCGCTGCCGGAGATCCCGCCGGGGTGAACAACTCAGGACTAAGTGCTAAGGACTAAGGACGGAGTAAGAGATCAAGGTGTGATGGGTGATGGGTAATTCAACGCCTGTAGGGTAGGCATGTCGTTTGTGCCCAGGTGGAAAGGTTCCGTCCTTAGCTAAAGAGGACTGAGTAAGGATCAAAGGCGTGAGGGGCGAGGTGTTATCGCTTCATCCAGGCTGCTCTGCTGGATTCCCGCCTGCGCGGGATGACGATTTGATATTTCCGTGCAAACATATGTTTCCGATTTCAGGATGGGCTCTAATCACCCATCACCCATCACCCATTACCCATTACCCATTACCCATCACGCCTTTGATCTTCCACTCAGTCCTGAGCCCTAAGTCCTAAGCCCTTATTTTACAGCGTCAAGCCACGGCCTGCCCGCGCCCCGGGGCGCCACCGTGGAGGCGCATGAGCAGTTCGGCCTCGGTCCGGATCAGATTGCACTGCGCCATGATCTCCTCGACGCCGGCGCCTTCGCGCACCAGTTTGACCGCGCGGTCGTATTCGCGGTGCAGGGTGTCGTGCGCCTCGAGATCGTCCTGGCGTTCGCCCAGCCGCAGCATCTGCTGATCCAGCCGGCCCAGGTGCGCGCCCACGCCGGAGGCGCCGGCGCACAGGGCGCCCAGTTCATTCTGCAGCGCGGCGCACTCCGCGCGCAGGGCCCGATGGTCGCGGCGCAGGCGGGCCACGCTCATCGCCTGCAGCAGCAGGGCCAGCAGCACGACCGCCGCGACCGCGGCCGCCGCGATCTGTCCGGTCACATCAAGAATCATCACGGCTCACCTCAGGCATAGTCATCGATCTGTCCGCCACGGGGATCGTCCTTCCCTTCCTCGCCGTCCTCGCGCGGAGGCGGCTTCTCCCGGCGCGGCGGCCGGGGCTGGCCGGCGTCCGGCCCGATACGATCGACCGGACGCCGACCCCAGGTCGGCAGCGTCGGCTTGATATCCCCGATCTCCGGCATCGCATCGACCTCCCAGGGTCGTTCGAATACTCGAAGAATTGCACATTCCGTGCCAGTCTTCCGTGATCTCCGTCCGGCCCGGGGCTAACCCGCCGACGGCCGACCGGTGAGGTTCGGCAGCTCGAGCCCCAGCCCGGGCGACCGGGCCGGAGGGACCAGTTCCAGCGGCCGCTCCGGCAACGCCGGTACGACCGGCGGGGCGAGCGCGCGCGGCGGGCGCGGGTTCGGCGGCAGGGGCCGTGTCCCGCCGTTCCGGGATGCACCCCCGGCATCCCGCGCCTCTGTCGGGGCCTTCGAAACGGTCGCGGGCGGTGCGACCGGCGCGATCACGACGGGCGCCGCCTCCACTGCCGCGCCCTCCTCCTCCACGGCGGCCGGCGGCGCGGCATCCGCCGCGCCGGCCCCGGGCCGGTCCTCCGTCGGCGCCGGGGTCGTGGCGCCGGCGGGGGAGATCGCCGCGCCCGTCCCTCCCTCGGTCACGGTGCTCACCGCGCCGGGGACCTCGGCGGACACGGACTGGCGCAGGCGCTCGTCGAGCAGGTATTCGACCTCCTTGTCGGCCAGCACCACCATCACCACGCGCCGGTTCTTCGCGCGCCCTTCCGCGCTGTCGTTGGCGGCGATCGGGCGATGCTCGCCGTAGCCGACCGCCGACAGCCGGGGCGAGGCGATCCCCTGGCGCTCGAACAGGCGCACCACGCTCGCCGCGCGCGCGGCGGACAGCTCCCAGTTCGAGGGGAAGAACCGCGTGGTGATGGGGACGTTGTCGGTGAACCCCTCGATGCGGACCGGATTGGCGAACCCGGCCAGGATCGCCGCCAGGCGCGTGAGCACCTGGACCGCCTCCGGATGGATCTGCGCGCTGCCGCTGGGAAACAATACGCTGTCCTTGATCTCCACCTCCACCCACAGGTCGGTCATGGTGATCGTGACCAGCCCCAGGTCGACCAGCTTCTGCAGCGCCTGGGCCACCTCCTCCGCGATCTGCTGGATCGTGCGCGCGCTCTCCTCCGAGGAGGCGACGCCGGCGCCGGGCATCTTGCCCTCGTCCTCCTCCCGATTGAACAGCGTGACGATCGGCACCTTGATCAGGGTCGGCTTGCTGACGATCTCGATCGAGGCGTTGGTGGCCGAGCGCACCATCTCGCCGAGCTGGATCGGTTCGAAGGACTTCTTGGGCTCGTTGAAGGCGGCCACCAGGGAGTCGGACAGGACGCGGTACTTGCCCTGGTTGACGGACGAGACCGCGTACATCACCACGAAGAACGCGAACAGCAGGGTGATGAAATCGGCGTAGGACACGAGCCAGCGCTCGTGATTTTCGTGTTCCTCGTGCTTCTTCTTGCGCGCCATGGCGTCACGTCAGTGGACGTAGCCCTGCAACTTGGTCTCGATGTTGCGCGGGTTCTCGCCCTCGGCGATGGACACGATGCCCTCGATGATCATCTCGCGGAACTGCGTCTGGGCGTGCACGATGCCCTTCAGCTTGTTGGCCATGGGCAGGAAGAACAGATTGGCCAGGCCGACACCGTAGATGGTCGCGACGAACGCCACCGCGATCCCCGCGCCCAGCTTGCTGGGGTCGGCCAGGTTGGCCATGACGTGGATCAGGCCCATGACGGCGCCGATGATGCCGATGGTGGGCGAATATCCGCCCATGCCCTCGAATACCTTGGCGGCCTGGGTATCGTGGTATTCGCGCGTCCCCAGCTCCACCTCCATGATGTTGCGGATCGCCTCCGGCTCGCTGCCGTCGACCAGCAGTTGCAGTCCCTTGCGGGCGAACGGCTCGGGCTCGCTCTCGGTGAGCGACTCCAGGCCGAGCAGGCCTTCCTTGCGCGCGATGTTGCTCCAGCCGACGATCTTCTGGATCGCCTCGGCGGCCGCGATCTTGGGCGGCAGGATCACCCACAACGCCATCTTGAGCGACTTCATGAAGATATCGAACGGCGTCTGGATGAGGACGGCGCCGGAGGTGCCGCCGAACACGATGAGAAACGCCGTCAGCTGCAACAGCGACGAGAGATGCCCGCCTTCCAGGGCGTTGCCTCCCAGGATCGCGATGAATGCGAGCGCGATACCGGCGATGCTCAATATGTCCAAACCCTATCCCCTCCCCGCACGCGGCCCGCCGGGCGCGCGGGAACGCGCCGCGCCGCGTCCCTCCGCGGCGGGCGCGGCCACGCCCGTCCATCGCGCGATGCCGCCCCTTCCCTGCATGATCCGTGTCCCGACCCCTGTCCGTATCCCGACCCCGCGCCCCGCCCGCCGACCCCGGCGGACACAGCGCATGGATGCCTCAGTCGTTCGTCCGCCAGTGGCCGAGCCGGGTCTGCAGCCGGATCAGGGCCTGGCTGTGGATCTGGCTGACGCGCGACTCGCTGACCCCGATGACCGCGCCGATCTCGCGCAGGTTCAGGTCCTCTTCGTAATAGAGCGTGAGCACCAGGCGCTCGCGGTCCGGCAGCCCCGAGATCGCCTCGGCGAGATTGCGCTTGAAGTCGTCGTGCTGCACGCCTTCGAATGGGCCGTTGTCGCTCTTGCCGAAGCGCGACGGGATGGCGTCCTCGCTCATGCCCATCTCCTCGAAGCTGAGCAGACGGCATCCGCTCGCGTCCTGCAGCGTCTTGTGGTATTCGTCCAGGCTCATGCCGAGCGCCTTGGCGACCTCGTGATCCTTGGCGTCGCGCCCGGTGGCGTTCTCGATCTCGCGCACGGCGTCGGCCACCTGGCGCGCCTTGCGGTGCACCGAGCGCGGGGCCCAGTCGCCCTTGCGGATCTCGTCGAGCATCGCGCCGCGGATACGGATACCGGCATAGGTCTCGAAGCTCGCGCCCTGGCCGGCGTCGTAGTTGCGCGCCGCCTCGAGCAGGCCGATCATGCCGGCCTGGATCAGGTCGTCCACCTGCACGCTGGGCGGCAGCCGGCTCATGATGTGGTAGGCGATACGTTTCACCAGCGAGGCGTATTGCGTCACCACCTGCTGATATCCGTTTCCCTCGTTGTCGATTGGCGTATACATGGCTGGTTTGTTCATATTGTCCCTACGGTTGTCCTGCCGCCCTTGTTGTTCATGAACAGTCTTTCCACGAAAAATTCTATGCGGCCGCTCGCCGCGCGCGGCGCGGGCCACTGCTCGATCTTCTGCGCGACCTTTCCGAAGGAGAGCGCCGCCCGGCTGCGCGGATAGGCGTCGACCAGCGCGCGCTGCTTCTGCACCGCCTTGCGCAGGAACTCGTCGTAGGGGACCGCCCCCATGTAGTCGAGACTGACGTCGAGGAAGCGGTCGGCGACCTTGGCGAGCTTCTTATAGAGCTCGTTGCCCTCCTGCGCGCCGTGCACCATGTTCGCCAGCACGCGGAAGCGGTCCACGCCGTATTCCCGGTGCATGACCTTGATCATGGCGTAGGCGTCGGTGATCGAGGCGGGCTCGTCGCACACGACCACCAGCACCTCGTGCGCCGCGCGCACGTAGGTCACCACGCCGTCGGAGATGCCGGCGGCGGTGTCGACCAGCAGGATCTCCGGATTGAACTCCAGCGTGCTGAAGGCGCGGATCAGGCCGGCGTGCTCCGCCTGGCTGAGCTCCGCCATGCGCTTGACGCCCGACGAGGCGGGGATGATGCGCAGGCCGTGCGGCCCCTCGACGAGGACATCGTCGAGCGAACAGTCGCCGCCGATGACGTGCGACAGATTCATGCCCGGATGCAGCCCGAGCAGCACGTCCACGTTCGCCAGGCCGAGGTCGGCGTCCATCAGCAGGACGCGCCGCCCGCTCATCGCGAGCGCCACGCCGAGGTTGATCGAGACGTTGGTCTTGCCGACCCCGCCCTTGCCGCCCGTCACGGCGATGACGCGCACGGGCGCCCGCCGGGAAAATTCATGCAGGCCGGCCGCCTGGGACAGCCCCTTGTCAGACATAAGCATTGGCCATTTCCTTTCCGAAACTGAGTGCGATCAGGTCTTCGTTGATATGGGATTCCGAGTTCTTCATCGTCTCCACGCCGCGCGCGATCAGGGCGCCGGCGCGCGCCGGGTGCAGGTCCTCCGGCACCCGCTGGCCGTCGCTGTAATAGGCGACCGGCAACGCGCGGCTGATCGCCGCGCTGACGGCGCCGCCGAGGCAGGTGGCCTCGTCCAGTTTGGTCAGGATGCAGCCGTCCGGACGGAACACGCCGAAGGCGTCCGCCACATCCTCCAGCCCCGACAGGCGCGTGGTGGCGGACAGCAGCAGCAGGGTCTTCTTGTTCATGTGTTCCCGGTCGAGCAGCTCCGCCTGCCGCAGCAGGCCGCTGTCGTGCTGGCCCATGCCGGTGGTATCGATCAGGATCAGGCGGCGGTCGCTCAGGTCGTTGAGCACCTTGCGCAGCCCGTCCCGGCTGTCGGCGGTCTTGACCGGGACGTCGAGGATACGGCCGTAGGTGCGCAACTGCTCGTAGGCGCCGACGCGGTAATTGTCGATGGTGATCAACGCCACCTGGCGGCTGCCGTGGCGCAGCGCGTAGCGCGCGGCCAGCTTGGCGGCGGTGGTGGTCTTGCCCACGCCGGTCGGACCGACCAGCGCGACGATGCCGCCGTCCTCGAGAATGTCGCGCCCGTACAGCGGGATGCCGCTCGCGAGCACGTTCAGCGCGCGCTGCCACAGCCCCTCGATGTCGCCGTCGAGACGGCCGAGGCCGTCGACGAGCCGGCGACTCTGCGCCGCGGTCAGGCCGAAGCGCATCAGGCGCTGGATCAGCTCGACGGCGGCCGGCTCGCGCCGGGCGAACTGGCCCCAGGCCAGGCTGGACAACTGGTTTTCCATCATCAGGCGCATGCGGTTGAGTTCGGCGCGCAGCTCGATCAGCGTCGGCTCCTGGCTCCAGATGTTCCCGTTCGCCTCCACCGCCGGCGCGCCGGGGCGGGAGACGGCGGCCCGCTCCGGCGCCGGCCGGGGCGCCGGGGCCTCCGCGCGGGTCTCGCGCACGGGGGCGGCGGCCGGCGCCGGGACCGCCTCCGGCCGCGCCCCGCCCGGGAGCTCGCCCTTCACCGCCTTGAACACGCTCTCGTCGTAATCGACCGCCGCCACGATCTCCACGCCGCCGTTGACGCGGCTGTTGGACAGGATCACGGCGTCCGGCCCCTGTTCCTCGCGCACCATGCGGATCGCCTGGCGTATGTCCGGTGCAAAGAATCGTTTTATCTTCATGGTTCGCCTCGTTCAGCGCCGCGTCCCGCGCGCGGCGGTTTTCGTCGTCACCGGTCCGGCCGGCCGATGTTCGCGACGATCTTGATCTGCCGGTTGTCCGGTATCTCGTCGTAGGACAGCACGTTCATGGCCGGTATCGTGTGGCGCGTGAAGCGCGCCATGACCATGCGCAGCGCCGGCGACACCAGCAGCACCACCGGCTGCCCCCCCATCTCCTGCCGCTGCGCCGCGTCCAGCAGCGACTGATGCAGCCGGTCGGCCAGCCCCGGTTCGAGGGCCATGCCGCCGGCCCCCTGGGTGCGCAGAGTCTCGTGCAATAACTGTTCCAACGTCTGATCCAGGGTGATCACGGGCAGCTCGCTGCCCAGGCCGCTGATGTTTTGCGTGATCAACCGGCCCAGGGCCACACGCACGGAGCCGGTGAGCACGCCGGGGTCTTGACTGGTGGCGGAGGCGGACGCCAGATTTTCCACGATCGTGCGCATGTCGCGGATCGGCACCTTCTCCTCGAGCAGGTTGCGCAGCACCTTCTGCACGGTGCCGAGCGGGAGCGAATCCGGCACCAGGCCGTCGACCAGCTTGGGCGAGGCCTTGGCGAGATTGTCCAGCAACTGTTGCACCTCCTCGCGGCCGAGCAGCTCGTGCGCGTGCGTCTGCAGGATATGGTTGAGGTGGGTGGCGATCACGGTGCTGGTGTCGACCACGGTATACCCCATGGTCTGGGCCTGGTCGCGCTGGTTGGCCTCGATCCACACCGCATCCATGCCGAAGGCCGGGTCCTTGGTCTGGATGCCCGCCAGCTTGCCGAACACGCGCCCGGGGTTGATGGCCAGTTCGCGGTCCGGGAACACCTCCGCCTCGCCCAGGGTCACGCCCATCAGGGTGATGCGGTAGGCGCTCGGCGCCAGCTCCAGGTTGTCGCGGATGTGCACCGGCGGGATCAGGAAGCCGATCTCCTGCGTCAGCTTCTTGCGCACGCCCTTGATCCGGCTCATCAACTGGCCGCCCTGGTTCTTGTCCACCAGCGGGATCAGACGGTAGCCCACCTCCAGCCCGACGGTGTCGACCGGCACCACGTCCTCCCAACTGAGCTCGCGCGGCTCGCCCGGCTTCTGTTCCGCCGTCGCCGCCTCGCGCGCCTGCGCCTGTTCTTGCGCGCGCGCGGGCCGGTTCTTGCGCTGCTGGATCATGTAGCTGCCCGCCCCGGCGACGCCGGCCAGGGTGAGGAAGGCGACGTTGGGCATGCCCGGCACGACGCCGAGCAGCCCCATGACGCCGGCCGTCACCGCGAGCGCGCGCGGGCTGTCGAACAACTGGCCGAGCATCTGCCGGCCCATGTCCTGCTCGCTCGACACGCGCGTCACCATGATGGCGGCGGCGGTCGACAGCACCAGGCCGGGGATCTGCGCCACCAGGCCGTCGCCGATGGTCAGCAGGGTGTAGTTGTGCAGGGCGTTGGCGAAGACCATGTCGTGCTGCAGCATGCCGATGGCGAGCCCGCCGATGATATTGATGAACAGGATCAGGATGCCGGCGATCGCGTCGCCGCGGACGAACTTGCTGGCGCCGTCCATCGACCCGTAGAAGTCCGCCTCCGCCACCACGTCGGCGCGGCGGCGCTTGGCCTCCTCCTGGCCGATGACGCCCGCGTTGAGGTCGGCGTCGATGGCCATCTGCTTGCCGGGCATCGAATCCAGGGTGAAACGCGCGCTGACCTCGGAGATGCGCCCGGCGCCCTTGGTCACGACCACGAAGTTGATGATGACCAGGATGGCGAACACGATGAGCCCGACCGCGTAGTTGCCGCCCACGACGAACTCGCCGAACGATTCGATCACCCGGCCGGCGGCGTCGGCGCCGGTATGGCCCTCGAGCAGCACCACGCGGGTGGAGGCGATGTTGAGCGCGAGGCGCAGCAGGGTCGCCAGCAGCAGCACGGTCGGGAAGGTGGCGAAGGCGAGCGGCCGCTGGGTGTAGACGCAGGCCAGGATGACGACCAGCGACAGCGCGATGTTGAAGGTGAAGAAGACGTCCAGCATGATGGGCGGCAGCGGCACCACCAGCATCGCCAGCAGCGCCAGCATCAGCAGCGGCGCGCCCAGCATGCCGTGCCGACCGATATCGCGGATGCTGCCCAGTACGTTTGCCTCAGCCATGTGCGTTCCTCGTTCGCGTCTCTGCGTTCATGTTCGTTGCGTCCCGTCCCGGCGGCGTCACTCGTCGCGGCGCAGATCGTCCGGGATGGGAAGGTCGTTGAATTCCTTGTGCGCGCCGGCGCCGCGCCGCGGCCGACGGCGCAGTTGATAGGCATAGGCCAGCACCTGCGCCACCGCCAGGAACAGGCCCGACGGGATCTCCTGCTCGAGGCGCGTGCTGTAGAAGATGGCGCGCGCGAGCGGCGGCGCGGACACGATCGGCACCTTGTGTTTGAGCGCGAGATTCCGGATCCCCAGGGCGACCAGGTCCTTACCCTTGGCCACCACCACCGGGGCAGACATCCGGCTCTGGTCGTAGCGCAACGCCACCGCGTAGTGCGTCGGGTTGGTGATGATCACGTCCGCCTTCGGCACCGCGTCCATCATGCGGCGGCGCGACTGCTCGTGCTGGATCTCGCGGATGCGGCGCTTCACCTCCGGGCTTCCGTCCGTCTGGCGGAATTCGTCCTTGATCTCCTGGCGCGTCATCCGGAGCTGCTTGTTGTGGTCCCAGACCTGGAACGGGACGTCGATCGCGGCGATCACGATCATGGCGCCGCTGAGGATGAGAAAGGCGTTCAGCAGCAGCGTACCGGCGTCGGCGATCGCCGGGGTGACCTCCTCCCCGCCCAGACCGAGCAGGGACTCGGCGTTGCCCATCAGGATCAGGACCGCGACCGCCAGGACGACGCAGAACTTGGCCAGCGCCTTGACCAGCTCGACCAGGCCGCGCACGGCGAAGATGCGGCCCAGGCCCTTGATCGGATCGAGCTTGTCCCACTTGAAGGACAACGCCTTGGCGCTGAAGGACCAGCCGCTCAGCGCCATCGGGGCGAGCAGCGCGGCCGCGACCACCACCAGGAAGAACGGCAACAGCGCGCCGACCGACTCCAGGATGGCCTGCTGGAACTTGAGCAGCATGGTGGCCGGGTCCAGCAGCTCGGCGCGCGGCACGGCGAAGGACAGCTCCATGGTGCGCAGGTTCTGGCGCACGATGCCGTCGCCCAGCAGCATCAGGCCGGCCGCCGAGATCAGCAGCACGGCCATCGTGGTGAGCTCGCGCGAGCGCGGTACCTGGCCGCGCTCGCGCGCCTCCTGCTGGCGCTTGGGCGTGGCCTGTTCGGTGCGTTCCTGGGCGGAATGTTCCGACATCGGGCTACTCCGCCGTCATCGACCGGACCGCCTCAAAGGCGCTCTCGGTCAGGCTCGAGAACTGCGGCGCGAACAGCGGCAGCGACAGCAGCATGAATATGAAGCCGAGCATCAGCGAGATCGGGAAACCGATGACGAAGATATTGAGCTGGGGCGCGGCGCGCATCATGACGCCGAAGGCGGCGTTGACGAGCAGCAGCGAGGCCAATGCCGGCAGGGAGATGATCAGCGCCCCCTTGAAGATCCATCCGCTCCACTCGAGCAGGATCCACAGGCCGCCCCCGCTGACCGACGCCAGCGCCACCGGGATCGCCCGGAAGCTGTCGACGAGGGTCTCGATCAAGATCAGATGGCCGTTCAGGACGAGGAAGATCAGGGTGGCGAGGACCGTGTAGAACTGGCTCACCACCGGAACCGTGACGCCGTTGGCGGGGTCCATCATCTGGGCGAAACCCAGCCCCATGGTCTGCCCGATGAGATTGCCGCCCATCTCGACCGCGCTGAACACCAGGCGCATGAGGAAGCCCATGGCGAGCCCGGTCAGGATCTGGGCGCCGGAGATCAGCACGCCCTCGGCGCTCGCCGGATCGACCTGCGGGCCCGGCGGCAGCACGGGGGCGATGACCAGGGTCAGCGCCAGGGCGATGCCGACGCGGAACCGCATCGGCACGACGCGCACGCCCAGGATCGGGGCCACCGCCACCAGGGCGGCGATGCGGAAGAACGGCCACAGGAAGCCCGTGAGCCATTGCGTCAGTTCCTGATCCGTGAAATTCATCTTCGCCTTTCCCCGCGCGCGCCCCGTCGCTCATCCGATCATGGTCGGTATGCTGCGGATGAGCTCCTCGGTGTAGTCGATCAGCGAGTGCAGGATCCACGGGCCCGCGGCGACCATCACGCCCAGCACCACGAACAGCTTGGGGATGAAGCTCAGCGTCTGCTCGTTGATCTGGGTCGCCGCCTGGAACATGCTGACCAGCAGGCCGACGGCGAGCGCGGGCAGCAGCAGTACCGCGAGGATCATCAGGGTGACGTAGAGCGCGTTCTGGCCGATGTTGACGACGGATTCCGGGGTCATGGCGTGTCTCCTGCGCGGGATCGCGGCGCGCGGCTCAGGTGGAAAAGCTCGCGGCCAGCGTGCCGAGGATGAGCGCCCAGCCATCCACCAGCACGAACAGCATGATCTTGAAGGGCAGCGATATGATCAGGGGCGACAGCATCATCATGCCCATCGACATGAGCACGCTCGCCACCACCAGATCGATGATCAGGAACGGGATGAAGATGATGAATCCGATCTGAAACGCGGTCTTCAGCTCGCTGGTGAGGAAGGCCGGCATCAGCAGCGAGAACGGCACCTGCTCGCGCGACTCCACGGGCGGCGTCCCGGAGACCTCCGCGAACAGGTTGAGGTCCGAATCGCGCGTCTGCGCCAGCATGAATTTCTTCATCGGCGCGCTACCGCGCTCGAGCGCCTCCTGCATGGGCATCTTTTCCTCCATGTAGGGCCGCACCGCGTCGTCGTAGACCTGGTTGAACACCGGCATCATGATGAAGACCGTCAGGAACAGCGCCAGGCCGATCAGCGTCTGCGTGGTCGGGGTCGACGCGGTGCCGAGCGCCTGGCGCAGGATCGCCAGCACGATGATGATGCGGGTGAACGAGGTCATCATCATCAGGGCCGCCGGCAGCAGCGACATCACCGTCATCAGCGCCAGGATCTGCAGGCTGAGGCTGTAGGTCTTGCCGCCGTCGGGGGCCGTCGTCACGGTGACCGCCGCCAGACCGGAATCGGCGAACGCGGCCGCGCAGGGGAACAGCGCGACGAGCAGGACGAGGACGAACCGGATCATGACGGCGAGATCCTCTTCCTGAGCTCCTGGTTGAAACGGCCGAGGAAGCTGGCCGGCGCGCCGTCGGCCGGGCCCTCCGCCTCGCCCTCGGGGGCGGGCTCCAGCACGTGCAGCGTCCTGATGCAACCCGGGGCGACGCCGACCAGCAGGCGGTCGCTGCCGGCCTGCACGATCACGATGCGCTCGCGCTGGCCCAGATTGATGCCGCCGACCACCCGCAACTGCCCGTGCCCGCCCCCCGGTATACGCCCGAAGCGCCGCAGCGCCCACGCGCCGGCGAAGATCAGCGCCAGCACGGCGCCGAGCCCGGTGATCATCTGCAGCACGCCGGTGAAGGAGACCGCGCTCTTGTGCGCGAGCGCGCTGTCCGCGCCCTGGGCCAGCGCCGCCGCGGGCAGCGCCAGCAACAGCGGCAGACAGGCGCGCGCGACGACATGAAACGGGGAATGACTCGACATGGACGGGTTCCGGCGCGGGATTACTTGAGCTTCCGGACGCGCTCGGCCGCGCTGATGATGTCGGTGAGGCGGATGCCGAACTTCTCGTTCACCACCACCACCTCGCCATGCGCGACCAGCGTGCCGTTCACCGTGACGTCCATCGGCTCGCCCGCCAGGCGGTCCAGTTCGACGACGGAACCCTGGTTCAGCTTGAGCAGATTGCTGATGGATATCTTGGTGCGGCCGATCTCGACCGCCACGGTGACCGGAATGTCCAGGATCATGTCCAGGCTCTTATCGCCCATGGTCCCGCCGGCCGAGTCGTCCTGCAGGTTCTGAAAGCTGGCGCGGGCGTAGTCCTCGCCCTGCCCCACGGCGGCCCCGGCCTCCGCCGCGGCGTCCATCGTTCTCGTTGCATCGGTCATCACGCGACTCCTGTGATAGTCATCAGTTGCCTGCCGCGCTGGTGCTGGACCAGCTCCGTAACCTTGATGGCGTTCCTGCCGTCGGAACTGCCGAACACGCCGCGAAACACCGGGATGTCGTCGACCGTCGCAGTGATGGCCTCCGGGATCTCGAGCGGGATGATGTCGCCGACCTGGAGGGCGCTCAACTGGCGCATGGTGAGCCGGGCCTCCGTCAGGATGCTGGACAGCTCCACCTCCGCGTGCATGAGCTCGTTGCGCAGCGACACGGTCCAGCGTTCGTCGAGCTCGACGCGGTCGCTCTGGATGCCCGACTCGAGCAGATCGCGGATCGGTTCGATCATCGCGTACGGCAGCGTGACGTGAATGTCGCCGCCACCGCCCTCGAACTCGATATGGAAGCTGGAGACCACCACCACCTCGCTGGGGCTGACGATGTTGGCGAAGTTCGGGTTGATCTCGGTGCTGACGAATTCGATATCGATCCCGACCACCGGATTCCAGGCCTCCTTGATATTGAGGAAGGCCATCTCGAGGATGATCTTGATGATGCGCTGCTCGGTGGGGGTAAACTCGCGCCCCTCGATCTTGGCGTTGAAACGGCCGCGCCCGCCGAAGAAATTGTCCACGAAACTGAACACCAGCTTGGGATCGACCACCAGCAGGCCCATGCCCTTGAGCGGCGGCACGCGGATCACGTTCAGACTCGCGGGCATGAACAGGCTGTGGACGTACTCGTTGAACTTGAGCATCTGCACGTTGCCGACCGCGATCTCGGCGCTGCGGCGCAGCAGATTGAAGAAACTGATGCGCAGGTGGCGCGCCATGCGCTCGTTGATCATCTCGAGCGTGGGCAACCGCCCGCGCACGATGCGATCCTGGCTGGTGAAGTCGTAGTCGGCGATGTCGCCGGGGACGACCGGCTGGTCGGTCTCCGATTCGACCTCGCCGCTGGTGACGCCGTTGAGCAGCGCGTCGATCTCGTCCTGACTCAGAATGTCATTGACTGCCATGGCCGCTCACTGCATCACGAAGCTGGTGAAATAGACGGCTTCCGCCCCGGTATTGCCCGTCTCTTCCTTGAGGATGTTCTGGATCTCGACCAGCGCCTGGTCCCGGATCTTCTGCTTGCCCTCGGCCGTGGTGAGCGAGGCATAGTCCAGATTGCTGAACATCAGCACGAGGTTGTTCCGGATCTGCGGCAGATGGGTCTTGACCGCGTTCGCGACCACCGGATCGCGCGTCATCGCCTCGATCTTGACCTGCAGGTAGCGGATCTGGACCCCTTCGACGAAGTTGACCACGAACGGCTCGCCCAGCTCGACGTAGATGGGCGGCGCCTTGGGACCCTTCGCCGATTTCTTGTCCTTGGACTTCTTCGATGATTTGGTCTTGGCCTCGGGCGGGGCCTCGTCTTCCGCGCCGTCGTCGGCGGCGACCACCGTGTCTTCCTCCGGGTGGCCCAGCATCCCGGTCAGCAGCAGCGTCGCGCCCACGCTGGACGCGACCAGAAGGATCGCGAAAAAGACGATCAGCAGGATCTTGAGCACCCCCGACTTCTTCTTGGGCCTCGGCTTCTCGTTCTCTTCGTCTTCGTTGATTTCCTCGTCTTTCCTTGCCATCTCGCCCTCTTCCCTTGTGCACGGTGGTCGTACCGAAAGTCCTGCCCAGATTTAGCAAGACACGTGCCACTGGAAGAGAAGGATTTTTTTACATGAATTACATCATGTTACGAAACTCCTCCGGAGACCTGCCGGCATCTTGACGCCGGCGTGACCACCCGCGGAACGGCCGCGGCGGAAAGGCGATGACGGCCCGGCCGGGCGCCGGCGGTGGGGAGACGGGAAGGGAAACGGCCCGACGGGCCGGAGGGACGGCCGCAGAGGGTGGGATGAGGGGGACCGGTCTCAGGCGTAGAGATCGACGAGGCCGCGAACCTCGCGCGGCCGGCCCGCGCCCGGATCCATCGCCTCGGCCGGAGCGGCCTCCGCGCGCGACGGGGATTCCGTCCCGGCCTGGCGCGCCGGCGTGCGCCCGCCGTCCGACGGGGAATGCTGGGAGACATCGACGTTCACCGCGCCGAATCCCTGCTCGCTCATCAGATCGCGCAGCCGCGGCAGACTGTCCTGCAGGGTCTCGCGCACCAGCGCGTGCTGGCTGGACAGCGTCACGCTCAACTGGCGATCGGCGTCCATGCTGACGCGCACCTCGATCGGCCCCAGTTGCGGGGGATTGATCTTCAACTCCGCGGTCTGGATCTGGTTGCCGATCGCCCAGCGGATGCGCTGGCCGAGCTCCTCGTTCCATTCCGGATGACGCAGCGGCGTATGCAGGGCGGGCCCGGACACCGGCGCCTCCCGGGGCTGGACGGAGGCGCCGGTCTGGGCGTAGGTCAAGGCGCCGGAATTCGTCGGCACGGCGCCGTCGGGGTCCCGCGCCAGGGCCTGAACGCCGTCGCCACGGGCCGCGGACGCGCCATCGGCAGACCCGAACCGCGCCAGCAGCTCCTGCAGGCGCGTCCCGCCGTCCGGGTTACCGGCCTGCTCAGACCCGCCGTCGGAAGACGGCCTGTCGGTATGCACCGGAGACGAAGCCATCGGCTCCATACGCGCGGCCGCGTCGGGCCGCGGCGCAGTAGCATCGCGCGCCGCTCCCGTTTCCGGCGCCATGGGCGCGGCGGGCAACACGGCGCTCGAAGCCTGGGAAGTCGTCGATCCGGAGCCGGACGCCGGCGCCGTCACCGCCGGGCCCTGCGCCGGCGGCGATGCGGCGACGACGGGAACGTCATTATCCTCGGCCACGACCGCGACGGGAGCCGGGACGAGCCCAGCCGGCGGCGCGACAGGATCCTCCGGATCTTTCACCGTCACCCGCGGCATTTCGCCGTCCGTACTTTCGACCGGTTCGTCCAGTGACACTACGGGCGACATTACCGGCACATCGCCCGCGCACGCCAGCGAATCGTCGCCGTCGGGCGTCTCCTCCGCGATCATGGCCTCATCGGCCACGACGGGCGCCGAGTCCACGACCGGCAAGACCTTGCCGTCAGGCGGCAACAACGCCTCCGTCGAAGCCGGCAGATCGGGGATGAGCCGGTCGATATCGAAGAACGCATCACCCTCCGGATCGGCCGCCTCGGCCCTAGAGACGAGCGTATCCGCGGGAATCTCAGGAGACGGAATGACGTGAGGCCCGCCCTCCACCACGTCCGCACCTTCCGGCGCGCCGGGCGCGTCGAGCAGGAAATTCATCAGGTTATCGAAGGAATCGCCCTGCGTCCCGACCTGCGCGGGCGCCGCGACCGGAGACACGCCCTCGTCCGCGCTGCCGCTCTGGGCCGTCGCGCCCGGGGCGCGGACCAGGGTAGAAAAATCCATGCCTGCGGTTACCGCCATGACTCCCCTCGTTCCGTTGATGCACGCCGACGGACTTGTGCGTTCGGCCGAAATTGCAAGATCCGCGCCAGGCGAAAACCCGGGCCGGCTATTCCTCGCCGCCGATGCCCGGCCGCGCGCGCTGCGCGCGATCGTCGCTCTCGCGCTGCTCGCGGCGCAGCGTGCGCGAGGTCTCTTCGCGGCGGAAGCCGTCGATGACCTTGTCCAGCGCGCGCCGCTTCGAGCTCACCTCGCTCCACTGACGGTTCTGCTGCTCGAGCTCGCGCCGGCACTCCTCCAGCAACCGTTTCTGTTGCTGGATCGCCATGTCCAGGCGCTCGGTGAAGCGCCGGTATTCCTTGAAGCGTTCGATCGTTGCACCGCCGCCCTCCGTCTGGAAGCGATGCTGATACTCGCGCAGGAATTTTTCGAGGTCTTCCAGGCGGCGTTCCTGGGCGAGATAACGGCCCCTCGATTCGCCCAGCAGGCGCGTCGCCCGGGTCTCCTTGTCGCGCTGCAGGCCGGCGATGGGCTCCAGCCGTTCCGATCTAGTCATGACCTCCCCTCCCGCTCAGCGTCCGGCCCATCTCATTTCTTCGCCTTCTGCGGGGCGTTCCCGCCCAGCAGTTCGCCCAGGCCGCGCAGGCCGTCGCGGAAGGTGACCCGCTCGTTCAGGCCCTGCTGGAGGAACTGCGTCAGACGCGGATGATAGTCGACGGCCTCGTCGACGCGCGGATCGCTGCCCTTGGCGTAGGCACCGACGCTGATCAGGTCGCGATTGCGACGGTAGGTCGAGTAGAGCTGCTTGAAGCGTATGGCCTGGCGCTGATGCTCGGGGCTGACGACCTCGCTCATGACCCGGCTCACCGAGGCCTCGATGTCGATCGCCGGATAATGGCCCGCGTCGGCCAGCTCGCGGTTGAGCACGATGTGGCCGTCGAGGATGGCGCGCGCGGCGTCCGCGATCGGGTCCTGCTGGTCGTCGCCCTCCGCCAGCACGGTGTACAGCGCGGTGATCGAACCGTTTCCGTCGCCGTTGCCGGCGCGCTCGACCAGTTGCGGCAGTTTGGCGAACACCGACGGCGGATAACCGCGCGTGGCCGGGGGCTCGCCGATGGCGAGCGCGACCTCGCGCTGCGCCTGCGCGTAACGCGTCAGGGAATCCATCAGCAGCAGCACCTTGAGCCCCTTGTCGCGGAAATACTCGGCGATGCTGGTCGCGAGCATCGCGCCGTGCAGGCGCAGCATAGGCGGCGTGTCCGCCGGCGTCGCCACCACCACCGCGCGCGCCATCCCGTGCGGCCCCAGGATGCGGTCGGTGAATTCCTTCACCTCGCGGCCGCGCTCTCCGATCATGCCGACGACGGTGACGTCGGCGTCGGTGTAACGGGTCATCATGCCCAGCAGGACGCTCTTGCCCACGCCGCTGCCGGCGAACAGGCCCAGGCGCTGACCGCGGCCGATGGTCAGCAGGTTGTTGATGGCGCGCACGCCGACGTCGAGCGGCTCGCTGATGACGCGCCGCCGCAGGGGGTTGATCGTGCGGCCGAGCAGGGGATAGCTCTCGTCGGCGCGCACCGGGCCGCGCCCGTCGAGCGGCTTGCCGGTGCCGTCCAGCACGCGGCCGAGCAGCCCCTCCCCGACCGCAGCCTCGTAGGCCCGCCCGGTGGGGGTAACGCGCGCGTTCGGTATCAGGCCACGGATCTCGCCGCTCGGCATGAGAAAGGTCTTGTCGCCGGCGAACCCGACCACCTCGGCCTCGAGCGGATGACCGGCGGGGTTGTCGATCAGGCAGCGGTCGCCGATGGCGGCCTGACAGCCGACCGCCTCCAGCGTCAACCCGACCATGCGTGTGATCTTTCCTTCCACCACCAGCGGCGGCGCGCTCTTCAGCCCCGCCGCCCGCTCGGCGATGCGGCGGCGCCAGGTCGCGGCGCGGTCGAGCTCAGCCAGCATCGCCGTCCTCCTGGCGCTCGCCGCCGAGCAGTTCCGCAGCCAGCGCCGCGAACTGCCGTTCGACGCTGGCGTCGATGCGCGAGTTGTCCGTCTCCACGCGGCAGCCGCCACGCGCGAGCGCGGGGTCCTCCAGGATCTTCCAGCCGGACGGCTCCTCCTGCGGGGCGACCAGATGTTCGCGCAGCGTCTCCGCGTCGGCCGGGTTGACGAACAGGCGGACATTGCGCGAGGCGACCGGCAGGATCGCGGCGGCGCGCTGCACCACGGCGACGATCTGGCCGGGATCGGTCCTCAGTTCGCGGCGGACGACGTGGCGGGCGATGGTGAGCGCGAGGCTGGAGACCTCCTCCACCACCCCCTCGTCCAACTGGTGCAGGGGGCGCGCCAGCAGGTTCAGTATCGCCTCGATCCGGTCGGCCTTTTCGCGGGCCAGCGCCGCGCCCTTTTCCAGTCCCTCTCGCCGGCCCAGTTCGAACCCCTCCTCGTAGGCCTGCTGCTGGATCTCCTCCATGCGGGTCGCGGTGAGGTGGCCACCGTGCGGCGCCGGATCTCCCGCCGCCGCGCCGCCGCCCACGCGGGGCAGCTCCCAGCGCTCGCAGGCCTCGGCCGCGGCGCCGCTGATGACCTTAAACGTATTCTTCTCCACCCTTGCCACCCAATGCTATGTCGCCGGACTCGGACAGGCGCCGCGCGATGGCGAGTATCTCCTTCTGCGCCGTCTCCACCTCGCTCAGGCGCACCGGACCCTTCGCCTCCAGGTCGTCGCGCAGCATCTCGCCCGCCCGCTTCGACATGTTCTTGAAGATCTTCTCCTTGAGCGCCTCTTCCGCCCCCTTGAGCGCGACCACCAGCGTCTCGGAGGAGACCTCGCGCAGCAGGGCCTGGATCCCACGATCGTCCACCACGGCGAGGTCGTCGAACACGAACATGAGGTCCTGGATCTTCTCGCCGAGCTCCTTGTCGAACTCGTTGATCTGGTCCATGATCATCGACTCCAACGACGAATCCATGCTGTTGAGGATATTGGCGGCCACCTTGATGCCGCCGACCGTGGACGACTTGACGTTTGAATTGCCGCGGAACTGCTCCTCGATGACCTGGTTCAGCTCCTGCAGCGCGGTGGGCTGCAGGCGGTCGAGCACGGCGATCCTGAGCAGCACGTCCGCGCGGACCTTTTCCGACAGCAGGCACAGCACCTCCGCCGCCTGGTCGTTGTCGAGATAGGACAGCACCACCGCGATGATCTGCGGGTGCTCCATCTTGACCACCTCGTAGATCTCGTGGGAGTCCATCCACTTGAGTTGCTCGAGCCCGGAGGCCGACCCACCCAGCATGACGCGGTTGATGATGTTGCCGGCCTTGTCCTGCCCGAGCGCCTTCACCAGCACGGTCTGCAGGTAGTCGTGCGCGGCCATGCCGAACGAGGTCTCGTGGCCGACCGACTGCACGAATTCCTTCAATACCGTATTGGCCTGTTCGGTCGAGACCTTCTTCAGGCCCGCCATCGCGGCGCTCAGACGGTGCACCTCCTTGGGCCCGATGTATTTGAACACCTCGGCGGCGTTCTGCTCGCCGAGGCTCATCAGCAGCACCGCCGCCTTCTCGACCCCGCTGATTTCGGCCGACTGTTTCTTATCCGCCATGGTTCCCGCCCCGCATCACTCCGCCGCCACCCAGTTCCGGACCACCTGCGCCGTGCGCTTGGGGTCCTGCGAGGCCAGCGTGCGCGCCATATTCAGATTGGAATCGTAACCGCCGCCGGCCGCCCCCGCCGGCAGCGCCGCGGGGCGCATCCCGCCGCTCAGGGTCAGTTGATCCTCCGCCATGCTCCCCTCGCCCTGCGGCAGGGCCTGCGGCGGCGCCTTGCCCTTGGCGGCGAGCTCGCGCAGCACCGGCCGCAGGACGCCGAAGATCAGGAAGAGCACGACCCCGATGCCCAGTGCCTGCTTGGCGATGTCCCACACATTCAGCGTCGAGAGCATGGACGGCTCGGGCAGTTCCTCCGGCGCCGGCGGCAGCGTGAACGACTGGTTGATCACGTTGACGCTGTCGCCGCGCTCGGTATCGAAGCCGATCGCCTCCTTCACCAGATTGGTGATGCGCGCGATCTCTTCCTCGCTCAGCGGCTCGCGCACGGTCTCGCCGTCCTCGTCGACCTTCGTGCGGTCGTCGATCACCACCGCGGCCGACAGACGCTTGATCGCCGCCCCGTTGCGCTTGGTGTGGCTGATGGTCTTGTCGATCTCGTAATTGCGCGTGGTGCGCTGCACCGAGCTGCCGGCCGGTGCCGCGGCCTCGGCCGCCGGCGCCGCGGCGGTGGTCGACGGCGCCTGGTTCGACAGGCTGCCGGGCACCCCGCCCGACTGCTGGGACGACAGGGTCTTTTCATCGACCGTCTGCTCGCTGCGCACCGCGGGCGGATTCGGATTGAAGCTCTCCTGGGTCTCTTCCGTCACGGTGAAATCCAGATCGGCGTTGACCTGCGCCTTGACCGCCCCGAGGCCGGCGATCGGGGTCACGATATCCTCGATGCGCTTGGTGTAATAGGCCTCGATGCGCTTGCGGTAATCGAACTGCGTGGCGGTCAGGCGCATGTCGTCGCCCGTGTCGGGCTGCGTCAGCAACCGTCCCTGCTGGTCCACGATCGTGACCTGATCGACGTCGAGGTTCGGGATACTGGCGGCGACCATGTGCCCGATCGCGGCGACCTGGCCCTCGT
Source organism: Gammaproteobacteria bacterium (assembly GCA_020847075.1). Lineage (GTDB taxonomy): Bacteria > Pseudomonadota > Gammaproteobacteria > SZUA-140 > SZUA-140 > JADJWH01. The sequence goes on from JADLCS010000030.1 coordinate 33,991, forward strand.
CCAGGCCGCGGCCGGAATAGAGGTCCACCATGACCGAGGCGGTGGGTTTCTTCTGGCTGCGCACGAAGGCGGTCTGCTTGGGGATGGCGAGATGGACCCGCGCCGCGCGCACCGAGCTGATCGAGGCGATGGTCTGCGCCAGCTCGCCCTCGAGCGCGCGCTGGTAACGCGCATTCTCCATGAACTGGCTGACACCGAAGCCCTTCTGGTTGTCGAGCAGCTCGAAGCCGGCGCCGACGCCCTTGGGCAGACCCTCTCCGGCCAGCTTGAGCCGGGCCTCGTGCACCTGGTCGGCCGGCACCATCACCGTGCCGGCGCCGTCGGCCAGTTCGTAGGGGATGCCGGACTTCTGCAGCGACTGCGTCACGGCGGCCGAATCCTGTTCCGCCAGTCCGCTGTACAGCATGCGGTAGCTCGGCTTCTGGGACCACAGCACCACCGCCACGCCGATGGCGACGCTGGCCGCGAGGCCCGCCATCAGCCCGAACTGGCGCAGCAGGGGAAGGCCGTAAAACCCCCGCGCCGGCATCACCACATTATCCTTCGTCACTACCGCCATCTCGCCTCCAGAACCCGTTCTTCCCCTGACTCATCCCGATCGGTGTCGCGCCGTCAGATCTGCATGTTCATGATGTCCTGGTACGCGCTGACCAGACGGTTGCGCACCTGCATCATGAGCTGGAACTCTATGCTCGCCTTCTGCGAGGCGATCATGACGCGCGAAACATCGATGCCCTCGTCGCCGCGCTGAAACGCCTCCTTGAGAGCGGTCGACTCCTGCTGGGAATCATTGACGCCGTTGATCGCCCGCGACAGCACGTCCGAGAAATCGACCCCCGCCGCCCCGGCGCCGCCTTCCGCCGGCGGGCCGCCGGCCGCGGCCGCCATGGATCGCAGCTGGGATATGAGCTGGGTGGGGTTGATGTCCGTCATGATCACCTCTCCTCGCCGCGCCTGCGCGGCCGTGAGCCTTAGTCGTCGATCCTTTGTCTATGCACGTTCCGAGCCATTCAGCCCGGCAGTTCGATACCCGCCTCGCGCAGGCGCGCCAGCTTGTAGCGCAGCGTGCGCTCGCTGATGCCGAGCCGCTGCGCGGCCGCGCGGCGGTTTCCCCGCACGGCGCCCAGCGTATCCAGGATCAGTCGCTGCTCGCGGCCGCGCAGGTCCTCGCCCAGCGCGGCGGCCGCGGGCACGGTCGGGGCGGCGCTCGCCGGCGTGGCGCGGGGCTCTTCCATCTGCAGGTCCCCCGCGTCGATCGCGGCCCCGCCCTGCAGGATCAGCGCGCGCTGGAGCACATTGTCGAGTTCGCGCACATTGCCCGGCCAGCCGTGGTCCAGCAGGCGCCGCTCCGCGGCGGCGGTCAGCGCCGGCGCCGCGCGGCCCTGCGCGCGCGCGCCCCGCCCCAGTATCCTCCGCGCCAGCGGGAGGATATCCCCCGTGCGCTCGCGCAGCGGCGGCAGGTGCAGCGGGAAGACGTTGAGGCGGTAGAACAGGTCTTCGCGGAAGCGGCCGGCGCTCACCTCGTCGCGCAGCGTGCGGTTCGACGTGGCGAGGATGCGCACGTCGAGCGCGATCGTGCCGCGTCCGCCCAGCCGTTCCACCTCGCGCTCCTGCAGTACGCGCAGGAGCTTGGCCTGCAGGCCGAGGTCCATCTCGGAGATCTCGTCCAGCAGCAGGGTCCCGTGCTGCGCCTGTTCGAATTTGCCCGGGCAGGCGCTGTAGGCGCCGGTGAACGCGCCCTTTTCATAGCCGAACAGGGTGGCCTCCAGCATGTTGTCCGGGATCGCGGCGCAGTTGATCGCGACGAAGGGACGCGGCGCGCGCGGCGAGTGACGGTGGACGTAGCGCGCCAGCACCTCCTTGCCGACGCCGCTCTCCCCCGTGATCATGATGGTCGCGTCGGTGACGGCGACGCGGCGCGCCAGATTCGCCGCGTAACGGCTGCCCGGGTCCAGTGCCACCATCTCGTCATCGGCGGCGAGCGCCATATGGCGCTCGACCATCTCCACGAGCCTGCCGGCATCGAAGGGTTTCACCAGATAATCCACCGCGCCGGCCTGCATGGCCCGCACGGCCTGCTGGATGGTGCCATAGGCGGTCATCATCAATACCGGGATATCGGGCCGGCTGCCGCGGATATGGTTGAGCAGGGCATAGCCGTCCATCGGCTTCATCTGCACGTCGCTGATCACCATGCCGATGCCCTCCGGGCGCTCCGCCAGCAGGCGGACCGCCTCCGTCCCGTCGTGCGCCGCCGCTACCGGATATCCGGCCAGGTCGAGCGAATCGCACAGCGCCTCGCGCAGCGCCGGTTCGTCCTCGACGACGAGTACGGTGGGATGGGTCATGGCCGGTACCTCTCCTTTCATTGCCTCGATCATGCCGCGGGATTCCGTGCCGGTGGTCAGGAAGGATCCGCCGCCAGCGGCAGGCGCACGCCGACGGTCGTCCCGTGACCGGGTTCGGATTCGATCCACAGCACGCCGCCATGCGCGTGCACGACCGCCTGGGCCACGGCGAGGCCGAGACCGGTGCCGCGCGACTTGGTGGTGAAAAACGGCTCGAGGACGCGTTCTCTCACGGCGGGCTCCATACCGGGGCCGTCGTCCTCGAGCAGAAACTCGATGGAGTCCATGCCGGCGACCCGGCGCGCCACGAAACCGAGATGGCCGCCTCCCCGCCGCGCCGTGGACTCATCGCCGCGGCAGGCCTGGATGGCGTTTTCCAGCAGATTCTGCAGCACCGCGACGAGGGCGTCGGGATTTCCGCGCAACCGCGCCGCGCCGCTGTCGTCGACGATCTCGAGACGGCATCCGCCCGCCCGCGCCAGGGGCTCCGACATGCGGCGAAAGGCGTCGATCAGCACGGTGGCGGCGAAGGTCTCGGTGGAAAAGGCGCCGTCGCGGGCGAACATCAGCATGTCCCGCACCAGCTGGTCGAGATGATCGAGACAGGCGCGGATCTTTTCTATCCCGCGGCGCTGTCCCGGGGAGGTCGGCCCCCGCGCCTCGAGTTGGGAGACATACAGCAGACTGGCGGCCAGCGGGGTGCGGATCTGATGGGCGAGCGCGGCGGCCATCTCCCCCATCGAGGCGAGGCGCTGCTGGCGCTGCACCAGGGCCTGCATCGCGCGCGAATCGGTCACCTCGTTGATCAGGATCACCTGCCCCGGCCCGTCCGCGAGGGGATTGGTGGCGAGTGCGACCAGGCGGCCGTCGGTCAGACGCAGGTCGCCGAGCCGGCACTGCGCGGCGAATGCGCGGCGGATCACCTCGAACCAGAGGGCGCCGGCCAGCGGCTCGCCGAGCAGATCGATCGCCACCCGGTTGCATTCGGCGACGCGGCCATCGCCGTCGAGCACGACGACCCCGGCCGGCAGGGCATCCAGGACCGCCTGCAGATGAGGCGCGGAATACGCCCGCTCCCCGGCAAGTGTCGGGGCGGCAGCGGTCCCGGCCGCGAAGCGGCGGGTGATCTCGGCCAGATGGCGCTCCAGTAACTGATAGGAAGAGCTCAGCTGCTCCGAGACGCGATTGAAATGATTGAAGGCATCCGTCAAGCGTTGCGCTTGGCGCGTTGCGGTTTGATCCATGCGCTCACGTCCCCGTCGCGGTGTCGATTCAGCGGCGGAAACGATCGCCGATTCCGCCGCCAGGACAGGGAGCAATAAACGTGCCGGATTTTATTTCTTAGGTTTTACAGAATGTTGAGAATGATTCGGCGAGGCGACGTCAAACTTACGTCACCTCGTCCGTGCGCTGCAGGCCATACTTCCGCAGCTTCTCGACGAGCGTGGTCCGGCGCAGACCCAGGCGGTTGGCGGCGTGCGCCACGATGCCGTCGGCGTCGTCCAGGGCCTGTTTGATGAGATTGCACTCGAGGTTGGTCAGGTGCTGCTTCAGGTCGAGGCCGTCGCGCGGCAGGCGCGGGATATCGAGACTGCCGACGGTGATCAGACGGTCCTCGGCGATCACCGCATCCTTCAGCTCGCCCGGCTCGGGCTGGTACTTCTCGGACAGATCGTTCATGTCAACGACGCCGTAGGGGTGCATGATGACGAGCCGTTCGATCACATTGGCGAGCTCGCGCACGTTGCCCGGCCAGTGGTACTGCGACAGGGCCATGATGGCGGACTGGGTCAGACGCACCGAGCCCCGCTTCTCGTGCTCCAGGCGGGTGATCAGTTCCTTGATCAGCAACGGGATGTCTTCCGAACGCTCGCGCAGCGGCGGCATCTCGATCGGAAACACATTGAGGCGGTAGTACAGATCCTCGCGGAACTTGCCCTCCGCGATCGCCTTCTCGAGATTGCGATGCGTCGCCGCGATGATGCGCACGTCGGCGGTGATGGTCTTGTTGCTGCCGACGCGCTCGAAGGTCCGCTCCTGCAGCACGCGCAGCAGCTTCACCTGCATGTGCATGCTCATGTCGCCGATCTCGTCGAGGAACAGCGTACCGCCCTCGGCCATTTCGAAGCGGCCCTGGCGCGCGCTGATGGCGCCGGTGAACGCGCCCTTTTCATGCCCGAACAGTTCGCTCTCCAGCAGCTCCGCCGGGATGGCCCCGCAGTTGATCGGGACGAACGGCCTGTTGCGGCGCGCGGAATGGTAATGGATGTTGCGCGCGACCACTTCCTTGCCGGTGCCGGACTCGCCCAGGATCAGCACGGTGGCGTCGGAATCGGCGACCTGTTCGATCAGCGTGCGCACGATGCGTATCGGCCGGCTGTTGCCGACGAGACTGCGGAAAAGCTCGGGCGAATGATCGCCCTGCCCCTCGCGCTGGCTGGCGCGATAGACCGCGGCCTGCTGCAGGATGCCGGTGAGCTCCTTGTATTTAGGGGGGAATTTGAGCTGACCGATGAGGAGTGACTGGATTTCGGGGGGAAGTTTCTTGCGGGCACCATTGCCGATCAGGACGACGGGGAGCCCGGAGTCCCATTCGTGCAGGGCTCTGACCGTCTCGAGCCAGCGTTCATCCGCGGACTCCGCGGCCACCACGGCGGCGCCGACGGTGCCGGCCGAGAGCCCGGAATCCTTCCAGCTCTCCGGCTTCGCCAGATGCACATTGTCGTAGTCGATGAAACTCAGAATCGCTTTCAGACACTCGGATCGTTGTTGATCCTCGTCGACGACCAGAACGGATTCCATTCGGCCCACCCCTTCTCCCAAGCTGCGCTATGCAGGATTGTTATAGTCTTTATTATTAGGTATAGGGTCTACAAAATGACCTACAGCCTAACCCGTTTTAATTATAATGTCAAAAACTCGTCGCCTTCGCGGCGATCTATTATAACCCGCTGATACTGATTGGGAAGATCATGTGCGCCCCTGCTGGCGCGCATGCGCGACCTGCCTCCTGTGGTGACGGAATATCAGCTTCTCGACCCAGCTTCGCAGGGCGTCGCTCATGTCCCGGTAGCCCATCTCGATCCGGAAATCCCCGGCCTCCGGGGTCACCTTCCGCACCTCTCCGTAGAGGGTGATCGGCGTGGGATAGGCCCGGTTGAGATAGACCTCCACGGCGAGGATGCCGCCCACGGGCGGCGCCGTGCGGGAACGCCACCGGATCCCGGCGCTGCTCATCTCGACCGGCACCGCAACGGGCATGGAGACGTGCTCGGCCAGCAGGCGGGCCGTCATCTCGAGCAGCAGGTTCAGCTTGAATTCGAGCCGGGACAGCTCATGGGCGCCATGGCCGTGCTCTTCGTCGGGGGCCTCGGCGCGATATTCCTCGAGCGCCGCGAAGGAGCGCAGCACGCGCTCGTTGGAGTGATGCGTTCTCAATATCTCGGCGGTGGAAATGCCCGTTCCGACTTCGCGCCAGGCGAGCGGCACACTGTCTTCGTAGACCAGTCCCGCGCCGAACCGCGAATCATCCCCGTTTTCCATGCAGGCAAAGATACTCGATCCCGCCGCCCCAGACAACACGGGGCGCCCGGGATCGAGACCGCACGACCATGGAAAACAGGGCGAAAGGGAGTGTACGGGGCGTGATCAGCGGAGCGTGTATTGCCGATAGCGGGCGGCCGCCTGACGCTGGCGGGAGCTGTCCGACATCTCCCGCACCAGATGACGCCGCTGTATCTTGCCGAGTTCGAGGATGCGATCGTTGATCTCCCGCAGGGCGTGCATGCCCGCGATGTCGTCCGCATCGGGATCGGCGACACGGATCGCCTCGTAGTAGCGCTCCAGCATGGCGGCGCGTCTGGCCTCGATCCCGGGCAGGTCCTCCCATGTGCCCGCCTCGGCCTTCGCCAGCATCTCCCGGGACAGGGCGAGGATGCCGTTCAGCCCGTCGGCGATCCCTTGCGTGTCGCCGTCGACTCGATGCGCCGGGCGCGCGGTGGAGATCATCGACCGTAGGCCTGTCCGGTGCGGGACGCGGCCTGCTGCGCGTGTTCCCGGACGATCTCGCCCGGGATCGCGTCCCAGCCTTCCTTGATCTGGCGCAGCAGCCCCGCCACTTCGTTCAGGCCGTCGGCGTCGTTATTCAGGTTCGCCTGGGTGAGCCGGGTCATCATGTAGTTATAGAGATCGTCCAGATTCCGGGCGACCTCGCCGCCGACGGACGGGTCCAGGCTGACGCGCAGCCCGTCGATGATGGAGACCGCCCAACTGATATGGGCGCCCTTCTGCGCGGTCTCGCCCCGCTCCATGAAGCCGCGCGCCGCCGCGATCTTGTCCAGGGCGCCGTCCATCAGCATCTGGATCAGGCGATGCGGCGTGGCGTCCTCGACCGCGCTCTTCAGCCCCATGTTCCGGTACTGCTTCATCGCCTGATAATTCTTCGAACCGAACTGGTCCATCGATAGGATCTCCCGTCGTACCTTGGTTTCCGTATAACGCCCGGTCCGCGCCGGGCCTCCCTTATCGCGCCGCAGGCGCGCTTCAATCCGATTTGCGCGCGATGATCTGCGACAGGCTGTCCAACTGCTGGGTGAGAAAATCGCTGGTGCTCTGAAGCTGGGCCACCAGTATGTCCATCGCCGTGAACTGCGCCCGTATCCTCTCCTCATAGGCCTGTGACCGGAGCTCGACCTGCGCGCGCTGGGTATCGACGAGATCGAGGTTGCGGTTGATACCGTCGGTCACGGAATCGAACAATCCGTCGCTCGCGAGCAGGCCGGACAACACATTTTTCAGTTGCTCGGCATATCCGCGCGAGAACGTCACGCTGCCCCGGTTTCCGGTCACGCCCCCGATCACCATCAGATCCAGACCCAGGGCGACGCCCTGGCCGGAGAGCTTCTGCCCGTCGCCGACCGCCTCTACCCCGCCGATGGTCCCGGCGACGTCCACCCCGTCGGTAGAGGTCGGCGCCAGACCGAAGAGGCCGTTGCGGGCGTTTCCCCCGGTGACGGAGACCTGTGACTTGGAGCCGTAGGCGTCGGAGGTGATGGTCAGGACCCCGCCGGACTCGGCGACCTTGACGGTGACGCCCGACTTGGCCAGATCCGCGCTGGCATTGAGCCTGGATTGCAGCTCCGCCGCCAGCGCGGCGGCGGAGCCATAGGTCTTCGCCGACAGCGTGACGCTGGTGGAGACGCCGTCGATCAGCAGCGTCAGACCGTCGTTCACGCCCGCGGCGATGATCAGGTTCGCCGCCGCCGAGCCGGCGAAGCCGCCCTGCGTCGCGAGCCGGGTGATATCGATGTCGTATTCGCCCGCGCGGGTCACGGCGGTGGACGCCTGATACTGGATCAGAGAATCGGTGGCCGAGCCGTAGGCGGTGAACATGCCGGCGATCGCGTCGAAGTTGTCCTCGATCGCGGCCGCCAGCTTGGCGTTGTCCAGCACCAGGCTGCCATCGCTGGCGCTGCGCGTGATGCCGATGTCGGCCAGTTGCCGGTAGGCGCCGTTCAGGCCGGTGACCGTCTGACTGAAGACGCGCTTGATCTGCGTCTCGATGTTGCGCAGGACACCGTCGCCGTTGAGCAGGCCCGCGGCCCCGGTATCGGCGTCGAAGCTCGACAGATCGTTGATGGTGCTGATCAGACCGTTGTACTTTTCCACGAAGCTGCTGACCGCGCTGGACACGTTGTCCTTATTGTAGGAAACGGTCACGGTGGAGGTGCCGGCCTCGAGCAGATCGATCTCCAGCCCGTTGATCACGTTGGTCAGGGTATTGCTCGCACTGGTGACGGCGATGCCGTCTACGATCAGGCCGGAGACGTCCTGCGCGGTCTGGGTCTGGGCCATGTTGGTGGCGGCGGAATTGAACGCGAGCAGCGACAGGCCCGCGCCGTCGGTATCGTTGCCGTCGCTGTCCGCGACGGAGATCTCCAGGCCGTTCGCGGCCCCGGTGTCCCCCGCCGACAGGGCGAGGCGCTGATAGGCGCCGTCGTAGATGATCGACGCCGTGATGCCCATCCCGGCCCCGTTGATGGCGTCGCGTATACCCTGGAGGCTTCCGTCCGTGATCTCCACCGTGTAGCTGGGCCGCTGCGCGTTCTGCTCGAAGGCGTTATAGGTGTCGGTGCCGGCGTCATAGTCCGTGGCGCCGAACCTGAACGTGAGCGTTCCGGTGCCGACGATATCCGTCACCGCAGTGAAGCGCGCGCCCTCCTGGCCGACCGGATCGGTGGACAGCTTGTGCTCGGTGGCGAGCGCGGAGAGGCTTACCTGGTATCTCCCGGGCGACGCGAGGGTCCCCGCGCTGGCCGTCAGCACCTCGTCGTTGCTGGAACCCGCGGTACGGCCGCGATACGTCGAGATCGAGGTCAGCCCCGACAGCGAGGTCTGCAGAGACGACAGCGCCCCTTTCAGGGTCCCGAAGGCGGACAGCCGCGCCTGTAACTCCGCCTCTTTCGTATCCAGACGGGTGGTCTGCGGCGTCTTCTCGGCATCGACCAACTGGGAGACCAGCGAATTGATGTCCAGCCCGCTACCTATGCCTGGTGATGTGATGGATGCCATATCCGCGCGCCTCTATCCTGCCGGTACGATGCCATTTCTGGATGCAAAATAAGGACCAATCAGACCGTCACCACTCCATATCCGACAAGCCCGCCTTCTGTTTCAAGATATAGAGCGGCATATCCAGAATCTCCTCCGCGGGAATCTCACGGAGGATCTCCTCCGTCTCCCGGTTATAGACCCTGACCACCACGCGGTTGAGCGCCGCGTCGACGGTGAATTCGATATTGCGATGGATGCTCTGGATATAGTCGTTCAATTGACTGACCGCCTCGTCGAGCCTGGTGTCTCCCGGCTCCAGGGGACGGTGTTCGGATGCGGCCGGCACGGCCTCGCCGCCGGAGGGAATGTCCTGCCGCATGGGGGCGTTCGCCCGGGGTGATCGGATCTGACGCATACGAAGTCCTCCGCGCGATAAACAGGCGCCGCGTCCGCGGCGAACGGGAAACAGGACCCCTGAGTGGACGATCTTCCGTATTTCTACCCTCGATGTCCTTCCTCGATGAGTGGGACGCTCGGGGGCGGTCCGGTCTCCGGTTGCGACCGGGGGATGGCGTCCGGGGCGGTTTCATCCGCCCCGGACCACCCGTTCTTCTACTACCGGACTTACTGCAGGAGCTGGAGCACCAGCTGCGGCAGGGAGTTGGCCTGCGACAGGATCGAAACGCCGGCCTGCTGCAGGATCTGCGCCTTGGTCAGCGCGGCGGTCTCCGCGGCGAAGTCCGTATCCAGGGTACGCGAGCGCGCGGCGCTCAGGTTTTCCGAGGTGGCGGACAGGTTCGCGATCGTCGACTGGAAGCGGTTCTGGATCGCACCCAGGTCACCGCGGATGGTCGAGATCTGGGCCAGGGCGCCGTCGATGATCGAGATCGCCTTGTTGGCGCCGTCGACATCGGAGATGTCCACGGAGGCCAGCTGCGTCAGGGCCGTCGAGGCGCTCTGCAGACCGGCCGCGGTCAACTGATCGTTGGTGCCGGTGAACGTGAAGTTCTTGTCGGAGCTCAGGGTCAGCGTACCGCCCGTCACCACCGCGGTGGTGCCGGCGGCGTCCGTACCCGCCGTCTCCGCACTCTCCGCGATCACGCCCGCGCCGTCGCCGATGGTCTCGGCATAACCGATCGCCTCGGCGCCGATCTTGTCGTTGGTCAGGGTGATGACATTGGTGGCAGCCTCGGCGGAGACCGTGGTCGTACCCAGGGAACGCTGGGTGTTGATCGCATTGGCCAGGGCCGTCGCGATGTCGTTCTCCGTGCCGGTGGTGGCGACGGCCACGCCGACATTGGTACCGCTGTAGGTGCCGGCCGCATCGTAGAACTCGTAGACCAGGTTATCGACGGTCACGGTGTCGCCCACCGCGATCTCGTTGGCGGTCCCGGTGCCGGCCGCGACGAAGGTCGCGTCGGTGCTCAGGGTCAGCGTCTGGGTGTTGTTGCCGGAGGCGTTGGCCTCGGTCGCGGCATCGAGACCGACCGCGTTGAAGATGTCGGTCACGACCTGGGCCGTGCCCGCGCCGCCCGCGGAGATGGTGATGTCGCGGCCGTCCGCAGCGGTCAGGGTCAGCATGCCGGTCGACTGGTTGGCCGCGGCGGTGACACCGGTCTGGTTGGAGACCGCGTTGATCGCCGTCACGGCGTTGTTCGCCTGCTGCACCGCGGTCGCGGCGGAGGCGATCGAGCCCACGGCGATGCCGTTGATCACCAGTTCGCCGTTACCCAGGCTGACACCCGCCACCGGGGCGGAGCCCGTCAGGGTGGTGGAGGCCGACGCGGTGACGCCCGTCTGCGAGGACACGGCATTGATGGCCGTGACCTTGGCGGCCGCGCTGCCCGCGGTGACGCCGGCCGAGGTGGTCGCGGAGGAGGCCGCCACCGCCACGCCGTTGATGCTCAGATTGGCGCCGTCGAAGGCCGCCGCGCTGACGGCCTGCACGGAGTTCGCCTGATAGGCGCCCAGCAGGTTCGTGGTCGCGCCGGCGATGCTCAGGGAAATGGTCTGGTTCGCTTCGGCGCCGACCTGGAACTGGGCGGACGCGAACGAACCGTCGAGGATCTTCTGCCCGTTGAACGAGGTCGTCTGGGCGTTGCGCTGGATTTCGCTCAGCAGCTGCTGGGCTTCCGCGTTGAGCGCGGCGCGGTCGGAGACCGAGTTGGTCGAGTTGGCGGACTGGATCGCCAGTTCGCGGATACGCTGCAGGGAGTTGCCGGCCTCACCCAGGGCGCCTTCGGCCGTCTGCGCGAGCGAGATACCGTCGTTGGCGTTCCGGATCGCCTGGTTCAGACCGCGGATCTGCGTGGTGAAACGCTCGGAGATCGCGAGACCGGCGGCGTCGTCCTTGGCGCTGTTGATGCGCAGACCGGAGGACAGGCGCTGCAGCGACGTGGCCAAGTCGCCCTGGGTCTTGTTCAGGTTGCGCTGGGCATTCAGTGAAGCAACGTTCGTGTTAATAATTTGCGGCATTTTCCTTTCTCCTAGATTCCTGGCAGACCCGTGCTACCCGGAAGAAGTTGTTTACAGCGGATATACTTCCCATGCATTTGGCAGTATTTACCGCTCCCGACGAAGCTATCGGCGCTGCCGTATCTTTCTTTAAGAAATCGAACCCAGGCCACACTGAGGCGACGGGGAAACGTGACCGGCGCCCGGACAGAAGAATTTCTTCTTTGGAAACAGATCGCTAAGGAAAGGAATGGGCAGGCATGGCCGACCGGCCCGCGATGGGGACGGGAGAACGAGGCCTGTGACGGCGGGGGAGGATCCCCTCGGAGGGCCTCGGATCCCGCCGTCGGCCGAAGCCGCAGGGTGATCGAGACCCGGAACAGGCTCTATATATATGAGCGGGACGGGCCGCGGCCCGCACGCGGGGACTCACCCCGGGCGCCGGGGCCCCGGGAGGTTCGGCCCCTCGACGATCGGGGTGTCTCCGCCGGGGCCCGGACGCGCGCGCAAGTCGGTCCGCCGAGCCTCCACATAGTCGCCGCGGAATCCGAGCCCCTCGATCAGGTCCAGCACCTCGGGCGCGTCGCCTCCGTCGTATTCCATGCGGCCGGCGAGCAGACGATCGCGCAACTCCAGCAATTGCGCCAGCACCCAGCGCGCCGGGCCTCCGGCGGGATCGATCCGTTCATATCCGGCCAGCGCCGGCAGGAACGGCTCCGACAGCTCGACGGCCTCCCCTGCCATCACGCGCTCGAGCCGCCCTTCCAGCACGGACAGGGCCTCCTGCTCCGTGCCGAGTTCGGTCGCGATGCGCAGAAAGGTCTGCGCCGCGCCGATATCCGGCCGCGTCTCCAGCCTCCGACGCATCAGGCCGAGGGCGCGATCCAGTTTCACGCGGCGCAGGGCGACGTCGTCCGTCCGCCCCTCGGCATAGAGGTCCATCGCCTGCTGGTGGAGCGTCCAGGACGCCGTGTCCGCCTGCGCCTCCAGATAGGTCTGCCACGACGGCAGCAGGCCATGGATATAGGGTTTGTCCTGTACATAGTCGACCCAGCCGCCCGCCCGCGCCGGACGCGCCTCCGCCACGCCGGTCTTCTCGTTCCACAGGGCGCGGTAGAGGTCTTCGAGCTGGTGCGTGAAGCGTGCCGGGTCGCACAGGATCGAGCCGCGTATCGCCCCCGGGATCCGCGCCCGCAGCGCCGACAGCGCCCCGAGGTCCTGCGCCAGACGCACCGCGATCTCCGCGTATTCGGCTTCGGTCCGCGCGATCGTCTCCTCCACCCCGATATTCTTCAGGATCGAGTAGCTCACCCGCTGCGCGTGCACCTTTCCGACCAGCGTCACCACCGGCACCCCCATCCATAGCGCCTCGCAGGTCGTGGTCGTGCCGTTGTAGGGAAAGGTGTCCAGCGCGATGTCCACCTCGTTGTAGCTGTCCAGGTGAGAGTCCCGCGTCGCCGTGAAACCGCGCATCTCCACCCGCTCACGCGCGATCCCCTCCGCCGCGAAGGCCTCGTACAGATTGGCCTGCACGCAGGCCTCGCCCGCCAGGCTCGCCTTGATCAGCAGCCTTGAACCCGGCACTCGTTTCAAAATCCCGCTCCACAGCCGCACCGCCTCCGGCGTCAGTTTGCGCGTGTGGTTGAACGAGCCGAAGGTGACCTGACCCTTGTTCACCGCCGGCGGCTCCGCCGGCCGCGGACGCTCCGCGAACGACCCGAAGCACAGGAAGCTCTCCGGCATCGCCATCAGCCGCTCCGTGTAGCGCGTCCCATCCTCCGACTCCGCGTACCGGTCCGTGATGCGATAGTCCGTCTCTTCCAGGCCCGTCGTGTTCGGATATCCCAGGTAGGTCACCTGCACCGGCGCCGGGCGGTGACGCAGCACCGCGACGCGGGTATTCAGCGTGTGCCCGCCCAGGTCCACCAGTAGGTGGACGCCGTCCGCGCGTATCCGGCGGGCCAGCGCCGCGTCGTCCAGCCCGGAGACATCGGCGAACGCATCGACCCGGCGCGCCATCTCCCGCGTCAGCGCGTCCTTCTGGCCGGAGGTCGAATAGCACAGGATCTCGAAGCGGCCGCGATCATGGGCCGCGAGCACATGGCGCATGAACAGGCCGACCGAGTGGCCGCTGAAATCGCCCGACAGATAGGCGACGCGCCGCCGTTCGCCGGCCGCCGGCATCGGCGCGACGGGATTCGACCCCGAGCCGCCGCTGCGGCGCGCCCAGTTGCGGTGGATCTCCAGTTGTCCGGCGGGGTCGATCCCCGGGCAGGCGTTGAGCGGCAGCAACAGATCCTGCAGCACGCCGGGCTTGCCGCCGTCCGAACGCGCGTAGTCGAGCACGCGCCCGCGGATGCGCGCGACCAGCGGCCAGGCGCACAGGTTCACCGCGCTCGGAAAGATACAGGCGAGGAGTTCCGGGGAGTCGAAACGCGCCGCTGCCTCGTGCATGAAGGCGTGGGTCCGGCCGGCATCGTGGCGCTTGAGCAGATGCAGGAGATTGATCGCGGCCTCTGGCGAGGGCTGCAGCTCGAACGCCCTGCGATAGGCGGCCTCGGCCTCGTCCACGCGCCCGAGTCGGCCGGAGACGAGCCCCAGATTGTTGTGGGCGGGATGATAGTCGGGCCGGCAGGCGATGGCGCGGAGATAGGCCTCGCGCGCCTCGGCGTCGCGCGCCAGGGTACGACAGGCGTTGCCGAGGTTGTACCAGGCCATGAAGTGATCCGGCCGGCGCGCAAGCGCCTGGCGCAGATGGTCGATCGCCGCCTCCGCCGCGCCCGCGTCGACGAGCGCCACCCCGAGGTTGACGCGCGCGTTGACGTCGGCGGGCGACCTCTCGAGCACCTGCCTGAACCGGTCGACCGCCCCGGAGAAGTCCCCCTTTTTATAACGGATGCAGCCCTCCAGGAACTGCACCTCGGCGCTGTCGCGGGCCTGTCCGCGCAAACGCCCGGTGATCTCCTCCGCGGCCTGGAGCTCGCCGCGGTCGATGTGCCTCCTGGCCTGTTCGATGGATCGCGCCACGCCCACGGTCTCACCCCTCTCATCGTCGCTGCCGGTTCATCCGTTCGATGAATGCAATAGACGAGCCAATAGCGGATGACGCGAAACCCTGCCGGAAACGGCGCCGACGCGCCGGGGGAAACCGTGATGGAACCGGATCGTAGCCCGGAGGCCGCGTAACGGAGCCCGGGAACGGTCCCTTATTCATCCCCGGATTTCGCTACGCTGCCTCCGGGCTACGTAGGCTATGGAAGCGGAAAGGGAAAGCTCAGAGGTAATTGAACAGCGACAGGCCCTGGAGGCGGGCGAACACCTGCTGCGCCGCCTGCAGGCCGACCATCTGCTGAGTCAACCGGGTGATCGCGGTCGTGTAGTCCAGGTCCTCGATGCCGGAACGGGCCTCTTCGATCTGCAACGTGGAGGCCTCGTTCATGTCTTCCTGGGTGTCGATGCGGTTGAGGCGCGCGCCGATCTGGGCGCGCACCGAACGGATGTTCTCCATGCCCTGATCGATGTCGGACAGGAACTGATTGATGGAGTTGCTCAACACACCGCCGGCATTGGCCCCGGAGACGCCACCCTCGAGCATCAAGGCCAGATTCTCGATCGTGGTGAACAGATCCTGATGCCCGCTGGGGGCGATGGTGAACGTATCGCCCGCCCGCGGCGTCCCCGACAGTGAGGTCTGGAGACCGTTGAAGGCGATCTGCACGCCGTTGGTATAGGCGCCGCTGGCCCCGATGTTGCCGCGACTGTCCTCCACGAGGAAGCGGGTCGCCTCCGCCGGGTCGTAGTGGAGCGCGGCGCTGGTGGCAGTGGCGCCGGTCAGCACCGATCCGAAGTACCCGGTGACCGTGTCGGCGTCCCCGTCGCTGGCGCCGCTCATCGATTCGGTGACCACGATGGGGGTATCGGACGGCGCGGTGCTGACCAGATAGAGCGTTCCGCCGTCGACCACCGCGCGCGCGCCGGTGGCGGCGCTGTCGTCGTTGATCTGCCGCGCCAGCTCGTCGAGCGTGGCGGCCGGCGTCCCGCCCTCGGAGACCGAATACACATCGACGCCGTTGATGTTCAGGGTATAGGACAGGGTGTCGTTCGTGCCGGCCGCGTCGGAGAAGGACAGGGTCCCCGTCGCCGCCGTGGTGTGCGGGAAGGAGATGGTGTAGACGTCTCCGTCGTAGACGGCCGGGGCCGTCACGCTGCCCGGGGCGATCACCCCGTTGCCCCGGTTGGACAGGCTCGCGCTGGTGGAGAACGTACCGTTGCCGGTGCGGATGCGCATGAATACATCGTCGCCCGAATCCCCGGTCGCGACCTGCTGGGTCGCGCCGATCTGGAGAAAGCGCTGTCCGCTGTCGCCGCTGTAGAGATATTCGCTGGTGGCGCTGCGGGAGAACGGCTGGACGCGACCCTGGTAGCCGGCGAAGATGTACTCCCCGTTGGCGTCCGTGGTGTTGGCCACGGTCATGATCTCGTCGAGATTCTGCCGCACCTCCACCGCGATGTAGCGGCGGTCCTCCTCCGACAGGGCGGAATTGTTCGCCTGCAGGGCGAGTTCCCGGATGCGGTCCAGGGTGGTGCCGACGGAGTTCAGCGAGGATTCCTCGCGCTGCAGGCGCTGGCGCGCGCTGGTGATGTTCTCCTGGTACTGGGCGATGGTGTCCAGCGACTGGCGGTACCCGATCAACGCGGCGGTGCCGGACGGGTCGTCCGAGGGCGACAGGATGCGTTTGCCCGTCGACAACTGTTCCTGCGTGCGCGCCACCCGGGTCTGCTGATCGAGGATGGATTTCGTCGCGATCAGGTTGATCTGATTGGTCGATACGCGCATCGTTACCTCCGGATCGAGTCGATCAGAACCTGGAACATATTGTTCGCCGCCGCGATGACCTGCGCCGCCGCCGAATAGGCCTGCTGAAAACGCAGCACGTTAGCCGCCTCCTCGTCCAGATTGACCCCGGACAGGGACTCGCGCGCCTCCACCGCCTGGGTCAGCATGCTGGCCTGCGCCAGCCCGGTGACCTCCGCCTGGCGGGTCTTGATGCCGACGTCCGCCACCAGTCCACTATAAAGATCCTGGTAGGAGGCGGTGCCGCCGTTCAGGACGCGCGCGTCCTGCAGCGCGGCGAGCGCGAGCGCATTGCGGTTGTCGCTGACGCCGTTCGTATTGGGCCCCAGCGTGAAGACGTCGCCGCTGTTCGGGCGTCCGCTCAGCACGGTCTCGATGCCGTTGAACCGGATCGCGGCGCCGTCGGCGTAGAGCCCCGCCGTCACGGTGGCCGCGCCGCCGTCCAGCACGACATAGCTGTCCGCCGCGCCGGCGAAGGTGAGGCTGCTGGAGGGGTTCGAGGCGCCTTGCAGAGTGGCACCGAAATAACCGACCGCGGTGTCCGCATCCTCCGCCGTCCCGCTCAGGGTGTTCAGCGATTCGGTGACCGTGATCGGCATCGAGGACGACGGCACGTTGGCGAAATAGAGCGTGCCGCCGCCGGCGTCCACATAGGCCATGACGCCGGTGGCGGCGGCATCGTCGTTGATCTCCGCCGCCAGCGCGTCGAGGTCGGTCAGCGCCGGATCGGCGCTGCCCTGACTGTAGACCAGGACCCCGTTGACGCGCAGTTCGTACTGCACGGCATTGTTGCCGCCGCTCTCCGTCACCTGGCCGCGCGTCGCCCCGCCGTCGGCAACGGCCGCGGTGGCGTCCGCTGCCACGATACGGTAATCGTCGTCGTCGAACTCCGCCAGATCCGTCATCGCCCCGGCGCTGATCGCGCCGCTGCCGGTATTGGCGAGCGACGCCGCGGTGCGTACCGGGCTCGCCGCGGCGATCTGGTTCGGGTTGGAGATGGCGACATCGAAATAGCGCGCCCCGTTCGCGGTGGGGCGGATCAGGAAACTGTCCCCGTTCGCGATGGCGCCGGAATCGAGGCTCAGCGTGAGCCCGTCCACGGTGACGGGGGCGGCCGGAAACCCGCTCAGGGCGGTGCTCCGGCCGTCGCTCAGCCGGATCAGGGAATAGGCGTTCCCGGCCCGCTCCAGGCGGTAATCGCTGGTGGTCAGCGCGGCGGCGTCGCTGATGACGACGCCGATCTGCGCCCCGGGCTGGCCCGAGTTGTTCGTATTGGGCAACACCTGCGCGGTCGAGACCGTGGTATCGGTGTCGATCGGCACGAAGAAATCGCCGCCCGCCGCGCCGTTGAGATCGACGCCCATGGCGTGCTGGGCATTGAAGGTCGCCGTCACCGAGAGGGCGAGCTGCCCCAGGCGGTTCAGGGTCGGATCCAGCACCTGGGACCGGAACTGCAGTATCCCGCCGACCTCGCCGCCGCTCAACTGGTTGGAGATGGCCACCGGACCGGAGGTGGTCACGAAGGCGACCTCCTTGCGCTCGGGATCGTAGGCGTTGGCGGCGATGGTCAGGCGGCTGGCGGTCGAGCCGGCCACCAGGGCCTGGCCGCTGCCGATATAGACATTGACGGTCCCGTCGTCCTGACCGACGGTAGTCACCGACACCTGTTCGGACAGTTGCCGGACGAGTTCGTCGCGCCGATCCAGCAGATCGTTGGCGCCGCCGCTGCCGGATACCCCGAGGTTCATAATCTGCTGATTGATGCTGGCGATCGAGGTGGCGAGGCTGTTGATCTCGTCGACGGAGGCCGTCAGCGCGTCGTTCACGTTATCGTCGAGATCGGAGACCTGCAGATAGAAGTTCTGGAAACGGCTCGCCAGGCTCTCGGCCTCGCTCAGCATGACCTGCCGCGACTCCAGCGAGGAAGGATCGTTGGCGACGGTCTGGATGGCGTCGAAGAACCCCTGCAGCGCCGACATCACGCCCGCGTCGGAATCCGACAGCATGGTGTCGATCTGGCTCGCCAGGGCATGGAGCCTGTCCGCCTGGGTGCTGCCCGAGGTCGCCGTACGGATCTGCAGCGTATTGAACTCGTCGTAGATGCGCTCGATGCTGCTGATGCTCACGCCGGTCCCGATGAAGAAATCGCCGATCCGGTCCGGGGTCTGCGTCGTCAGGTTGACACGCTGGCGGCTGTAGCCCTCCGTGTTCACGTTGGCGATATTGTTCGAGGCCACCGACAGCGCGCGCTGCGCCGCCAGCAGACCGGAAAGCCCGTTACCCAATACACCGCTGGCCATCGTCTATGCTCCAGACATCATGAGTTCGCGTTCGGAAGGCGGAATGGGGGCCGGATCATCAGAGGGTAACCTCGTCGGAATCTGTTAACGGCATCACACTCGCATCCTTGAATGCCCCCTGCGCCAGGAGGGATTCGGCGCCGAATGCTATACGGCTGATCTTGTTGGCGTATTCCGGATCCGTCGCGTATCCGGCCTGCTGCAGCCGCTGCAGGAACGCCGCCCCGTTCGCGCCCTCGGACAGGGCCGCGCCATAGCGTGGGCTGTCGCGCAGGAAGGCGGCGTAATCGGCGAAGCTGTCCGCGTAGGACGCATAGGCGCGGAAGGTCTCGCGCCGCTTCACGGCGACGCCGCCCTCGTATTCGAGCGTCTCGGAGACCACCCGGTCGCCGGACCAGCGCGCATCGGCCTTGATGCCGAACAGATTGTGGCTGCTGCCGCCGTCCGGCGTGCGCATCACGCTCCGGCCCCAGCCGGTCTCGAGCGCCGCCTGCGCCAACAGCACGCGCGGGGACACCCCGAGTTCGCGGGCGGCGTCCTCGGCATGCGGCGCCAGCACCCGGACGAAGTCCTCCGGAGAGCCGATCGCGGGTTCCCCGGAGACCGCCGTCTCTTTTTCCGGGGCCTTTTCCGGCGGCGTCGCGATCGCCGCGCGCGGCGGGGAGGACGGCGATGACAACGGTATCGCGCCCGCCTGCGTCGCCGGGGCGGCGGCGGCGGTTGTAGCCGCCCCGTCCGCGCCCGGTGACCGGGTCAATTGCCTGACCAGAAGATCGGCGAGTCCCAGAGCGCCCTTCTCCGACAAGTCCACCGAGAGCTGCTGGTCGAACATGTCGCGGTAGAGCTTTTCCTGGTCGCTGCCGAACAATTCATCCCCGACACCGGTCTCGCGCATGTTCTTCAGCATCATCTGGATGAACAGCGCCTCGAACTGCTGCGCGACCTTGCGCACCGTCTCCGGCGACGGGGCCTGCGCATCGCGGCGCAGGCGCGCCAGCCCGTTCGAATCGCTGTAAACGGCCGCGGTGGAGGCCGCGCCGGAGCTCGCCTCGATCATGACACCCGTCTCCGGCCGCCCGCGCGCATGCCACCCGTCAGATCACGATCAGCTCGGCGCGCAGCGCACCGGCCTCGCGCAGCGCCTCCAGGATGGCGACCAGATCGCCCGGGGCGGCGCCCACCTCGTTCACGGCGGTCACGATGTCGTCGAGCGAGGTGCCCGGGTCGAACTTGAACATATGGCTCGCGGTCTGCTCCACCGAGATGTCGCTGGTCGGCACCACCACGGTGGAACCGCCGGAGAGCGGCGCGGGCTGGCTGACCTCGGCGCGCTCGGTGATGGTCACGGTCAGGCTGCCGTGCGACACGGCGGCCGCGGTCACGCGCACGTTGCTGCCGATCACCACGGTGCCGGTGCGCGAGTTGACGATCACGCGCGCGGCGGTCGCGCCCGGCTCCAGGGTGAGGTTCTCCAGCACGGACAGGAAGGAGACGCGCTGTCCCTGCTCGCGCGGCGCGTTGACCTGGACCGAGGAGCCGTCGACCGGCCGCGCGGTACCCTCGCCGATCGCGGTATTGATCGCGTCCGCGACCCGTTTGGAGGTGGTGAAATCGGGCCGGTTCAGATTGAATACGAAATAATCCTCGCCGCCGAAGCTGGTCGGCGCCGGGCGCTCCACCGTCGCGCCGTTGGGGATGCGCCCCACGCTCGGCACATTGACGCTGATGCGCGAGCCGTCGCCGCCCTCGGCGCCGAAGCCGCCCACCACCAGGTTGCCCTGGGCGACCGCGTAGATCTGTCCGTCCGCGCCCTTGAGCGGGGACATCAACAGGCTGCCGCCGCGCAGACTCTTGGCGTTGCCGAGCGAGGACACCGTGATATCGATGGTCTGACCCGGCTTCGCGAACGCGGGCAGCTCGGCGTGTATGGTGACCGCGGCGACGTTCTTGAGCTGCGGATTCACGTCCGCCGGCAGGGTGATGCCGTACTGGTTGAGCATGTTCTTCAGGCTCTGCACGGTGAACGGCGTCTGGGTGGTCTGGTCACCGGTGCCGTCGAGGCCGACCACCAGCCCGTAACCGACCAGCTGGTTGGTGCGCACGCCCGCCACCGCGGCGATGTCCTTGATGCGCTCCGCCAGGGCCGGCGCTGCGGCGAGCGCCAGGGCCGCGGCGATCAGCAGTGCGCGGATCGGCCGGCGGCGGGTGCGAGTATGGAGTTCCAGCATGATTTTTTCCCGTCCCTTATCTGGCAGGCCGTCGCTCAGAACGGCCACCACTTACCGTTGAAGAATTTGCCCAGCCAGCCCATGTCGTTCGAGTCGGCGACGACGCCCGCCCCGCCGTAGGCGATCTCGGCGCCCGCGATCAGGGTGGAAGAGATCGTATTGTTGGCCAGGATGTCCGTCGGCCGGATGATCCCGGACAGGGTGATATGCTCGTCGCCCTGGTTGATCGAGATCACCTTCTCGCCGTAGATGCGCAGATAGCCGTTCGGCAGGACCTCGGTCACCACGGCGGTGATGTTGCCGGTCAACTGATTGCTCTGCGCGCTCGCCCCTTCTCCGTCGAAGGTCTTGGAGGATTCCAGGCCGTTTTCCAGCGTGCGGCGGCCGTTGCCCAGGGGGCCGGCCCCGAACGAGAGCGGATTGCCCAGCAGCGTGGGATTGGCGATGTCGATGCTGTTGTCCTTGCTGGTGCTGGTGCTGGCGCTCTTGCTGGCGTTGGTGCGTTCGACCAGCACCACGGTGACGATGTCCCCCACGCGGCGCGGGCGGATGTCCTCGAACAGCGGGGAAGTCAGGCCGACGCGGTAGATCGCGCCGTCCGTCGCCGGCTGGGCGGGTTCGGCATGGCGGATGATGTCCTCCGAGATGCCTGAACCGTGCTTCGGCGTCGTCGCGCAGCCCGCGGCGAGCGCGGCCGCCAGAAGGATGAACAGCGTCGTGTGGCCTCGTTTCATGGGCGCTCCGTTACAGGTTGTTGGTGACGTACTGCAGCATGCTGTCCATGGTCGAGATCGCCTTGGAGTTCATCTCGTAGGTGCGCTGGGCCTCGATCATGTTGACCAGTTCCTCCACCACGTTGACGTTGGAACTCTCGATCGACCCCTGCACCAGCGTACCCACTCCGTTCAGGCCCGGCGTTCCGGCCTGGGCGGAGCCGCTGGCGGCCGATTCCAGAAACAGGTTCTGGCCGATCGGCTGCAAGCCGGACGGATTGATGAAATCGGCGAGCTGCACCGTGCCGACCTGGGTCGGCGTGCTGTTGCCGGGCGTGGTCACGCTGACCACGCCGTCCTGCCCGATGGTGACGCTCTGGGCGTTGTCCGGGATCGTGATGGCGGGCTGCAGCGCATAGCCGTTGGCGGTCACCATCTGACCCTGGGCGTCGGTGTGGAAGCTGCCGTCGCGGGTATAGGCCTGGCTGCCGTCCGGCATCAGGACCTGGAAGAAGCCCCGGCCCTGGATCGCCATATGCAGGGAATTTCCGGTCTCGACCGTGCTGCCCTGGGTGAACAGCTTCTCGGTCGCGACGGTGCGGACGCCGGTGCCCAGGCTCAGGCCGGTGGGCAGTTGCGAATCCTGCGCCGACTGCGCGCCGACCTGGCGCACGTTCTGGTACAGGAGATCCTCGAACACGGGCCGCCCGGCCTTGAAGCCGGTGGTGTTGGCGTTGGCCAGATTATTCGATATGACCGCCATGCGGGTCTGCTGGGCGTCGAGCCCGGTCTTGGCGATTCTCAGCGCGTCAGCCATCTTTCCTGCTCCTTTCGATCATGCCGTCAGGCGATATTCATCAATTGGGTGGAGGATTGATCGTTCTCCTCCGCGGTCTTCATCAACTGGACCTGCAATTCGAACTGGCGCGCCAGCTCGATCATGTTGACCATCGCGTCGATCGTGTTGACGTTGCTGCCCTCCAGCGCCCCGGAGACCAGCGTCACCCCGGCGTCGGGCGGCGCCACGGCGCCGTCGTTCAGGCGCATCAGGCCGTCCAGCCCCTTCTCGAGCCGGGCCGGCTCGGGATTCACGAGCTTGATGCGGTCGACTATCGCGAGCGCCTCCGGGGTCTGGCCGTTCGGCCGCACGGTGATGGTCCCGTCCGCGCCGATCTCGACCTTTTCCGAGGGCGGCAGCGCGATCGGGGCGCCGGAATTGCCGATCACCGCATGACCGGCGCCGTTGACCAGCTCCCCGGTCGGCAGCACGTGCAGGTCTCCCGCGCGGGTATAACCCTCCGACCCGTCGGCGGCGCGCACCGCGATCCACCCCGGTCCGTTGATCGCCACATCGAGCTCGTTGCCCGTCGTGAGGATCGAGCCCGGCTGCAGGTTCACGCCGGGCCGGTCGGCCGTGGCGTACACCCGGCTCGGAAAACCGGCCCCCTGCAGGCCCTCTTCGGTGAAGGCGAGCAGGTCCTCGCGGAAGCCCGTGGTGCCCGCATTGGCCAGGTTGTGCGCGTTCACGCCCTGGGCGAGCATGGTCTGGCTCGCCCCGGCCATCGCGATGTACAGCATGCGGTCCATCAGTGCATCCTCGTCACGTTACCGTGCGCGCGCCGTCGTCCGGTTAGCGGATATTGATGATCGACTGCGTCACGGTGTCTTCGGTCGAGATCACCTGCGCGTTCGCCTGGAAGTTGCGCTGCGCGGTGATCATCTTCACCAACTGTTCGGTCAGATCGACGTTGGAGCTCTCCAGCGCGCCCGACTGCACGTTGCCCAGGCTGGACGATCCCGGCGCCGAGACCACCGGCTGGCCGGACTCGAAGGACTCGGCCCAGGAGGTGTCCCCCAGTTGGGTCAGACCCTGCGGATTGCCGAAATTGGCCAGGGCGACCTGGGCCAGGGTGCGCGATTGTCCGTTGGTGAAACGGGCCAGGATCACGCCGGTGTCGCTGATGTCGATGCCGCTCAGCCGGCCGGTCGCATAACCGTCCTGCGACAGCGAGTTCACGTTGAACCCGCCGCCGTACTGGCTGAGCGAGGAATAGTCCATGGTCAGTGTCATGGGCGCCGCGCCGCTGCCGGGCGCATAGGGCGCCAGGATGTAGTTGGACGGCGGCGTCGTCACCCCGTTGATCGCGGACAGCTCGCCGCTGTTGCTGAACTGCAGCAGATCGGAGCCGTTGGGCTGGGCGCCGGCGATCTGGTTCCCGTCGACGAAGACATAGCTCTCCCACTGATTGGGGATGTCGGTCTTGCGATAATACACCGTCGCCAGATGGGCCGAGCCGAGCGAATCGTAGACGGTCATCGTGGTGGAGTTGTTGAAGGTGGCCGCGTCGGTCGGGTCGAAGTTGCCCTGTACCGCGCCGGTGGCGACCGCCGTGAGGTCGGTATTGCCGCCGCCGGTGGCCTGGGTCAGCGCCGAGGTGTCGAAGGTCAGATCGACAGGACTCTGCGTCCCCGCCGCGCCGTCCGGATCCCAGGTCAGCGTGACGCTGCCGGTGGTGCCGACCGTCAGCGAGGCCGTGGTGGTGGTGCCCCCGGCGCCGGTCATGGTGACATCCCAGTTGTTGCCGCCGGTATTGGTGAACTGCAACTGGGCGGTCGTCACCGGCTGGCCGTAGTTGTCGACCAGGTCGAAGGCGGCGGTGGTGACGGGAGAATCGCCGTCGTCCAGCACCTGGGTCGTGCCGGCGCTGCCCAGCGTGATGGTGGCGGACGTCACCGCCGAGCTCGGCACCGTGGCCGAGGCGTTCAGGTTGACGCCGAAGGTCATCTGGGTGCTCGCCTGCGGGGCGATGTCCGAGGTATCGAGCTGGATGTCGCCGAGCGCGCCCGTGATGTTGCCCGAATTGTCCGCCAGATAGCCGGTCAGGCGCTGGAGCTGGGGATTGACGATGAAACCGTTGCGGTCGACGCCGAAGGTGCCGCTCCGCGTGTAGACGTTGTTGCCGTTGTCGTTCAGCACGAAGAACCCCTGGCCGCTGATCGCCAGATCCAGGTTGTTGTCGGTGAATTCGATGTTGCCCTGGGAGAACTGCTGGGTGACGCCGGCGATCTTCACGCCGCTGCCGATGGCGTTGGAGGAAGAGCCCAGGTTAGAGGTAGCGAAGACGTCGGCGAACTGGATGGTCGACTGCTTGAATCCAGTGGTGCTCGCGTTCGCCACATTGTTCGAGATGACGTTGAGCTCCGCCGCCGCCGAGTTGATTCCGCTTAATGCCGTTTGAAATGCCATGTGGGTTCTCCTGTGTGATGCGTTTACATGATCTGGACGACGTCGGACAACGATACCTGATCGTTATTCGACAGATTGAGCATGATGCCCTGCCCGCTCTTTCCCATGACGACGCTGTTGACCTTGGACGTGACCATAGTATCGAGGGCGACCGCCTCTCCGTCGTAATCCATCTGCGCGACGAGATAATAGTCGCCGGAAGGCATCGCGGCCCCGTCGCCGTCGAGACCGTCCCAGGTAAAGGAAAGATTGCCTCCGGACTGCGGACCGAGATCGAAGCGGCGCACCAGCTGCCCGGAATCATCGACGACGCCGACGACCAGATTGGCGGTGGACGCCGGCAGCGCCACGCCCGCGGTCATCGACTCGCCCGCGGTCAGGGTGACCGCGTTGCCCGGAATCAGGACAGAGCGCCCGACCATCGCGGAGGCCTGCAGGCTCTGAGTGGAATACATCGCATCGGCGACCTGCTGGAAGGAGGTCTTGAGCTCCTCCACCCCGGCCACCATGCTGAACTGCGCGATCTGGCTGAAGAATTCCCCGCTCTCCATCGGCTTGGTCGGGTCCTGATTCTGCAGCTGGGTGGTCATCAGCTTGAGGAAATCGGACTTGCCCAGGTCGCCGCTGCTCTGGGTCGTCTGCGACGACAGGCTCAGGCCGAGGTTATCCAGTACTTGTGTATTTACGGTGGTCATTCGATCACTCCTCCGGTCGGGTCCGCCTTACTGACCCAGGCGCAGTACGTTCAGCAGCATCTGTTTCGAGGTGTTCACCACCTCGACGTTGTTCTGATAACTGCGCGAGGCGGAGATCATGTCCGCCATTTCGGAAACCACGTCGACGTTGGGGCGGTAGACATAACCCTCGGCGTCCGCCAGCGGATTGTCCGGTTGATATTCGCGCTGCGCCGGCGCCTGGCTCTCGACGATGCCGTCGACCTTGACGCCGGCGGTGCTGTTGTCGAGCGCGTCGCGGAAGGCCGAGAACACGGGATGGCGCGCGCGATAGGCCTCCGCCTCGCTGCCGCTCAGGTTGTCCGCATTGGCCAGGTTACTGGCGGTGGTGTTCAGGCGCACGGACTGGGCGCTCATGGCCGAGCCGGCGATGTCGAATATTCCGAGCAGTGACATGATCATTCTCCTCGAATCGCGCTGAGCAGATTCTTGATGGTGCCGTCAAGGAAGGTGATGCTGGTCTGGTAGCGGATCGCGTTCTGCGCGAACTGCGCCTGTTCCATCTGCATATCCACTGTGTTGCCGTCCGCGGAGGGTTGCAGGGGAACGCGATAGAGCAGTTCCCCGTTCGACAGCCCGCCGCCCGCGGTCGCCATGTGCCCGCCGGCGGTCTTCGCCAGCGGCAGCTCGTTCTTCATGACGCCACCGAGGACCGATTTGAAATCGATGTCGCGCGCCTTGTACCCCGGCGTGTCCGCGTTGGCCATATTGCCGGCGAGCACTTCCGCGCGCCGCCCGAATGTCTCCAACGCCTTGGCATTAATCCCGAATGCATCGTCGATCCTCGAAACCATGTCGATGTCCCTGCAGAATTCCTCTGGCAAGTAGATAGCAATCAACATGCCAAGAATGCGCTTTGCCCGCCGGGAGGCGATTCCCGCGCGCCGGACCCGGCGTCTGTGCCCCGCCCCCGGCAAAATACCTCCGCCGGGCGGCAAGACCTTTTGCCGCGGCCCGGCCCGCCGCCCCGCGCTATATATAGGTTCGAATCCCGTGCCCGAGGGCTGGGCTGCGATGGGCCCTCCGTTTGCATGGGGCAAGACGCAGACCGCCCGGACCGGCCTGACGCAGGTGGACCGCCCTGACGCTGGCACGCTTCTTGTATTCATACAGGCAGGAAAAACGGCCCGTTTCCGGCCGCCACGGCACTGGAGGACAGACATCTTGAACAGACCGGCCATTGCCCTGCTCGCCGCATTGTCCATCGTGATCGCGGCGTCGCCGAGGATCGTCGCCGCCGACGCCGTCGAGGCGCCCGGAAACATCCTCGCGACGGCGCGGGTATTCCTGGAGGAACAACTCGCCGCGCAGGACGCCCGGACCGAGCTGCGCCTCGGCGGGGTGGACACGCGCCTGCGCCTGCCGGCCTGCGATCTCCCGCTGCAGGGATTCCTTCCGCCCGGCGGGAAGCTCGGAGGAAACACCAGCGTCGGCGTGGAATGCCGCGGAACCCGGCCCTGGAAACTCTACGTCCAGGCCTATGTGGGCATGTTCAGGACCGTGGCGGTCGCCTCCGGCTATCTTGCGGCCGGCACCGTGCTGAACGCGGACAACGTCCGGATGGAGGAACGCGATGTCACCGCGAGCGGTTACGGCTATCTGACCGACCTCGAGCCGCTGCAGGGCATGATCGTGAAACAGCCGCTGCAGGATGGCCGCGTCATCCCGCCGCAGGCGGTGGGCAAGGCCAGGCTGATCCGGCGCGGGGACTCGGTCGTGCTCCTGTCGCGTAACGGCGGGATCGAGGTCCGCATGAACGGCAGCGCGATGATGGACGGGACGGAGGGCGACCGCATCAAGGTCAGAAATGCGAAATCCAAGCGGGTCGTCGAGGGTCGGGTCGAGGCCCCGGGCCTGGTGATGGTCTCGATGTAATTCCGACGCCCCGCCGGAAAAGTCAAAATTCCGTCACCCAGGCCGCTAACGAATCCAAGCACAGAGGAGTAAAGGAAATGGCTATCGAAATCACGGGTCAGACCACCGCCCACACCGGGACCGCCGGGGAAGGCGCATCGGTCCGGACCGCCCCGCTCGGGACCCCGGCCGGCGCCAAGGCAGGCGCGGACCGGGAGGCCGCCGGCGCGGACATGCTGAGCCTCACCGGGACCGGAACCCTGATGCAGCGGCTGGACGCCGCCGTCGCCGCCGCGCCGGAGGTGGATATGGAACGTGTCGCCCGCCTCCGGCAGGCGATCGAGGACGGCAGCTACGAGATCGACCCGGCGCGGGTCGCGGAAAAGATGCTGGCCTTCGAATCCGCGTTCCAAAGCCGCGGCCTCTGACGGCGCCGGACATGAACGGAAACGGACTGCTGAGCGATCTCGCCGCCTGCCTCCAGCGCGAGATCCGCCTGGGCGAGCAACTGCTCGAGGCCATGCGGTGCGAGCACAAGGCACTGACCGCCCGCGATACCGCCCTGCTGAACGAGGCCGTGGCGCGCAAGGGCGAACTGATCGCCGCGATGCAGGCCTGCGGCGGCGAACGCAACAGCCTCCTGCGCGAGGGAGGCCTGGGCACCGATCGCATGGGCATGGACCGCCTGCTCGGCCGGCACGATATGCAGTACCGCGGCGGGCTCCAGCGCGACTGGGCCCGGCTGCTCGAGATCGGCGCCGAGTGCCAGCGCCAGAATCTGGTCAACGGCGTCATCATCCAGGCCGGACAGCAGCAGACCCGGCAGGCGCTCGCGATCCTACGCGGACAGCCGGTCGTCGCCGGGGGAGAATACGGGCCGGAGGGGATGCGTCCCTCCGTACCAAACTCGCACCCGCTCGCCCGGGCCTGATATCCCCGAAGACAACCGCCCGTGCACGGAATCTTTCCGTCACCCCGGCTGGCCAAAGGGTGTCGGCAATGCTAGAATCTGCCCTCCTCTCGAAGAGGACGCGCAGTAAACCAATCGTGGGGCGGTAGCTCAGCTGGGAGAGCGTCGCGTTCGCAATGCGAAGGTCGGGAGTTCGATCCTCCTCCGCTCCACCACTCCAAGGTCCAAGGAAGTCCAAAGAAGTCCAGAAATCCATATTAAACATCTATTTTACAGTTACTTACTGTACGTCAAAATCCAGACTAGTCTATTGACATCTGCGCGAACTGTCGGTATTTTCGACGGTATTCTATGCTCCGAAAACTGGAGATACCGTCAAAATGGCGCTTTCAAATACTACAATTAAAAACGCCAGATCCACAACCAAACCTTATAAACTCTCCGATGAAAGAGGGCTATATTTACTCGTTTCCACGACTGGGGGAAGGTTGTGGAGATTCGATTATAGATTTGGTGGTAAACGCAAAACGTTAGCATTCGGCTCCTATCCCGATATTTCACTCAAAGATGCAAGAGAAAAACGCGACGAGGCCAGGAAGCAACTTGCAAATAACATCGATCCTAGCGCGATAAAAAAAACGCTTAGCGGGCCACTAAACGGTGAATCTTTTGAATCAGTAGCACGTGAGTGGTATCTCAAGAATTCACTAAATTGGGCGGACACTCACGCGAATAAAATCATCCGAAGGCTCGAAGCTGATGTATTTCCCTGGATTGGTACTCGACCAATGCGCGAAATCACTGCTTCTGAGTTGCTCACAGTACTTCGCCGAATCGAATCACGAGGTGCATTAGAGACCGCACATAGAGTCCATCAGAATTGTGGCCAAGTATTTCGCTATGGCGTTGCCACTGGCCGTGCAGAGCGAGATCCATCTGGTGACTTGAAAGGCGCCCTAGCTCCATGGAAACCGAAACATTACCCCTCGATAACTGACCCCAAAGAGGTGGGAAAACTACTGCGAGCAATTGATGAATATGAAGGGGGTATTATAGTTCGCTGCGCACTTCAGCTTGCCCCACTCTTGTTTGTCAGACCTGGTGAACTTCGGCGTGCTGAATGGCAGGAAATTGATTTCAGCTCATGTGAATGGAGAATTCCTGCCGAGAAGATGAAAGCACGCCAGAAGCATATCGTACCCCTATCAAATCAGGCTATTGGTATTCTCAGGGAATTACATCCGGCAACGAAATATAGTCGGCGGGTATTTCCAAGTGTGCGATCTACGGATTCTTCGATGAGCGAAAACACCATTAATGCAGCACTTCGCAGCCTTGGCTATGAAAAGGAGGTAATAACGGCTCATGGCTTTCGCAGTATGGCGTCAACATTGCTTCATGAACAAGGATGGTCCACTGATGTGATTGAACGTCAGCTCGCTCATGCCGAGCGCAATAGCGTGAAAGCTGCGTATAACCGCGCTCAGCATTTACCTGAGAGACGAAAAATGATGCAAAGTTGGGCTGACTACTTAGATAAGCTGAAAAAAGGTGCAGAAGTTATTACATTGAGACAGAAGTCATAGCTGTGGGATGATTCAAGCAAGAATATCAAGAGTGAAGCGGGAATTGGTTTTCACGAGCTACGGCATAGATACCCATCACTACTCGCTCAAGCCGGCGCGGACCTTCTCACAATTTCTAAGTTACTGGGTCACGCGGATACTCGAATCACCAGCCGCCATTATGCGCATCTATGCGACAAGACTTTGTCGAATACAGTCAAAAGCCTCCTCCCAGGATTCGGTCACAAACCGACCAAGAAAGTTGTTCAGCTATATTAAACTGATCCGATAATCGTACTTGCAGATCAGGTCAGTCTTTTTTGTCCCGGCCAAGCGCGACTTGGTATACCGACGCCTTGCTCCTGGGTTAATTCCATCTGCCTTTCGTCATATACTCTCTTTAAACACCTATAGCCCGGAGAAAATCTCACTCGGCCGGCAGTCTTGATGGGGTGTAAGTGTATATAAAGTCGTAACTTCCACTCCAGACTGTACTAATTATCTAGAACTTCAACTTTAGCTCCTCTCCCATATCAGTAATAACCATTCCAATACCAGAAGGCTTCATCCCTGGTATAACATCCATGCGGGCAAATGCTTTTTTCCCAGACGCTGAGATTACCTCGCCGGCTATATCGGCTATACTATCGCCCCTCGATATCAAGCGCCATTCCCCTCTATATTCCTCATCGTTAAGCACTAGTTGTAGTTCTCCTGATCGTTTCCCTAATTCGATTTTCATTGCTGATTTATAATCACTGTTATCTGAATAAATAATTCCATCAACATATATGCCAGCAGCTTTCTTTGGACGTGATTTAATCTCTTGGATTACTGGCTTGGTAAGTCCGTAGTTGCCCTTTATCGTGTCAAAAAGCAGTTCGGAAGGTATCGCTTTTAATTCAGGATAGTCATCCTTGTAGTTCATGTACACAGCCACCAAGGAGCTTGAGGGAAAAAATGCCGGCAAGGATTGTCCCCCTGTTACTGTTGTATTACTGTGAACTGTTGATGTGTTTCCAAATTGGGTCACTGTTGCTGTAGTAGTAGCATAAGTGGGCATCTGAATGTTTGTACTATATCCGCCAGATTCGGCATTTGTGAAGGCAACATATTCATAATCGTTCTCAATGGCTAATTCAGCAGCCCTTAATCGAGCAAAGTCATTTGCCCGCTGTCGATCTGTATAACCATTACCTTGAAAGTTTACATACGCAACATTATATGCAAGCCACCCTTCTGAATAACCTCCACCTAATCCTGAAGTTTTATACGGCGTCGCACATCCGGAAAGAAAAAGAAGGAGAGATATGCATGCAATGTTAGAACCAATTTTTATTCTCATGTTTACCGCCTTTATTTTTGTTTGGGTTGAATTCTTAATCATTAACTCCCAATTAAAATACTCCTCCTAGAATTAACATTTGCCTCTATACCCTTATGCCACTAATGGCGAATAACAGAATTTACCCTCAAACTGATGCATGGTTATAAACAATATCCCTAATCTGCGCTGGCTCATAAGCCACATCCCAGCACCATAAACCGAAACCTCCATTCTCATTCACACCCTTCACCCAAACGTCGAGAGCTGAGCGTTTGGCTCGGTTCTGCTCGGAGTCGACACCCTTAATCTCCAACACCAGCGTCTTTCCATTTGAAAGCCGAACTAGAAAATCTGGAATGAATCGCCGACGAGCACCGTTCCAGAGATAATAGATTTGAAATCCCAGATGATCGTTTTTGGCGTAGGCGGTAACTTGGTTGTTCTTTACGCTATCGAAAATATTTGCCGCGTACTGCTCCCAGGCGCTGTCGGCGATCATATGACTGATCTGTGACCGTTGCGTGGGAAGACAAGGCTTGGTGGTATACCAGGTCCGCATATAACGTGTGGAGCCGATGGGATTCTCTTGATCGAAAACAGGCTCGATCCGCTCCATGTTCTGCTCCTGCACGTGGCGCTGGAGATGCTGAACGATCAGATCGATATTCATGGACATCAGGATGCGTTTGCGCAATGGCTCCTGATGAAACAGGGTCGGTATGTTCAGTCTATCTGACTCGATGAACTGCTCCACCAGCTTGATGAGTTGGAATATCAAATATTCCCGTGTTCCGGTGAATCGGCCCTGCATCGCCGCATAGGCCTTGCGCGCGG
Organism: Gammaproteobacteria bacterium; assembly: GCA_020847075.1. Lineage (GTDB taxonomy): Bacteria > Pseudomonadota > Gammaproteobacteria > SZUA-140 > SZUA-140 > JADJWH01. The sequence continues at coordinate 65,912 of JADLCS010000030.1, forward strand.
CTTGAAACGTGAGTCGCTGCAGGCGAAACTCTTCCGGCAGCTTCTCCAAATCGATCACATGGATCTGATTCCAGTCGGTGGCACCGCCCAGGGCAGGCGCGATCTCGGCACTGATCGGGGTTTGCGCAGGATCGATCGTCAATGGCTCAACCTCGCCCCAGTAAACGGTCAACACCGGCCGGACGACAACATCAACCCGCAGGACGTTCGGCCAGCGTATCTCCAGCTCATTCCGCACAGGCAATGACTCAATCTGCGTGCTTGGCCGTGGCGGCGGCGGTGCCTCGCCGGCCTCGCCGACGTCCTGGAAGATAGAAAGCGGCACGCCGAAGACGTTGACGTATTCCGAGACAAACAATCCATCCTCATTGGTCTCGTACGAGACACGCCGCAAACCCCGTCCGATCACCTGCTCGCACAGTAGCTGCGAGGTGAAGGCGCGCAGCCCCATGATATGGGTAACGTTCTTGGCATCCCAACCCTCGGAAAGCATCGCCACGGAAATCACGTTTTGCAGATCCTGCCCTGCGGCATCTCGCTTGCCGACATTGTCCACCAGATCGCGCAGCAGCTCCTCCTTTTTCAATCCGCGCAGTCGCTCCTTGCGGATCTCAGGGATGTTTGCCGCGTCTACGATCTGAGCCAATCTGGCCTCATACGCCTTGTCCGAAGCCGCCGTTGCGCCGACTTCGGCCTTTTCCAGCACCTTGGAATCGACGCGCAGGGTACGTGCGGGCGCATGCAATTCCGGCCAGTGGGCATCGCCCTGATTGAAGTAGTATTCTATGCGCGCCGCCGTCTCGGTCCGGTTGCACACGGTCAGCATAACCGGTGGAGATATGTGCCCCCGGTCTCGCCAGTCCTGCAGCGCCGCCCGCCAGTCCGCGCCCAGCAGCGTGTAGGCGTCCTGTACCAGTCTGGGCAACGCCTCGTGCGGTTCCGCGCCTCGCCGATTGAGGTCTTGGGCAACCTCGGGCTCACGGTAGATGTGATACAGCTTTGACCGTAGGGTGGCGGTATTGGGCAAGGCGTCGTCGCGCACAACCACACGCGGCGTTTTCACTAACCCCGCCTCAATGGCGTCGTTCAAGCCGAAATCCGACACGATCCAGTCGAACAGGCCTTCTTCTGTGCTCACCTTGCCGGTGGGCGCAAACGGCGTGGCGGAAAGGTCGAAACATCGCTGAATTCGGCGCGTCTTGTGGACCCGGTCCAGGCCTTCTATCCAGCGAGTGGCCTCGTCGAGATCCAGTCCCAGCTCTTCCGCCTGCTTCTTGCTGATCTTGACTTCCGCCGGCTTGCGGTACGCATGATGGGCCTCGTCATTGATGACAACGATGTCCTTCCACGCGGCGAGCTTACCCAGCACCCGGCGCGTAAAGGCCTCGTCGCTCTCCTTGCCCTTCTTGACCACCGACTTATTCTGGTCCTTCAGCGGCATTAGGGTGTGCCAGTTCTCGATCAGGATATCCATCTGATTGAGCTTCTGGCGCAAAGCCTCTGATGGGCACAGACAGAACAGATCATAGAAGTTATCCGGCTCGCCCGGATACAGCACCCGCAGCCGGTCCTTGACTGTCAATCCGGGCGCCACGATCAATACGGCACGCGAAAAATCCTTGTTACGCTTCGGATAGGTGAGTGCATTCAGCACCTGCCAGGTGATGATCATCGCCATCAGCGTGGTCTTGCCCGAGCCGGTGGCCATTTTGTTACACAACCGTTCCCACGGCCCACCGTCGCCTGGGATGGCAATCCCCTGTTTGTATTGCGCCGCCGCCTCCACCCACCAGATCAGCGTCTCAATAGCCTCGATCTGGCAGAAGTAGAACGGATACAGCCGTACCCCCTCTGCCCGGTCGTGCCAATGCTCAAGCAAGCTACGGGTGACTGAGGTAATGCCGGGATACTCCGCGGCCCGCCATTCATCAATGCGCGATCGGATCTCGTTGACTAAGGCCAGCGGCTCAGTGCGCAGGGTGTTGTTGCGTACGTCGAAGATCTCATAGCCAGCGGATCGGCGGCCGGAAACAAGGCTAAGCGTGCCGTCGCGACGCTGCTCCCAGTGCTGTTCAGGCTTAGCGTAGGGCGAATTGATGATAAGAGACTTCGGTGCAGTCATCGCCCGCACCTCAAGTCAATGGAATGATCTTCAACGACTCGATCCCCCGATCATCGACTATCTTCACCGCAACCTTGCGGTTTTCACCCGCCTCGAAGGGGACCGACTTGGTGCCGTGGAATTTTTCCAGCAAGCCCTCGTTCAGCTCGGCACGGATGTCCTTCTTGAGCTTCCCCCAACCCTCACCCTTGCCGGCCATGGGGAAGAACACCTGGCGCGGGAACAGCGAGCGCTCGTCGTAGTCGGTATCCAGCAACCACATGGCGATCTTGCCCTTGCCACCGGAGACCAGCTCGCCCTTGGCGGTGTCGAAGTAGTCGAAGCCGTGCACTTCCACCACATAGCGGCCGTCCTTCTGTTTGTGCACCTCAACGTCCGGCTGTCCCATGAGCCAGAAGCTCTGGTTGCTGGTGCGGCCCTTCTTGAGGTCGTCGGTCAGCAGGTCAGCGTTCATCTTGGCCTTGAGCAGGGTCACACCCGGCCATTTGGTTTCGTCGATGTCCTTGGCCGCCTCCGGGTCGAACTCGAAGCTCGCGAAGATGATGAACTTCGGCGCTGGCCGCAGCTTCTCGGCTTCGTTCAGCGCCAACGCCACCTGCCGCTGCTCCAGAGCCGCGTGTTCGGGGCCGAAGCTCACCACCACACGCTCGCCAGTGTCGAGATGCCCGCTCACGTGCAGGTGTGGCGAATCAGGCAAGGTTTCGAGGTCGGCGAACTTCAACATCTGCCCGCCCTTGCCGCGGATACCGGTTTTGATCAACTCGTCGCGCCACGAATGCTGGCGCGCCGATTCGCCCGAGCGGGAGATGGCCACGTCCGCCTCTTGCGGTTGCTGCGCCTCGTCCAGCGCCAGCACCGTCGGGAAAGGAACCGCCTCCACGGTAAACGGCCCGGTGATGCGCAGCTTGTTCTTGGAGACTGCCGGCTGGTCGTAGAGCGTTTCCTGGTCGGCGTGCGCGGCGATGGAGTCGTCCATCTTCTTCTGCATCGCCTTACGAGCAGTGTGGAAGGCGTCGAACGGTTTGCGCGTGGCTTCGGACCAATCAGCCGAGAAATCGAACGGCACTTCCCATTCCTTCAGCTTCTGCTTTGCCGCCTTGTTCAACTCCGCTAGCGCCGCCTCAACCGTCGGATGCATGCGCTCATGGATTTCGTCGATTTCCGGATTATTGGCGATGGACTTGAGCGTGACGTGCGGCACTGTCTTGTAGATGAAGCCGCTCTTCAGGCCCTCGTTTGGATACTTGAGTTCGTAGTAGTCGTAGCTCGCGGTCATCAATCGCTGTTTTGCGAGCGTCACCGACACGCGCGACGTGTCGCAGGTGATCCAGCGCCGGCCCCACTTCTCAGCGACGAAGGCCGTTGTGCCGGAACCGCAAGTCGGGTCCAACACTAGATCGCCTGGGTCGGTGGTCATGAGTAAACAACGTTCGATAACCTTGGAAAGAGTCTGAACAACATAAACTCGCGCTTCACTGAATCCACTTGAAACTGTATCAGTCCAAACGTTTGTGTATGGCGACAATGGAAAATCGTTCAGGTAACTTACAAACTCCAGGGTGTTCGCAAATGCAAGCAGACGGTTTGATCTAGCTGCCTTCTCTAAGCCCTGAACGGATGTCTTCCAGTGTTGACCCGAACCAGGGTGAAATTCGCGACCATAACACCCGAAAGCAACAGTTGATGTCGGGCTCGCTCCCGCCGATTTTATCGACGTATGTCGAAAAAGTTTTTCGGTCTCAGATAGCTCGACTATGGAATCATCTTTGGTAACCCTCGTGCGCCTTCCTGACGCCTCTTCTATCCAAATGTCCTGGCCTGCGAATGTCTTGCTGTCGAGCTTGTCAAACCATATTGGCCGAAACTTAACCTTAGGTCTGTCCTTTGCAAACCAGACAATGTTGTCATGAACAACTGAAAGAAGATCGCTTTGCTTCCAGCCAGTCTTTTGAAAAACGATTGTCCCGCAATTATTTTCGGCGCCGAGTATCTCTTCACATAGTTCTCTTACATGGTGCACGTTCTCATCGGAAATCTGCACAAACACGCTCCCCGATTCGTGCAGCAGCTCCTTCGCCAACAGCAGCCGGTCGCGCAGGTAGGTGAGGTAGGAGTGGATGCCCAGCTCCCAGGTGTCACGGAAGGCCTTGATCATCTCCGGTTCCTGGGTCAGGTCTTCGTCCTTGCGGTCCTTCACGTCGCGCTTGTTGACGAAGGGCTGGAAGTTGGAACCGTACTTGATGCCGTAGGGCGGATCGATGTAGATCATCTGCACCTGCCCAGCCATGCTCTCCTTTTGGAGCAGCGAGTTCATCACCAGCAGCGAATCGCCCGCGATCAGCCGGTTGGTCCAGCCACGCTCGTGCTTGTAGAAGTCGATGGCGTCGCGCAGCGGCAGGTTCTCGAACGGCGCGGCGAAGAGGTCAGGCTGATGAGCTTTTTCGACGCCCTTACCCTTGCCTTCGTTCAGCCGCTTGCGGACGGCTGCCAGAATACTGGCCGGGTCGATGCGCTCGTGCACGTGCAGGGATACGGTGTCGATCTCGAAGCTGGTGCGCTCGGCTTTGCCGGTCCAGTTGAGATAGGGTGCGGAATGGCGCTTCAGTTCTTCCAGCGCCGCGCGCATGGCAGCCTTATCTCCATTCGCCAGCGCATCGTCGATCAACCTCTCGATCTGCGCACGGCTACTGTCGAACTGGAGAGCGGGATCGATGTGCGGATCATATTGCCAAACTGTCTGCGGCTCATCCGGATCGTTCTCCGGCCTGACCATCCCGACCTCGGGATTGTTCTTGCGCTTGTCTTTGTGACGGTAACTTAATACGTCTGGGTTATCGCTCTTTCTTCCACCTGATGACGAATTCTTGGCGCTTCGCCTTGATCGACTCACCGCCTGCTCTGAAGGCGCAATTTGGCTCTCCAAGGAAAAATCATCGTCGCCCAATGGCACAGTGGATGTATCCTTGGACTTTCGGCCGGCAGATTTCGGGGTTCGGGGATTTATATTGTTTTTCTTCCGAGCCATGGCTTCTCCTAATCCATCGACTCGTGCGCAAATATCGCGGTACGGATGTTGCGCTGCGCCATGATGACTGGCCAATAAAATGGTGTACCGCGCCATCCTTGCTCTTCACGACCGTTCTGACGGATGAGCATCAAGATGGGAATATTCAAAGCCATTCTTTTGGCGACTTCGCCCTCGGTACGGGTAGTATCAGGTGCATCTGAATATACTGCGTGACTTCCCGCCGATACTTTACGGCTGAGATTACGATCCTTTCTTACGAGACAGAGTACGCGGTTACGTTTTCCAGCATCCGGCGATGCTGAACTGAGGTATTGCAGCGCGGAGCGTGCGGCGTCCCAATCGAAGGTATATCCCTCGTCTTCTTGCATTTCCAGCGTCGGCTCTATCTTCAGCAACATATCTACCGCTACTGATAATGGAATCTCGAAGGGATCGTCGAATCCTGCGGGCGACCTATGACCTTCCAGCAGCCGATCTATTTGCTCGATGACCGGCTGAACCCGGGTTGTATAATCAGTCTGAAATCCAATCGGTAGTATGCGCTTATAAGATCGCAAGGTGGTGGTGCGGGATACCAGAATTTTATTCGGGCTGCATGGGATGACCCGGCCGCTGTCATCTCGCTGAATAAACACGATAGGCTGCTCTGCGTTCTGCTCTATCGCCTGTCTTAAGGCAACATCGCTTTCGTGCATTCGTCGCATAGCATCATAGATGGTCGGCTCGGTATAGAACCGGGTGACTGTGAGATCTTCTATCGGACGGAAACCGAACATGCGGGAATGTTGTAATACGGTGTCTTGCTGATAGACTTGCGGCCGGCGACCGTAGAAAAACCCGATAAGGTTGGCAATCGTAACGCCTCTGTCGAGTATTTGACCGCCGATGAATATATTCAGAGGTGTGCGAAGTCGTAACTGACCTTCTGTATCCAACAGCTCCTCAACTTGCTTCTCCGAATTGACCTTGGTGATCATCAACCAACCATCATCAAGAGCCCTGAAGGCCTCATTGATCACCTCATCTCGGCTCGGCAGATAGTGCCCCATAACATTTATGGATGCGGAAAGATCGTCATAAGCGGACGACAAGAGATTACGCAATAGACCCGGAGAATTCTTTACTGCATCGGTAAGATAGTCACGTAACGTTTGAACGACTTGTTCCTGCCAAGCATGGGCAGCTTTTCCAGCCTCAGTATGTACAAGAAAACTGAATTTCTTGAGCGGTTTGTTAGTACGCTGGTCTTGTAAGCGCCGAATACATCCACCCACAATGAAATTGCACAGGGCGCTTCGGATTGAATAAATGGCGTCACTCGTCAAACAATCCTCAGTCCTGAATCGGCGCCGGTCTTGCTGCTTGAGAATGGATAGCTCCATCAGGGTTACCGGCTCGTATACAAATGAGGCAACAGAATTTTCCTCCTGGCTATGCCGGAAGTAATAATCGCTTCCAACATAATCCTTATGTACGGGTACTAACTCCGTAAATGAGGGACGCACCGGCTTAAACTCAGTTCCGCTGATGACTAGATTATCCGGCTGTAGGTAGAGCGAATACGGCGTGGCCGTTACTTGAAGGAAGGCAGATGAATTAATTGTTTTTCTGAGATCATCGATCTGTCTCGCCGTAACATTGGCCGTAACACCTTTCTCTGAATTGCTTCGATAACCAATGCTTGCGTAGTCAGCCTCATCATCGATTATTAATACACGCTTCCCGGCCAACATTGGGTATGTCTCGCGAAACACTGCCGCGAGTCTGTTCATGTTGTCTTGCTGTTTCTTGGCGATGAATATGAGCTTCTGATTTAGTTCGTATGGTGTAAGTCCAGACGGTAAAGTCATGATGTCGTAAATTTGCAGTAGATCCTTTGCATGAAAAGGTGCAAACTCAGTTGTAATACGTTGGTATGTCTGCCTGGTTAACGCCTTGGTGCCTTTTGTCAGAACTATCGCTATATCGAAGCTATTGTCGAACGCCAGGGCTATTATCCCGAGAAAGGTCTTAGTTTTCCCGGACTGAATTTTTCCAAGCAACATGCCTGGTCGAGCCGCGCTGGTCTCTACGGTTAATAAACGATTAACCGCTCTCTCAATACAGCTTTTATCTTCAATAGAGTATCGATTGCTTCTTGACGTGAAGTCCGGGTAGAACTGGCCAGCAAGGTTGAGGCTACCCATCGAACCCTCCTTGTCTCATTTAAATAGAACGGAATATCAGATGACTTCTGTACATCAAGTAGCGCCCCACATCGAATGCCACGTTATCAAAGTACCTATGGCTAGCAGCGGTGTACCATTTAGATTCTTAATTATTCTTGATTCTTATTATGTTATAGGTAAATCCTAACATATCGTGGTCGATCAGTGTGGGCATAATATATCCGTTATCATTGCCAGATGTGCGGCCGGTACACACTCACTCCTTCGCTCGATGTAATACTTGAGCACTATGCGCTTGAGGATGTGATTGAGTCCTACAGGCCCAGGTACAATATTGCCCCTTCCCAAGAAGTCCTCGTCGTACGAAGTACAGTGGAGCCGCAGCACCGAATCCTAATCCCAATGCACTGGGGCCTGATCCCGCACTGGGCCAAAGACAGGAAAATCGGTTATCGCATGATCAACGCGGTCGGCGAAACACTCACGGATAAACCGTCCTACCGTACGCCCTTCAAGAAGCGCCGTTGCCTGATACCTGCTTCCGGATTCTACGAGTGGAAGGTCGTTGGCGAGAAGGTGAAGCAGCCCTACTACATCCGCATCAGCGGGCGTGAGGTGTTCTCGTTCGCGGGGCTGTGGGAGCACTGGGAAGGTGATGGCGGTATCTATTCCTGCACCATCATCACGACCGAGGCGAACGATACCGCCCGATCCATCCACAACCGCATGCCGGCGATCCTCGACCCCAAGGATTACGACCTCTGGCTTAACCCCTCCGCACCACAGGACGCACTCCAATCCCTGCTCGTGCCCTACACCGCCCACCCGATGGAAACGTACCCCGTTTCCAATGCCGTCAACACGCCGAAGAACGACGATCCCCGCCTGACCGAGCCCCTGCACTAGCTTCAAGTCTTTGAATTAGCAGGCTGATATTTGCCCGCTTGAATGTTCTCTTTTTGTTCTCTATCGTGGACATCAAGCGAACGTCCGTTCGCAGTCCCGAACAACCCCGATCGGTGCCGTATGCAAGACCACTGCCCTGTCATTTGGCCCCGCGCCATTCTTCACGTGGACATGAACGCCTTCTTCGCCTCGATCGAGCAGCGGGACTTCCCCCGGCTCCGGGGCAAGCCCGTGGCCGTGACCAATGGGTTAACCGGAACGTGCATCATCACTTCGAGCTACGAGGCCCGGGCCTTTGGGATTAAGACCGGGATGCGGATCAGGGAGGCACTCCAGAAGTGCCCCAAGCTCATCCAGCGCCCGGCCCGACCGGAAGTCTATGCCCGGATCTCCACCGGCATCATGAAGGCCCTGGAGGCCATCACCCCGGATCTTGAGATCTTCTCCTGTGACGAAGCCTTCTTGGATGTGACCCGGTGCCAGAAGCTCCACGGGACCCCAGTCCGGAGGGGGAAGATGGTCAAGCAGATCGTATTCCGTGCTTCAGGCATCCTGTGCTCGGTCGGGATCGCCGGGGACAAGACCACGGCCAAGTTTGCCGCGAAGCTGCAGAAGCCAAACGGCCTCATCGTGATTCCCCCTTGGGAAGCGGCAGACCGCCTCAAGGATGTCCCCGTCACTCAGCTCTGTGGGATCGCCAATGGCATCGGGAATTTCCTCGCCCAGCACGGCGTCCATGTCTGTGGGGACATGCACAAGCTCCCGATCAGCATCCTCGGCCAGCGGTTCGGGAATCTCGGCCGGCGGATCTGGCTGATGTGCCAGGGGGCGGACCCGGACAAGATCCACACCGATGTCCCGGCGCCCAAGTCGATGGGGCACGGGAAAGTGTTACCGCCGAACACTCAGGACCGCCAAACCCTCGTCACCTACCTCACCCACATGAGCGAGAAGGTCGGGCAGCGGCTGCGGAAGAACAAAATGGAAGGTCAGGAGTTTCTGATCGGGTTGCGTACACTCAACGGCTGGATCGGGGACCGCTTCAGAACGAAAGTCCCCACCAGCGACAGCCGGCCGATCCTTCAGCTTAGTCAGTTCGTGTTAACCAATCTGTGGAAGGGCGAAGGCATCTTCCAAGTGCAGATCACCGTGCTGGATCCGAAGCCGAGGCGGCAGCAGATGGACATGTTTGAGGCGCAGGATGAGGTGCGGACGCAGCTCAACGAGGTAATGGACCGGGTCAACGAAAAGTACGGTGAGTTTACACTCGCGCCCGGTTACCTGATCAACCGGTCAGAAATGCCTAACGTCATCGCCCCAGCATGGAAACCATTCGGACATCGGCAGACGATATGATCAATAATAATCTCTCGGATGTTTCAAAGTGTATTCGGCGTGACTCCGCCGGACTATCAGCGAGCGTATCATAATGTCTGAAATTAGCCATCACACTGTGTCTGTTGTCCCCCACCACTTAGTGGCCATATCCATGCCTCGAGCAAACGACGGGCTGTGTGTTCCCGTTTTTTGCAGGTTTTTCTCATAATCTATCTGGAAAGAGTGTAATTTCTAATCATTTGTGCACTGACATTTATCACGCAATATCGCAAATATAAATGAGGGTGGGTGTGTCATGAAGTATAAGGCTTGTTTGAGATATCCTCGCGGGCATGAACCAAGCAACCCGAACTGAAGAGGAAGTCTTCGAAGATCTGGCGGCGCTCTGCAGCCGCCCTGGCTACATCCACGCCTTAGCGGCCTTGTCCTTCCGGGACAATGTGATCCTCTATAACGGTAACATGAAAGAGGAAGACCTTAGTAGGTTATCTTCTCCTGAACGTCTAAATCGATTGGAATTTAACACTTTGATCGGCCTGATGATCAAGGCTGAAATCGATTGGTCACTTCCTACACCAAAAGTTTTACAGGGATATTTAGATGATACTGACCGCCTTCTGATCGAATTACACGAATGTCTGTCCAGAGAATTATTTTCAGGGTTATCTAAAGAAAAGATCAAGACCGGTTCAATAAATCCATTTGAACGGGGGAAAGCGCTCCGAGAGCCAATCTTCTACGGTGGTGAATCTGCATATAACTTTCAATACCTTGATTTATCAATTCGGAAATATGCAGCCGATGCCCCATGGCTGTACAAAAATCTAGGCTTTAACATCGACGAAGCTACGCGTATCGCAAAGACGATTGATGAACTCTATGAAGAAAAATTAGAAGCAGTTCGAGAACTGATGCGAATGCTACATCCAGACGAATGGACAATGCTTCCGCTATTTACTTTTAACGTGGATGAGATTGCGGCGAAACATGGTTACGCCATCGATCTAGTAAAGCGGATTCTTAGCGCGTTTACAATATCTACCGACGAACGAAATCCAGAATTCAGAACATTACAGGACTTCAATATTGCTACAGCGAAGCCATTTCTGAGGACGCCAGATGGTGAGTTAGTATTGTTGCAATCTTATTCGTTCGCTGAGGCAATCTACGACGCCCCCTTTTATTGGATGGCTCTGGACAAGGATTATCTCCCAGTACATTCCAAGAACCGAGGTGACTTTACCGAAAATTTTGTGGCGGAGCGCCTCCGCCTGGTATTTGGTCCTGATCACGTCTATCTAAATGTCAACATCATTGAGAGCAATAATAATCGGGTCTCTGAGATTGATGTCCTGGTCATCTGGGGTAATCGAATCATCATCACACAAGCTAAGTCTAAACGACTAACCCTGGGAGCGCGGAAGGGTAATGACCAAATGATCCGCGACGATTTCAAACATGCAGTACAAGCGGCTTACGAACAGGGGGCCATTTGCGCCAAGTGTCTGCTCGACAAAAGTTACAAGGTGGCCACTCCGGATGGAAACGATATTAAATTGCCGCAGAAGATAAAAGAAGTCTATCTTTTTTGTGTCGTAAGTGACCACTATCCGGCGTTAAGTTTTCAATCTCGACAGTTTCTACAAGTAGTTAACATTGATCAGGTACAAGCGCCGTTAGTGATGGATGTATTTGCCATTGATGCAATGACAGAAATGCTACAGTCACCATTACAGTTCCTGAGCTACTTAAACCGCCGGGCCAACTACAGCGATAAAATCATGGCTTCATTGGAACTGGTAATTCTTGGTTATCACCTCAAATACAACCTCTGGCTAGATCCTGAGTATGACTTCGTACAGCTTGGTGATGATTTTTCAACCGCACTTGATATTGCAATGATGGCTCGACGTAACAATATAAAAGGAGTTGATACGCCAGACGGAGTTTTAACTCGTTGCAGAAATACGACGATTGGTCAGGTAATCAAACAGATTGAGGCACGACCGGAGCCTGCAACTATAGACCTCGGCTTTATGCTTCTTAGGATGAGTGAACAAGCAATTATTGATCTTAGCCGAGTCGTAAACCATCTGGCAGCTCGCACACGAGCTGATGGTAAGGTTCATGATGCATCTTTCAGTTTCAAGGAAGACTCAGGAATCACTTTCCACTGTACTGATGAGCCAGTTTATAATGCAGGCCCTAGGTTGGAAGCCTACTGTAATCTACGCAAATACAGAGAGAAAGCTAGAGAGTGGTTTGGCCTCTGCATGAGTTCGAAAGGTCCAAAAGTAAGGTTTGGTGTATCATTGGTATATCCATGGGCACATGACGCTGAGATGGATGTGAGATCAAAGTCAATGCAGTCACCGATGCCTATTGATCAGGGCCTCCGAGCTATACGTACAAGTCGGTGCAGGAGAAAGAAGATTGGTCGGAATGACCCCTGTCCATGCGGTAGTGGACGTAAGTACAAGAAATGTTGTCTTAACTAAATCTAGCTGACCGAGTATATCAGGTGCACGCTTCACTCAAAGGTGCCCAAGATCAGTATCGCGCCCACGAATCTCACGGGTGGTCTGTATTCGACAAGCACATCCCTCAACACCACCATCCCTCGCATAGCGCCGACGCCGATGACGGCATGACTGGAACCTTGTTGAGGATGATAGTAATTGGCGCGCGGTGGCTGGGTAATTCGCGATTAACTCGTCTTATATCCTTGTTAGTACGAGCAGATTGCCTCCTAGTCGTTATGAGCGTCAATTCTACTACGGTTTTTGCCACCAATAATCTATAAACTTCTTTAGCCGAGGATGATCACGATAGAAATCGTTCACTCGATGCTTATCTAATAATCCACGCGTAATAACCCCACGCCAAGCTAAAAAGGCCATGCAGATAATGAGCCCAATGATCGCTTCTAGCAGATCCATTAATATCTCCAAACCGCGATCATGCTGACACTATCTCCTCTCGCACAACCTTTAATCCCTGCGGCGCTTCGATACCCATGCTGACTTGTGTTTTGGCTTTATTGATTTTGATCTTAATTGGTGCATCAAATACGTCGCCGATAGGCGTAGATAGATCGAGATCGTCAGCGGGGTAAATCGAAACTGACTCGCCTTCCTTCCTTGTTAGTACGAGCATGTGACCTCCTTTTGTTTTCGTTATCTATACCGCAATTACACCTTATAGTAACTCCACCCCCCTGAAATACAGTCCTATTTCCGGATTGCGTCGAAACCAACAACCCATTTTTGAAAATTTCAGGACTGGGCCCCATTGATTTTTCAATTTTAATCGGCGCTTACGCGCACTCCCAGAAGGATTGTCACTTCATCTAGGAGACAATCTCATGTCAGTTCCGCTGTTCCAACTCCTCGAATCCACAGGTAAGTACCACGTTACCGCGCCAGTCTCAAAAGAGGATATTTTACATCAAGCTCGATTAATCGTTGAAGATCAGGTCTCGCCCGGAATGGTAATCACGAGTCCTGGAGATACAAAGGACTTTTTTATTATGCAGTTCGCTGGCCTAGAACACGAGGTCTTTTCTTGCTTATTTCTCGATACTAGGCACAGGGTTCTCTCATTTCGGGAATTATTCGTAGGTACAATATAAGGCTGCTCAGTACACCCAAGGGAGGTAGTCAAGGCCGGCTTAAAGCACAACTCTGCTGCTGTCATTTTTGGGCACAATCACCCAAGCGGCGTGCCAGAACCCAGCCAAGCAGATCAGCGGCTCACCCAGCGGCTACGTGAAGCACTCAGTCTCATAGACATACGCGTCCTTGATCACATTGTTGTCGGCGGGTCACAGGCTGTTTCGTTTGCAGAACTTGGCCTTATCTAACCCGATGGCGAGTCTAGCAGGCCCTCCCTGCTGGCTTGCCATTCTTTCTTGATGATCTCTCATTATTAGAGTAGCAGCCCCACTCTCGTATCCGTTAAGGTCTCACTACAACTATTTACATTTAATCCCGTCACCTATCAACGCAACAAGGAGGTTGCAATGAAATATACACACCGTGAGCTAATACTTTCTTCTTACGCGTTTCATCGCGCGCTTCAACGCATTACAAATTCTGGCTACGATGCATCCTGCCAATATTGGGGAACGTGTCTTGGTGGTAACTGGAAGGGCCTCGTGTCAGCCGCTAGTACTGTCGGGGAAGTCGACATTCACCCATCATTTAATAATCTCCAGTACTGTCTACAGGAGGAGGATATTACGGTTTCAATAAATGATGCTGCAACGTTACTCCTCGCGGGTCTTGAAGCCAGAAATGAATTGCTTACTGAAGGGCAGGCATCAAACCGTCGAGAACGAATTTGTCGTGCTGTAATATCAAGGGCTATTGAAGAATTAGAGCTTAGAAAGATCTTCGCCTGGGACCCGAACGGTAACGAGATTATCGAAAGTGGGGAATTTGTAACTCAGATAGCTGGATTACCTGCCCGCATAAACTGGGCTGAGATTGGGTATTCTGAAATAAGGTTAACGGTAATTGTCGCAAAACCCGATCACAAACTCCCAAAATCTCCCACCGACTTTGGGTTCAAGCGCGACGCAATATTTACGACCACGACTTGGCTTGAGCGACTTGAGGGCCCATACGTCCAGAAATCACGATATCTGACGTATATCAGTCAGCAAGCAAAGGGGCTCGAGCAATTAGAGATTCCCCCAGAATGCCAACGTCCCTATCGCTTTGTAAACACAAGCTGGCATTGAGAGTGCATTACGTAGCCATTTGCTGCAACTGTAAAAGTACGGTTATCTGATCCCGCAGTAACCGAGCGAGGTTTCTCAGCCTTCGGGTCAGGCCAGGGGCCCGACCGTTCTGTGAACTGCGCACCTTGCCTGCCGGTGTCTTAGGGCCAGTTGATCGCAACCAGGGCTTCCAGCGATGGATTGCCTTGGATTGCGCGACCCGTCGTTCTTGCGTCCAGCCTCTATTGTTCACTGCTCCCCTCCAAAGCTGCCAGTGCATTCAACTCGTCGTCACCCATAGCGCATAAATCTTTCCCAATAGCTGATGTGGAGCGAGGTATCTCGGTCAGAACCTTAGCGGTTAACACAAACTGCGCTTGCGCACGCAGTGCTAGGCGCATCAACTCAGATTTAGCTAGGATCGAGCTTTCCTCGAGCGCCTCCCGGCCCAAGAGATGGAATAGGCTATCGAGTGCTGTGGCTTGTGCGCCGAGTGAAGTTCGAAGAACTTCGCCACTCCGTACGGCGTGTGTCGCGGCCTGGAACTCCGCACTAAGTACGTCGATCTTCGTCGTAAGTACTTCGCGTCTGTGAGTATCTTTATTCATTAGTTCCCGCTTCCGTCTAGTCCATGCCGGGCGAATATCGATTGTTGCCAAAATAGTGGCCCGTCGTTACCTGGACCGCGCACATATCTACTAATCGATAAAATATAGTAATATCAGGATGCTGAGGCTAGGTCCAAGTTGTCCGTGTAATATGTTATGAACACACTCGAGGGGAGCAGCATGGAGCACTGACCTCGATAGTATTTATCCATAAAATGTAAAAATGGTTGGACTACCTGGACCTCTGTTATATCTCATTGTTTTCGCATATTTTTCTGTGCTCACACGCCTGGACCAGTACCGGCCACACTTGGACCTGTGACCGCGTCTCTCAGTACGAAGTACGACGTGCGAAGTTAAGTCGTACTTTGTACCGACGACGGCCCTTCATCCATTACGTCATTCCAATCAATATTCGCGTTCAAATACTTTTCGAAAGCCTCACGGCACTTCGCTTGAGGGCCAAACACTAAATTTCGTGTCCGCTTTTCCTCTTGTCCGACGGCCTTAAAAACGATTGATTTAGTCCTGCGTATCACAGTACGGCATTGTTTGACTTGCTCTCCAAGAACTTCATAAATCTTTTTTGCCCACAGTGACTCTTCCATTGGTGAATACTCTTTATTGGTTTTCGAGTGGGCTTCATAGTCCTTATAAGCCTCGCGCTTTTCGATAATGAGCCCGTCTTCCTCCCAATCTGTTACCCCCGCATTGATGAATTCATGCCGACTACTGCCCATGCTCCCGCTTGCAAGGCACGTGTATAGCCACTTTTCGGGTCCTTTAAGACTCCGAATTTTCTGCTCGACTAATGCATTTGTCTTTGGGACGTTTCGTACGTTGTATCCAGAAAGGTCGTAATTCAACATATCATGTAAGAACGCTTCGATTCCTCCATTATCGATCTCCTCATATAGCGCGTCGAAGTATTTAGTATCACCTTGGTGCTTACCTGAAACATCATATATTGCGAATCGTCTTTCATCTGGTCCAGCAGGAACGACCCAGTCTTCATTGCTCGCCATTAGAACGCTGAGCATGTTGCGGCATTGAAATGAATCAAAACCTTTCGGTTCAACCATAAATACTGGCTCAGTGATCAGAGCTTTAATTATGCTTTCATTCTGCTTATCTCCCGCGTAATAGGCTTCATCGGCGAAAATAAACACGCTATCTCTGAGATGTACGTTGAAGTTTCCCGTTAAGTGACGAGTATGAGATATATGTAAACCATGTTGGCCGAAAAACCTGCGGATAACATGACCTAAAGTGCCTTTTCCAACACCACGTTTTCCGCGCAGTACCAAAGCTACTTCGCCCTGCTCCCAGGGTTTTTGTACCAGTCTTGCAACCCATCCCAGAAGATAATTGAATGACTGCTCGTTACAACTACTCATAACCTCTTTTAAGTGGTATCTAAGCAGATCCCAACTGCCTGCCTTTGGTTCAATAGCCAAACCTTTCCACAAATTTAATACTCCGGGTGGCGCTACCTTCCCCGGGCCAAAAATCACTCCTGAAGTGTATTCATGCCTTCTCGGGTGCCCAAACCAAGCATCAGCTTGATTTTTCATTATTGGTTCACCCTTCTTGCTCATACCAACCGTTACCAGTTTGTTCTGATATAGCTTACGGAGATCCTCAAATTTATGCCGAATAAAATAATCTCGTTCCAATATCTCATCGTGTGCAGGGCTGAATACCAAGGTTTTTCCATTCTCATTAACAACCATGTACTTGCGATTCATCTCGATTACGTACTCTGGGAGGGTCTCCTCCTGCCCCAGACATAGCCAATCAGATACCTTCTGTGTTATTTGCTGACCTATGATTTCTGAAATACGCGGCAAGCCGGTTATTGGCTCGCCTCTTCCTAATTTCATACGAGTATGCTTAACACATGCTACTCGGTCGGTAACTTCATCATCTCTCGCTGCCTCAGCTACTGCACTTATGAAGGCTTCAGCATCTTCATCTTTAAATCCAGATCGAAGAAGAGCACCTGATAGTGCGAGTGCCGTTTCGTGACGTCTACCCTCTTTAGGCCAGTGGCGCGCTAGTGCTGTCGCCGCAGCTATCTTTCCCAATCTTGATAGGAGATCATTCGGTTCTATTGAAACTGGTGAAATGTCCTCCTCCCACTCAATATACTCACCACTCGTATGAACTGAACCTGGGAAAACGGTCTGCGCGCCCGTAGAACGAAGTTCTAGGAGCATCTTTCCGTCAGGCTCAGCGTATTTTTTTGTCCCGATTTCGCAAATGTACAACCAGTGCGTCCGTGGGTTACTTCTACGTCCGAATACACTCGTTTGTGGCAGGAAAACTGGCGCGATCCGGGCGGCTTCGACCGTATCAAAATCGACATCAACCAATCCCCCAGACGGTTCGCCGAGCAGAACCCCTATATTCAGGTCCTGCCTATCGAAATATATATCCGCCTGCCCCTCATTGATGCGCAGATCAGTCCATCTCTGGATTCGTGGTCCCTTTTCTTTATGAGGTATCGGGATGGGCGACCAACCGCGACTGATATAGTTCAACGCGCGAGATAATGGCCTGATGCTGCCCAATGTATGTGGAACTATGCTCTCGATAACAGCAGACATATTGTTCACCCCGACTCAGATGGCCCTTTCGGACAACTTAGCTACAAGCTCCCTGATATCCTCAACCCGCCATGCGGATGTCCGAGGGCCTAGCTTTACAGTTTTGGGGTAGATACCAGCTTTAACTCGCGCCCACCAAGTCGATCGTCCCACAGGGACAATCTGTAGGATCTGGGCAAGTCGAAGGAATCCTGTGTTAGGAATTGAATCGTGGTGTTGCATTAACTTGTTCTCCTATCGTTGCTCTGAAAGAGCCTAGCAGGAACTGCCGTGGGGCTTTTTTTTATAATACTCTGATAATTATGATATTATTATCAAATGATAATTATTTGCATTTTAAGAGTATTGACGTTGAGTGTTCATTTGGAAATTGATGGCATGAGGCTATTCACAAGCCGAACATATCCGAATTCGGCTTGGGGCTGTTTGATAGATCCAAGTAGATCTATTAGATTTCAAGCTTGAGGTGAGTGATATTAGCCCTTCACTTCATATAGAAGCCTATGTGATGCAGGAACTTTAGTTCGACGGTATTATTGACGGTATTAGTTCGATCTACACATTTTTATATATTAATTTATCATATAGTTATATATTTATTCGATCCTCCTCCGCCCACCATTCCGCAGTCCGGGCAAGTCCAGAGAAATCCGCGCAACCACCCGCCCAGGCGCGGGGGTTTTATCAGTCTTTCATTCCGGTCCTTCGACCGCCCGGAATCCCGCGCGCGCCGGACGGGGCACGTAGCCGGATATCATCAGCCCCCCGCCGACAGCTCACGCGCCTCGATCCCCGCCTCCAATTGGAACAGCGGGTAATGCATCCAGCCGGTGATGATGTATTTGACCCCCGCGGTGACGACGTTGCCTCTATGGGCATGCGTCCAGTCCGCGGGCCAGATCAGGGTCTTGCCCCGCTCCGGCTTCACGTCCAGCCCATAATGGGGAAAACTCGTCCGCCCGCCCACTTCGACATCGTTCAGATACGTCATCCACGCCAGAGCCCTGTGCATCGTCGACAGGGACGCGCGTTCGCTGTGGACCACGGCGAAATGCCCTCCCACGCCATACTTCTGGATGATGAACGGTCCGATATCCACATCTTTCTGCACGTCATACAGAAATTTCCACTGGTCCAGGTAATCCAGATAGCATTGATGCAGTTCATGCAGATACTCCCGGAAGACGGCATGCGTGGGCCGCCCCAGGTCATTGGGAAATATCACCAGGTCCGTCGAGTTTTTCTTGGAGCCGTTGATGCCATATTGCGTGGCGCCCGCCTCGTGCAGGAGCGGGTTGCGATCGAAATAGTCGATGATCCCGTCGCACAACCCCGGCTCCCTCATCAGCCAGCCGCCGATAAAATTCGGGGTTTTCTCGCAAACAAATGAAATTTTTTTCATTCGACTCCTCTGTGGCGGTTCATCACGGCCCGAACGGATCTGGCCCGGGAATCACAAGGACACGACTGAACAAGGGGCGGCGGCCAGGCCGCGGTGGTGACAGCGGTAGTGAAAGGATCCGCGCGTTCTCGAGCCGGCCGCAAAAAGGATCTTTCCGGACCGTCGGGCATAGGTCGACTCCGGAGTCGCCGCCGCACGGGGATTTTCGCGGGACTCCGGGCCGGCTCAGACGGCTTTGGGGAGAGGATCGTTCTTGCCTCTCCCTTCCTGGACCGTCGAGAGGATCAGGACTTTACCGGGAGAAAACCTGACGAAGCCCCGTGCCTTCAACATCATCTTCAAGCCGATGCCATGCCCCCCGAGCTCCTGGTGGGCCCGGGCGAGATTACACAGGGCGCTCGTGTAATCCGGCTTGATGGATAACGACTTGCCGAATGACTGGATCGCCTCGTCCAGCCTGCCCTGCTGCATGAGGGCAATCCCCAGATTATTGTGCGCGGCGCAGTCGAACGGGTTTTTCTGGATCGAAGACCGGATCAATTCGACGGCGCGGCCGGACCGGCCCGTGTTCATGGCGATGACCCCCAGACCGTGCAGGGCGACGAAATGATCGGGCTCGATCGTCAGGACCTGCTGATAGATCGCCTCCGCGTCCGCCAGCCTTCCGGACCGGAGAGACTCGTTCGCGCGCCTGACGGCGGCTTCAATATCGATGGATTGCGGGATCATGGTCATGAAGCAAGCATGCGGGAAACCCGGTCATATCGGAAAACAACCACGAAGGTTTCGTCAGTCGAATGGATGTATTCCGGAAAACACCGTGAGCATTGATCGAAATCATATCGTTACATTATGTAAACATTCGGAATCGAATGTGCATGCATGACGAAAATGAAATGATAGTGTGATCCGTGTCCGCTCTCGATACAGCGGCGGATCTTCCTGGCGGCACGGACACGATCGAGAACAGGAGTCCATTCGATGGGCGGCATCGACATGTCCGACGCCTGCCCCAGGCGGGCTTCCGGGTCGCGGGAATGCAGTGCCACGGACACCGCGAGGCCGGCCATCAGGATCTGTCTCGACATCTGCCGGAAGCCAAGAGAGAGACCCTTCCCATGAAATCATGGGTCGGCCCCGTGCAAGGTGCGGGGCCGACCTTCATCACGTGGGGATGTCCGCTACGCGCGAATCGCTCCGCGTTTCCCATCAAACCGATGCGCGCATCACACGATCGCGCCTGACCGATGGCCCCGCGCCGCGCCTCCCGAATCCGTTCAGCTTCGGTTCAGCCCGCCTGGCCCACACTGATGGTGCGATGGGTCGTCGTGTGCGGCCGCCTTCATGGCCGGGCCGGTCCGCCGGGACAAGACTCTGGCGGAGCGGGACAAATTCCGGACAAGGGGATGACACCGGCAGACAATCCACCGCCGTACCCGGCCCCTAGATTCAAGCACGTAGCAGGAGTAAAGGGGACACGCGCCACAGTCGACGGGAGGGCATCATGGGAAACAGATCCAGACATGACTTCGTTTGCCTGAATGAGCGGGACCGATCGCTTCTCGAGGACGGGTACCTGGAGAATCTCCTCGATCCCGAGGGGCGCGAACATGCGCCGCTGCGGACTGCCAACGCGCGTAAATCGCTCGAACACCATCTGGAACGGCAGCGGCTGAAACAGCACATCGCCGACCTGGATATTCTCGGGGGATACGACGAGCACTGAACGCCGCTTTAATATATCCACAGTTGCCGCGCGCCGGGAGGGAATGCCAGCGCGCGGGGGTGGGCGAACCACCGGCCCGCGGGGGATCCGCGGGCCGGCCCGAGTCAGTCCCCCCGCTCGCCGATGCCGCGATAGATCGCCGCGCCCAGCAGCGCGCCGACGATCGGCGCCAGCCAGAACAGCCAGAGCTGCGACACCGCCCAGTCGCCGACGTAGAGGGCGACGCCGGTGCTGCGTGCCGGGTTCACCGAGGTATTCGTGACCGGGATGCTGATCAGATGGATCAGCGTGAGGGTGAAGCCGATGGCCAGCGGGGCGAAGCCCTGTGGCGCGCGCTTGGAGGTCGAACCCAGGATGACCAGCAGGAACATCGCGGTCATCACCACCTCGCACACCAGCGCGGACGCCAGCGAATACTTCCCGGGCGAGTGCTCCCCGTAACCGTTGGAAGCGAAGCCGGCCGAGACGTCGAAACCGGCCTGGCCGCTCGCGATGATGTACAGCACCCCGCCGGCCGCGATCCCGCCCAGCACCTGCGCGATGATATAGGGCGCGAGCTGCGCCGCGGGGAAGCGTCCGCCCGCCCACAGACCGACCGATACGGCGGGATTGAGATGACAGCCCGAGATATGGCCGATGGCATAGGCCATGGTGACGACCGTCAGGCCGAAGGCCAGTGCCACGCCGAGCAGGCCGATGCCCACATTCGGAAACGCCGCCGCCAGTACCGCGCTGCCACAGCCGCCCAACACCAGCCAGAAGGTACCGAAGAACTCCGCGCCGTACTGCTTCATCGTTTTTTCTCCTTGGAAAGAGGCTCGAATATCCCGGGTGCCCGCGGCCGGGTCGCCTCATCCGCCCGGCCCGCCGAAGAGTATCAGAAATTCTCCGCCCGGTATTCCACGCTCAGCGTATGGTTGTCGCCGGGGGCGATCGTCACCCGGTTGTCCGCCGCGTTGGCGCTCTCCACGCACACCATGGCGCGCCATCCCTCCGGGCCGAAGTCGCCCATCCTGTCGGCCTTCTCGGTCCACGGCGTCCACACCACGGTCGAGCGGCTGCCCGTCTTCGCGATGTGGATGCGCCGGCGCAGGCGGTCGTCCTCGATGACGCACGCGGCCTTCGTGTCCACATAGATGCGATCGGTCTCGCCGGCGAAGCCGATGGCGCCGTCCTGCCGCTTGCGCGCCCCGCCGTCCACCTTGTCGAGGTATTCGCAGCCCTCGAGGCCGCGCACGCGCGCCTGCGCGATGTCTCCGATGCGGAAATAGGTATGCAGGGCCTCGCCGATGACGACCTCCGCGTCATCCTCGTTCACGGTGGTCAGCTCGGCCCTGAACGTCTCCCCGATCACGAGCCGCAGCCCAGCGCGGACACGCCGGGGCCACATCCCACGCGCCGACGCGGTCATCACGAGCTCCAGGGCGAGTTCGACCGCGCCATCGCCCAGCACGCCCGCCGCCGCCACCCGCCACGGCACGGTGCGCGCGAAGCCGTGCGCCGGCAGCGCGCCGTCCGTCGCATGCGGCCCGAACCATGGCCAGCACACCGGCACCCCGCCGCGCAGGGACTTGCCGGGTGTGGGTTTCGCCAGGCCGGACAGCCACAGCACGGGCTCCGCCTGCGTCTTCGGACGCCACGTCATCACATGCGCGCCCTGCAGACAGAGCGCGGCCGAGGCCTGAGGGGTGTCGATCGCGGCCACCACCAGCCCGTCCGCGGTCTCCCCGAACGTGAGCTGGGGGCCGGGGGAAAAACGTCGATTGAGATCTTCGGAAATCGTCATGAACCGGGCTCCTGAATGTGTCGTACGCCACCCGCCCGGGCGGCGGATACTAACGCGCCTCGCTCTTCTCCGCGCCGCAGCGGCTGCAACGGTATACGGTCACCAGCCGCCCCTGACGCACGTCGAACTGTTTCTCCTGCACGATGCGCCACTTGTGCAGGCCGTTTCCGCACAGGGTCCTGCCCTTGGCCTTCTGTTTCAGGTCCGGCTTCTTGAACGGAAGGATGTCGGCCAAGGGGGCGCCCCATACGGATGAATGGCGGCTATTGTAACGCGTTCGCCCCCGCGTGCTACATTGTCTCGCATGCCCACGAACAGGCCGCCATGGAAAACGCGAACGATACGCTACGCATAGACAAGTGGTTGTGGGCGGCGCGCTTCTACAAGACGCGCGCGCTCGCGAGCGAGGCCGTCAGCGGCGGCAAGGTGCATGTCAACGATCAGCGCGCCAGGCCGTCGCGCCCCCTGCGCGTCGGCGACACCCTGCTGATCAATCGGGGCGAGGTCGAGTTCACGGTCGTCGTCGAGGCCCTGAGCGGACGCCGCGGGCCGGCGCTGGAGGCGCGCGCGCTGTACCGGGAGACGGAGGAAAGCCTCGCGCAGCGCGAACGGGCGGCGAGCGAGCGCAGACTCAGGCCCGGCCCCGCCCCCGCGCCGCAGGGGCGGCCGAACAAACGCGACAGGCGTTTGCTGCTCCGGATGCGGGGGAGATAGATTCAGATACAAAAGGAAAGCGACAAGACACACGGGGACGTGTCGACCTGAGGCCGACATTCATAATTGATGTGTGCGCCGCAGGCGCACATATTCCCTATTTCTCTTGTATCTTTCCTCTTTTCCCTGCCCTTAAAGGACCCACACCCGCGAATGGCTGACGCCGCCGGGCACCGCGAGGGTCTCGACGATCTCGTCGCGCGCGCCGTCGATCATCACCACCGCCCCGTCCTCGGCATGGGAGGAACAGACCAGCGCGGTGGCGCCGCCGGCCTGCACGAAGGCCAGCGAGCCGGACGGGCTGCCCAGGCGCAGTTCGCGGGCCAGCTTCAGCGCGGGCAGCGCGGTCAGATCCAGCACCAGCAGGGCGTCGGCCTTGATGTTGGCCTGCTGCTCGGGGCTGCCCGAGCTCGAGGTGGTCAGGTAGAGCCTGGTGCCCTCGGGATTGAAGTAGTACTTGCTGATGTAGATGTCGGGCAGTTCGAGCGTGCCGACGATGCGGTTCTCGACCACGTCGAAGGCGGTCAGCTTCGCGATCACATGCTCCGGGTCGGACTTGCGATCGGCGCCGCGGCCGATGATGTAACGCCCGCCCGGGGCCATGAACAGGTTGCTGTGCCCCTTGAACGGAAAGCGCCCCTCGATCCGGTTGGTCGCCGGGTCGATCACCGCGACATTGCCGTAGCCGTTGTTCAGGTTATAGAGCTTGCCGCTCAGCGGCGAATAGGCGAGCCCGTGCGGAAAGGCGTTGTTCGGCACCGCGGGCTCCGCCATGTCCTTTTCCTTGTCGATCTCGCACAGATTGAGGGTAGCGATGACCTTGAGGTAAGTCGCCGGGTCGGCCGGATCGTTGCCGATGGCGGACAGGGTGCCGTCCTTCAGGCTGCTGATATAGGCCCGTTGCGGTACGCCGGGCGCCTGGGCGGACGGCCAGGTGAACGCCGCCTGGTGATGGCCGCGGCCGACGCAGATGGTCTTGAGAAACCGCGCCCGCGCGCTCGAGGTCTTTTCCACCACCGTGACCGAGGATCCTCCCTCGCCGCAGTTGAGACGGTCGTTGCCGGTCTCCTTGTCACCGTCGTTCATGAACCAGTCGCGATCCGAATTCGGATCGGAGTAGATGTGGGCGGGAAAGGCGTCCGCCGGGAATCCCGCGCCGAGCCGGATCTCCTTGCTCTTCGGATCGAGCAGGATCACGCGCCGGTCCTCGGTGAGTCCGACGAAGATCGGCTTGAGTTCGGCCGCGAGCCCGGTCTCGGGTTCGACGGGGAGCGCATCGATACGCGTCGCGCCGCCGTCCCGGCCGACCACACTGACGGATCCGGTCTTGCGGTTGCCGGCGTAATAGCCGAGGGTAAAGCCGTGCGCGCTGGAGGGGGTCTGGCTCATGATATTTTTCTTCCCAGGCTGGTGAAAACGATCGGGTTTCCGAGCGAGGGGCCCATTATACCCGAGGCCGCGGGTCACTGGCGAGGCGGGGCCCCGGCCCCGTTCCGTGCGCCGGCTCAGAGCTGTTCGATGTAGTAACCGCGGGATTTCAGGCGCTCGATGATGCCGTCGCCCCCGACCAGATGGCCCGCCCCGACCGCCACGAACAGGACGTCGTGCCGGTGCGACAGGCGGTCGATGGCGTCCGTCATCTCGACGTTGCGGTCGAGGATCAGACGGCGGTAGAGATAATCGCCCCGTACCATGCGGTCGAACCCCTCGAACAGCACGCGATCCAGCTTCTCGGCGTTGCCGTTCAGCCAGGCGTCGAGCATATCGCCGAAATGGCGCCCGGCGTCATCGATCTCGTGCAGCGTCCGCATCAGCATCGCCACCTGATCCTTTTCCTCCATGCCGCTCAGTAACTCGAACTGGTAATCGACCGACTCCAGTTCGACGATCGGAATCCTGCCGGCGGCCTCGCGCATGAGGTGCAGATCGACGCCGTACTCCGCGCCGTAGCCGAGCTGCCGCAGCACGGCGGTGGTCAGCGTGAGCGAGGCGAGCCAGGGTCTCTGGCGCTCGACCAGCGCGGCGGGCAGACCGAAGGTGCGGCTCACGTTGGCGAGCGCCTCCCGTTCGGTCGGCGCCAGCACACCGCTGAGCCCCGCCCCGTCGCCGTATCCCCCCGCCCGGAGTACGCGGCCCGCGAGCTCTTCGGGCGGGACCTCGAGGAGGTTCGCCTCCACCGCGAGCGCATCGGACGCGGCGAGGGCGTCGCCGATGACCGCCGGCAACGGATAGAGCCAGGGGGCGCCGAAGTGCAGGGAGCCGAGCAGATAGACCTTGCCCCCGGACGAGGACTTCGCCTCCCAGAAGATATGCTTGCCGACGGCGGGCCAGGCGTTGTCGAGCCGGACCACGGACTCGCCGCCGGGCGCCATCCCGTCGCAGGTGGTCTCCTGGAAGGAAATACGGCCGTCATGGTCGACGCATTTGTAGACGGCGGCATGGACCGGCGCGGGGCCCGCCCACAGCGCCAGCGCTACGAGGCACAGGGCGGCGATGCCGGGGCCTCCGCGCCGGTTGCGGCGGGATTCAGGCCTCATGCGGCTTCCGCCGGGGATTCGCGTCTGGTCCATACGGCTGATATCGGCGCCGCCGCGGGCCGCTGAAGCGCCCGTGCGGAGTCCGGGACGGAGCGGGCGATTATTCGGGGGACTTGTCGCGCTGCATCCGCTCCCGCCGCGCCATCATCACGCCGAGGATCACCGGCAGCACGATCACCAGCAGCACGGAGATCGTGACCAGCATGTCCGGCGAGACGAGGTCTCCGGTCGCCAGCAGGGAAAGCAGGCCGATCACCAGCACTGCGCCGCCGCCGTAGATGAGCAATCTGAGCAGATCCTTCATTTCATCCCTATCTTCGCCGGTCGACCGGCCGGTATTCGCAGCGGCCTCATTGTACGCCCAGCGGTGGCGGCGGTACACCCACGGTTCAACGCACGCGATTGAGTCCGTTGAGCGCCGCCACGCGGTAGGCCTCCGCCATGGTGGGGTAGTTGAACGTCGTGTTGATGAAATACATGAGGGAGTTGGCCTCTCCCGGCTGCGACAGGATGGCCTGGCCGATGTGGATGATCTCCGAGGCCTGATCGCCGAAGCAGTGGATGCCGAGGATCCGCAGCGTGTCGCGATGGAACAGGATCTTCAGCATACCGGTGGTCTTGCCGGAAATCTGCGCGCGCGCGAGGTGACGGAACAGCGAGTGCCCCACCTCGTACGGGATCTTCTCGGCGGTGAGCTCGCGTTCGGTCTTGCCGATGGAGCTGATCTCGGGAAGGGTGTAGATGCCGGTCGGGATGTTCTCGACCAGATAGGCCGAGCAGTTGCCCTCCACCAGGTGGGTGGCGGCGAAACGCCCCTGGTCGTAGGCGGCGCTCGCGAGATTGGGGTGGCCGGTGATATCGCCGACCGCGTAGATATGCCCGCGCGAGGACTGATAGCAGCGGTTCACCAGAATGGAGCCGCGCTGATTGACGTCCACGCCGATCGCCTCCAGCCCCATGCCGTCGGAGTTTCCGGTGCGCCCCTGCGCCCACAGCAGGTAATCGGTACGGATCTGCTTCTGGGACTTCAGATGGAGCGTCACGCCCTCGGCATCGGGCTCGACCCGCGCGTATTCCTCGTTGTGGCGGATCAGCACCCCCTGCTCGCGCAGGTGATAGCTCAGGGCGTCGATGATCTCGTCGTCGAGAAAGGACAGCAACTGGCCGCGCGTGTTGATCAGATTCACCTTGATGCCGAGGCTGCGGAAGATCGAGGCGTACTCGCAGCCGATCACACCGGCGCCGTAGATGGTGATCGAGCGCGGGCTGTCCTCGAGCTCCAGCACGGTGTCGCTGTCGAGGATGCGCGGGTGGCCGAAGTCGACCTCGGCGGGACGGTAGGGCCGCGAGCCGGTGGCGATGACGAAGGCGTCCGCCTGCAACCGCTCCCTGCCCTGGTTCGGCTTCTCCACCTCCAGGGTGTGTTCATCGATGAAGGAGGCGCGCCCGTGGATCACACCGACGTGATTACGGCTGTAGAAGCCGCGCCGCATGCTCACCTGCTTCTCGATGACGCCGCGCGCCGCCGTCAGCAGGTCCGGATACGGGATGCCGTGGTGGCGCCCGCTGTCCATCAACTGCTGCACGCCCTGGCGCAGGGCCTTGCTCGGGATGGTCGCGCGATGGGTGCAGTTGCCGCCGACCTCGGGCCAGGCCTCGACCATGGCCACCCGCCGGCCTTCCTTCGCGGCCTTCATGGCGGCGCCCTCGCCGCCGGGTCCACTGCCGATCACGATGACGTCGTAGCGGTCAGACATGGAGGCGGACCGGGTTCATCCTGCGCGCGACGGGCATGGCATGCCGCTATGGGCCGAGAAGGCGATTCATGCCCGGGAGGATAGCAAACAACCCGCCACCACCGAAAGGGATCGCGGCGGGACGGGATCCGCTCAGACGGCGCGGCAGGCGTCGATCAGGGTCCGCAGCGCGCCGATATCGTGCCGATCGAGCAGATCACCCAGGGTCGCGTCCCCGTCCGGGCAGAGCGCCAGCGCGGCGTCGATGCCGGGGAAGGTGCACAATTCCTCGCCCGTCTCGGTGTACAGGGTCGCGGCGCGGTTCGGCCATTCCTTGACGTAGATCTGCATGATTCACCTCGTTCCGCCGGGGTTCCCGGTCATGCGGACGAGCTTGACCGCGAAGTGTGTCGCCCGGGTGTCCTTCGCATGAATCTTTCATGACCGCCGGCGAGGCGGGACACCCTCACGAGCGCCCGTCGGGCGGCGGCTCCGCCGGCCGGACTGGGGACGGCCCGTCGTCCCCCAGGTCGTAGGCCTGGCCGAAGCCGCGCACATAGCGGCCGGTCTCCGGCGCCAGGCGGAACAGGCGGAAGTCCGGCAGGGTGCGCAGGAGCGGAACGATAGCGCCGAACTCCCGCTCGAAGCGGTCCATCGCCTCCGCCCATTCCGGCGTATCGCGCGCCACCGAGGCGGCCGTGCAGGCATAGCTCAGGCGCACGCGGGCAAACGGGTTGGCGGCGGCGCCCTCTTCCTGCAGGAACAGCAGGGCGGCCTTGCCGCTGCGTGCCAGGTGACCGGAGTGGCGCGCGAGGCCGCTCACGAAAAGGTAAAAACATCCATTCGCGCCCGCGACATACGGCGCGTAGCTCGCCTCCGGCGACCCGTCGGCGCCGACGGTGGCGAGCATGACGGAGCGGAAACCGGCGCGGAAACGCGCCGCCTCCGCCGCGATGCCGCCGGCATCTTCCCGCGTATCCTCGCCCATCTCCTCTCCCCCCGCGCGCGCCGGGCCGCGACTGCAGTATGATGGCCGCATGAAAACCGGCATGGACCGGATTCTAACCGACAAAGGATCCCTATGCGCACCCCACCCCCACCCGCCTTGTCTTCCGCCGCGACGCAGCGTCTGGTCGCGTTGCTGGAGCAGCCGACGGCGCCGTTTCGCGAAGCCCGCGTCGTCGATCACGTGAGCCGGTATCTCCGGCGTCACCACGTGCCGTTCTTCGCCGACCCGCACGGCAATCTGGTGGTCGGCGCGGAATCCCGACAGGACTACGCCGCGCTGCTGCGCGGCCGCGCCGGGCCGCCCGTGCGCCTGTTCATCGCCCACATGGATCACCCCGGCTTTCACGGCCTGCGCTGGCTGGCGCGCGATCGCCTGGCGGTGCGCTGGTACGGCGGCTCGCCGGTGAAGCATGTCGCCGGCGCCCGCGCGCGCCTGGTCGGCCCGGACGGCGTGACCGGCAGCGGCACCTTCACGCGCGTGCGCCTCAATCCGGGCGGCTGGGGCATCGATACCGCCGAGATCCGGCTGACGCCGGAACAGGCGGAGGCGCTGCGCGGATGCGGGGCGCGCTCCCTTTACGGCGGATTCGAATTCCGCGCCCCGGTGTGGACCCGGGGCGACCATATCCACTGCCCCGCGGCGGACGACCTTGTCGGCGTGTTCGCCATCATGGAAACGGCGCGCCGCCTGTGGCGCGCACCGCGCAAGCGTCCGCCGTTCCTGGGCCTGCTGACGCGCGCCGAGGAGGTCGGTTTCGTCGGCGCGGTCGCCCATTTCGAGCTGGGCTGGCTGGAGCGCGGCGACCGCCCCCGGGTCGTCGTCAGCCTGGAGGCCTCGCGCACGCTGCCGGGCGCCGAGATCGGCAAGGGCCCGGTGGTGCGCCTCGGCGACCGCCGCACCGTGTTTCAGCCGGACGGACTGAAGGTGCTGAGCGACATGGCGGCCCGCGTCCTGCCCGGCTGGCACCAGCGCCGCGTCATGGACGGCGGCGCCTGCGAGGCGACCGCCGCCACCGCCTGGGGTCTGCCCGCCATCGGTATCTCGGTCCCGCTCGGCAACTACCATAACCAGGGCTTCGAGGGCGGCCCGGACTGCCCGGCCCCGCACGGCCCGGCGCCGGAGTTCGTCAGCGCGCGCGACGTCGCCGGGCTGCTGCGCCTGTGCCGGGGGCTGCTGCGCCGGGATCTGGCGTGGCGCGACCCGTGGTCGCGGCAGCGCACGCTGTTGCGCCGCACGCTGCGCAGCCACCGCCGCCGGCTGTAGGCCCGCGCGCGCCCTTTCCGCGCGCGGCGATTACGTTATAATCGCGCCATGCGAACCGGTCCCGGGCGGCGCCCCGCCCCGCTCGTGACGACCGTGGATACCGAACGATGACACGACGCCTCCGTTCCCTGCTCCCGGGCCTTCTGCTGCCGTACGTCTGCGCGATCGCGCCCGCCATGGCGCAGGACGCGAACGACGTGGCGGAGGATCGCGACATCGCCTTCATCGAGCAATGCCTGCAGCGCGCGACGGAGGCAAAGATCGACGAGGACCACATCGACGCCTTCATCGATCACGGTATCGATGAATTCTACGCGCAGAAGGAGCGGGCCGCGGGCGCGGAAGATTCTCCGGGCGACGGCGACGACGCGGACATGGCTCCGCAGGACGACGCCGGCGAGGGGTTTCCCTCCGACTAGCGTCATGATTCCCGCTTCGGATCCATTCCCCCCCGCCGGCCGGGGCACGCCCCGGCCGGCCGTTGGACGCCTACCGGCAAGATAGTATCATCGCGCGATGGAGCATCGTCTCAACCTCGACATCCTGCCACAGCCCGACGAGACGACATGCGGTCCCACCTGTCTGCACGCGGTCTACCGCTACTTCGACGACGAGGTTCCGCTCGACCGGCTGATCGGCGAGATCCCCAGCCTGCGCGACGGCGGCACGCTGGCGGTGTTTCTCGCCTGCCATGCGTTGCGGCGCGGCTACCGGGCCAAGATCTTCACCTACAACCTGGAGATGTTCGATCCCTCCTGGTTCGGCGCAGAGGACACCGATCTGCGCGACCGCCTGGAACGGCAACTGGCGTTCAAGAATTCGGCGCGCTTCAAGGTCGCGACCGACGCCTACCTGGACTTCATCGACCTGGGCGGGACGCTGCGCTTCGAAGACCTCACCGGCGGATTGATCCGGCGCTACCTCAAGCGCGGCACCCCCATCCTGACCGGCCTCAGCGCCACCTATCTGTACCACTCCGCGCGCGAGCATGGCCCGCTCTACGACGACGTGCGCGGCAACCCGAGCGGGCATTTCGTGCTCCTGGCCGGCTATGCCGCCGAGTCGCGCTCGGTCCTGGTCATGGATCCGCTGCATCCGAATCCGCTGGCGCCGAGCCAGATCTACGAAATCGGCATCGACCGCGTGCTGGGGGCGATCCTGCTCGGGGTGCTGACCCATGACGCCAATCTCCTGATCATCGAGCCGCGCGAGAAATCGTCGCCGCCCCATCATGTCGATATTCATAGTCGTTAACAATCCGGAAGACTGGCCGCTGCACATCTACGGCGCGGAGGTGATCGCCGCCAAGACCTATCTGTCCGATCCGCGCTTCAGCGATCTGCGCGGCCTCAAGATCTTCAACCTGTCGCGCAGCTACCGTTACCAGAGCCTGGGTTACTATGTATCCCTGCTCGCCGAGGCGCGCGGACACAAGCCGCTGCCGAGCGTGAACACGATCCAGGACATGAAGTCGCAGACCATGACCCGCTTCGTGTCCGACGACCTGTTCGAGCTGATCCAGCGCACGCTCGCGCCCATCAAATCGGAGGAATACGAGCTCAGCATCTATTTCGGGCGCAATTTCGCCAAACGCTACGCGCGCCTCAGCCTGACGCTGTTCAATCTGTTTCCGGCGCCGCTGCTGCGCGCGCGCTTCATTCATAACCGCAACTGGCAGCTCCAGAGCATCGGCCCCATCGCCGGCAACGACATCCCGGACGACCACAAACCGTTCCTGCTGCAGACCGCGAGCGAGCATTTCGCCGGCAAGGGCCTGCGCCGGCGCACCCAGCAGGTGATGCGTTACGACCTCGCCATCCTGCACAACCCGGCCGAGGCGCAGCCGCCGTCCGACGCCAAGGCCCTGAAGAAATTCATCAAGGCGGCGCAGCAACTCGATTTCGACGTGGAAATGATCACCAAGAACGACTATGGACGCATCGCCGAGTTCGACGCCCTGTTCATCCGCGAGACCACAGGCGTAAATCATCACACCTACCGCTTCGCGCGCCGCGCGACGGCGGAAGGCCTGGTGGTCATCGACGACCCCGCTTCCATCCTCAAATGCACCAACAAGGTGTATCTGGCCGAGCTGATGTCGCATCACAAGATCCCGACGCCCAACACCAGCATCGTCAATCGCGGCAACATGCAGGCGGTGGCGGGGACGATCGCCATGCCGTGCATCCTCAAACAACCGGACAGCGCCTTCTCGCAGGGCGTGATCAAGGTGCGCGACAAGGCGGAATTCATCGCCGAGGCCACGCGCATGCTGGAGAAGTCCGAGCTGATCATCGCTCAGGAGTTCATGCCGACGGCGTTCGACTGGCGCATCGGCGTGTTCAACCGCGAACCGCTCTACGCCTGCAAGTATTACATGGCCCACGGCCACTGGCAGATCATCGACCACAACAACGCCGGCAAACCGCGCGAGGGCCGCACCGAGGCCATCCCCATCGAGCAGGTGCCGCGCAACATCGTTTCCATCGCCCTCAAGGCCGCCAACCTGATCGGCGACGGCCTGTACGGCGTCGACGTGAAAGAAGTCGACTCCAAGGTCTTCGTGATCGAGATCAACGATAATCCGAACATCGATTCCGGCCTGGAGGACGGCATCATCCAGCTCGATCTGTATTCCAGGATCATGCGTGGCATGCTGGCGCGCATCGAGGAAAGAAAGGGTGAACGCAAGCCGCGCTGACGAGTCGCCGGAGCTCGGCCTGTTCGACGCCTATGGCATCGAACTGGAATACATGATCGTGGACGGCGAACGCCTGTCCGTGCTACCCGTGGCCGACCGCGCCCTCCATGCCCTCGCCGGCGAATTCACCAACGAAGTGGAAACCGGCGCGCTCGCCTGGTCCAACGAGCTCGCGCTGCACGTGATCGAACTGAAGACCAATGGCCCGGTCCGTTCGCTGGCCGGACTGCATCAGGCCTTCCAGCACGACGTCGCCCGCCTCGACGCCCTGCTCGCGCCGCTCGGCGGGCGCCTGATGCCGACCGCGATGCACCCCTGGATGAACCCGGAACGCGAGACGCGGCTGTGGCCGCACGGCGACAGCGCCATCTATCGGGCCTTCGACCGCATCTTCGGCTGCCAGGGGCACGGTTGGTCGAACCTGCAAAGCATGCATATCAACCTGCCGTTCGCCGACGACGGCGAATTCGCGCGCCTGCATGCCGCCGTGCGTCTGGCCATGCCGCTGATGCCGGCGCTCGCCGCCAGTTCACCCGTCATGGACGGCCGCCTCACCGGCCTGCTGGACAACCGCCTGGAGGTCTGCCGGGACAACTGCCGGCGCATCCCGTCGGTCAGCGGCCACATCGTCCCCGAACCGGTCCATTCGCGCCGGGCCTATGAAACGGAGATCCTGCAGCGCATCTACCGGGATCTCGCCCCCTTCGATCCGGAAGGCGCGCTCCGCCACGAATGGGTCAACGCGCGCGGGGCCATCGCCCGCTTCGAACGCAACACCATCGAGATCCGCGTGCTCGACACCCAGGAATGCCCGGCCGCCGACATCGCCGTGGCCGCGCTCGTCGTCGAGGTCGTGCGTGCCCTGGCGGACGAACACTGGTGCGGCCTGCGGCATCTGCAGCAATGGGACGGCGGCCCGCTGCAGCGGCTCTTCCTGCAGTGCGTGCGGCAGGCCGACCAGGCGGTGATCGATGACGATCGTTTCCGCGCCGTCTTCGGATTTCCCGAACGCGGCCCCTGCCGCGCGCGCGATCTGTGGCAGCACCTCATCGAGACCCTGGTCGCGCCGCGCGCGGACCTGCCCGCCGAATGGCGCGCGGCCTACCGGCTCTATCTGCGCCGCGGCTGCCTCGCGCGACGCATCGCCGACGCCCTGGGGGATACGCCGTCGCCGGACCGGCTGCGCGCGACCTACCAGGGCCTGTGCGACTGCCTGGCGCGGGGCACCCTGTTCGATGCCTGACGTGCCCGTCCTGCTGCTGAGCTGCGAACATGCCTCCAACCGCCTACCGCGCGAGTACCGCCCCCTGTTCCGGGGCTGCCGTTCCCTGCTCGCCGGACATCGCGGCTACGATCCCGGCGCGCTCTCCTGCGCGCGCGTCATGGGCCGACGGCTGCGCGCACCGCTGATCGCCTCCGCCTACAGCCGCCTGCTGGTGGACCTCAACCGCTCCCCCGCCCACCCCGCGCTGTTCTCGGCGCGCACCAGGGCGCTGCCGCCGGAAGAGAAGCGGCGCATGCTCGCGCGCTACTACCATCCCCACCGCGCCCGCGTCGAACGCTGGGTAGCGTCCCGCGCCGCGGCGGGACGCCGCATCGTGCATGTGGCCGTGCACAGCTTCACCCCGGTGTTGGACGGCGTGGCGCGCCGGGCGGACATCGGCCTGCTGTACGACCCCTCGCGCCGGGCGGAGGCCTCCCTGTGCCGGCGCTGGCGCGACGCCCTGCGGGAGGCCGGCGGGGAACTCACGGTGCGCCGCAACTACCCCTACCGAGGCGCGAGCGACGGGCTCACGCGCCACCTGCGCGCCCGCTTTTCCCCCGCGCGCTACGCCGGCATCGAGCTCGAGATCAACCAGAACCTGCTACGCCGCGGCGGCGCCCGGGAGCGGCTGGCCGTCGTGCTGGCCGCTACGCTCAAACAGGCCCTGTCCGGTTAGGGCGGCGGTGCGAAATGCCGCACCGGTCACAGAATCCCGCCGCCCGCTGTCGATAATAAACAGCACCCCAAGTCGAGTCATCTTTCACCAGCGCGGTCGATGCGCCCGCCTCCGTATCACGGAGCCTGCGTCGGACCGCATGTGACAACCCATAGCATCGATGGAGGCCGGTGGACATCATGGAGCATAGCGCAGCCGTTACCCGAGAAGCGGAACAAAAGCACCCCGCGGAGGATCACATCCAGATCGCCGCCGAGCCGGAGCGCGTCACCCCGCGCCCGTCCATCCTGATCCAGTTGTCACAAGTGAGTTATCTGCGGGCGCAGACCTCGCATTACACCATCTTCGATCGCCGCTTCCTGTCGGTCTACCGCAAGAGTTTCGGCGGCCGGGCGCGGCAGTACTGGATCGATCTGGCGCTGATCGACTCGACACCCCACTTCTTCGTCAAGAACGACCGCCACTCGCTCTACACCTCGGGCGGCATGCTCGGCCTGTGCGCCATCCTCACGCTCGCCAGCCTGTTCTCGCGCATGCCCTGGTACGCGCATGCCTGGAGCCCGCTCACCCTGCTGAGCCTGTGCGCCGCGGTGATCGCCCTGCTGGTGTTCGTGCACCGCTCGCAGAATCTGGTGCGTTTCCACAGCCAGAGCGGGGACGCCGTCCTGCTGGAGATGTACAACAACGCGCCCAATCGCGCGGAATTCGAGACCTTCGGACGCGAACTGGTGCAGCACATCCAAGCGGCCCAGCGCAGCGACCGGCGCAAGCCGGACCAGAAGCTCGGCGCCGAGCTGCGCGAGCATCGGCGTCTGCGCGACCAGGGGATTCTCACGGAGGAGGTATACGCGGCGGCGCGCGACAAGATCCTGCGGCGCCATCGTCAGTCGCAGATGAAGGCGCCTGCCGCGCAAGCGCCGGCCCAACCCGAGCCCGAGGAGGATTCGGACATCATCGAGGTGACGGTGAGCAACGGCAAGTGGCACACCAGCGTGAGCGGAATCGATCTGTTCGCGTCGGCGAAAAAAGGCGCCTGATATTGTTACCCCAGGGTAAAGAGTAAAGATACGAGAGAAAAGGGAATATGTGCGCCGGAGGCGCACCCCTTTAACCCTCTCCGCCCTTGGGGGCGGAGAGGGCAGGGTGAGGCGGGGAGGACGGATCCAAAACACACCCACCTCCCCCGCCCCCGCAAGCGGGCGGAGGGGAGAAAAACATATCCACGCGGCACCACCACCGCAACGCCGGCACGAAATCCGGTCGTAGTAATTCCCAGGCACTGTTCCGCAGTGGACACGAGACGTGCCCACCCCACGAGTTACCGCGCCGTAGGGATCCCTGTAGGGTGGGCATGCTTTTTATGCCCACGCGGTAGCGCCGCCGGAGTTGCGGAAGGAGTCGTAAAGCTATAGCGGGTGGGTGATCAGCGGCTTTTCGTGCGCGTGCAGAAACCAGCGGTCGAGCACGACGTGGCGCGCGAACCAGCGCGACCGCAGCAGCCAGCTCGCCAGCGCCTGCTTCAGCCGTTCCGGCGCCACGCCCCGCGACGCCGGCTCCGCGCGCAGGCCGTAGCGCGCGGCCAGCCGCTCCTGGTAGGGCGTCAGCCGGTCGCGGCGATAATCGCCCCGCGCGGCGAGCACGCACTGCGCCGCCATCAGGGCCGACTCGATCGCCGGACGGATGCCCTCGCCGCTCTGCGGATAGGCCAGGCCGGCGGCATCGCCGATCAACAGCACGCCGTCATCGGCCACGATGCGCCGCGCGCTGGAGTACAACAGATAGGCGTGTCCGTGAAAATCCGTCGGGGTGCCCGGCGGGATCTTTCCCTGCGCGATGAGGGCGGCGCGGAACGCCTGCACGTGCCGGGAGAGGTTATGCCCGCCCTCGCGGCCCAGCCCGACGTTGAGGAAATTCCCCTTGCGGAAGCACCAGCCGTAGCCCTGCATGTCATCGCAGAAGAACAGTTCCGGGGTATGCGGCGCGATGCGGCAGGCGCGCTGCTGCTCGGCGTCGAGCTCGAACTCGATCTCCTGCGCCGCCACGGCAACCTCCCCGCGTCCTGGCCTGGCCCCGAGGTAGCGGGCGACCGGACAGAAATGTCCACCCGCGCCGATCACCAGCCGGGTCTCGACGCGGTCGTTGACGACCCAGCCGCGTTCCGTACGCCGCATCGAATCCAGCGCCTCGCCGAGCGCGAGCCGTGCCCCCGAGCGCTGCAGCAGGTAATGGTCGAACTCGCGGCGCCGGATGCCGAAGCTGACCTCGCGCCCGTAGGCGGTGGCCACCTGCCGGCCCCCCTCGATGCCGGTCAGAAAGGAGGTGATCGGCTGGAACACCCGTCCCTGCCGATACTCCTCCGTCTCGAGTTCGAGCAGATCCACCACCGCCGGGGTGATCCAGCCGGCACATACCTTGTCGCGTGGAAATTCCTGTCGGTCCATGACCAGCACGTCGAGTCCGGCGCGGCGCAGTGCGCGGGCGCAGGTCGAGCCGGCCGGCCCGCCGCCGATGATCAGGACGTCGCAGCCCTCAGACGGAGGCGGGCTCATGCGCACCTGCCTCCGCGGCCGCCGGCGCGGGGGGCCTCCCGGCAATATCCCGGTACAGGTGGTCGCGCGTCCACGGCACCTCGTTGCTGGCGCCGCGGTTGAACACCACCTGGAACAATTGCAGGTCGCTGCTCAGGAACGCCGCGATCGACCCGGCCAGGTAGAGGCGCCAGGCACGCACGAACCGCGCGTCGAACATCTCCTCGATACGGGTCTGGGCGCGGTCGAAGCGCCGCAGCCAGTGCTCCAGGGTGCGGGCGTAATGCAGGCGCAGATTCTCGACGTCCAGCACGGCCAGGCCGGCGGGCTCGAAGATCTCCATCATTTCGGCCAGGCTGGGCGGCGCGGCGCCGGGAAAGATGCGCCGCTCGATCCAGGCGTTCATCTGCCCCGGCCGGATACGCCCGATCGAATGGATGAGGCCGCGGCCGTCGTCCTTCAGTACGCGGTCGATCACCTGCCCGAGCATGCGATAGTATCTCTGCCCCACGTGCTCCAGCATTCCGACCGAGACGAAGGCGTCGTAGCCGCCCGTGATATTGCGATAATCGTCCTCGACGAATTCCACGCGGGAACCCAGCCCCTGCAGTTCCGCCTGCCGGCGCGCGTAGGCGATCTGCTCACGCGAAATATTGTAGGCCCGCACGCGCACGCCGTAGTGGCGCGCCATGAACAGGGCGAGCGATCCCCAGCCGCAGCCCGCCTCCACGACGCTCTCCCCCGGGCGCAGGCGCAGCTTGCGACAGACGTGATGCATCTTCGCCACCTGGGCCTGTTCCAGGGTCGCCTCGGGCGTGGGGAAATAGGCGCAGGTATATACCATGCGCTCGTCGAGCCACAGGCGGTAGAATTCGTTGCTGATGTCGTAATGGCTGTAGATGTTGTCGCGCGCCTGGGCGATCGCGGTGGAACGCGGGCGGTGAAACCAGCTCAACATGCGCGCGCGCAGCGGATTGCTGGCCGTGGTCCGCGCCATGCTGCGATAGAGGCTCTCGAGAAACCCGACCAGATCGCCTTCGACCTCGATGCTGCCGCTCGTATAGGCGTCTCCGAAATAGAGCTCGGGATCCAGGATCAGGCGCAGCAGCGCGCTGCGGTCGTGGACGTGTACGCGCGCAACGGAAGGACCCCTGGCGGAATCGAATCGCTCGCCGTCCCACAGCACGAGTTGCACGGGCGGATTGCCGATGGCGCCGAGCATGTAGGCCAGCAGGCGCCTCTCGATCCCGCTCACCCGGCCCCGGGCGCGATCCGGATCTCCCGCCTCCCGCACCCGTTGCGATCTCGGTCCGGAAGGTACGCTCAACAGTTCCTTATCACGATCTTTCATGACGGCAACCATCCATAGAGCGAAGCCACTACGCCTTCCATGCTATACAAGGAACCGGCATGGTTTCAATGGCGGGCCGCACGCCCGCGCGGCCGGAACCGGAAATCGCGCACATTTACCCGATTCAATCAGGCAGTTAAGCCATGATTCCGAGAAATACGTGCAAATCTCCGCGCGGGCGCGTCAGCGGATCACGACGCGGGTTCCGATCCCCGCCCACCGGGCCAGGTGATCGATCTCCTCGTCCGAGAGGGCGATGCAACCCTGCGTCCAGTTGTAGCGCGGATTGATCCCGGCGTTCATCGTGCCGACGCCATGGATGCCGATATAACCGCCCAGCTCGGTGTCCTGCGGCGGCAGTTCGCCGCGATCACGCGCGTGACGGATGCGCTCGTAGGTGTCCGGATCGATCAACCGGCGGCGCAAGGCCTCCTCCGCCTGCGTCACGCCGGGATAATCGAGGCCGAAGAAGAGATGATAGGGACTGTCGGGATTGATCCAGGCGATGCGGAATTCGCCGCTCGGCGTCGTGCCGTCCCCCGCGCGGCGGGCGACGGCGACGCCGCCCCGTCCCACTGCGACGTGACGAAACACGCGCAGCGCCTGCCCGTCCTCCATCACCGCGAGCGTGCCCTTTTCGCTGTCGACGAGCAGCCA
>JADLCS010000031.1 GCA_020847075.1 Gammaproteobacteria bacterium
ATCCGCGCGGTCGAAAGCGCGCTCAATATGTACCGCCTCGACCGCCACGTCTATCCGACCACCGACGAAGGCCTGGAGTCCCTCGTCCCGACCTATCTGCCGCGCGCGCCGATGGACCCCTGGAGCCGGCCCTACCAGTACCTGAATCCGGGCACGCAGGGCGGCGCCTTCGATCTCTACACCCTGGGCCGCGACGGCCAGCAGGGCGGCGAGGACGAGGACGCCGACATCGGCAACTGGAACCTGGATCAATGAGCCTCCATGACCCGGGGCCTGTCCGCGCTGGTATGCACGCGACGCGCGCCGGGACGCGCCGCCGGGTTCACGCTGCTCGAGATCCTGGTCGTCGTCCTGATCATCGGCATCGTGCTCACCCTCGCGACGCTGGCGCTGCGCGACGATGTCGATAAGCGCCTGGAGACCGAGGCCCGGCGCCTGGCCGCCCTGCTGACGCTCGCGAGCCAGGAGACGGTGCTGCAGGGCGAGGAGATGGCGGTGGCCTTCGCCCCGCAGGGCTACCGCTTCCAGGTGCGGGAAGAAGACAAATGGGTCGACAGCGACGACCCGATCCTGCGCAAACGCCAGCTCCCCGAGGACCTGTCGCTCTTTATCGAGGTCGAAGGAGACGCGCCGGCCGCGGGCGGTAAGGACAAGGACGCGGAGGAGCCGCGCGTCTACCTGCTGTCGAGCGGCGAGATGACGCCCTTCACCCTCACGCTGAAGGACAGGAACAGCACCAAGACCTACCAGTTGCGCGCCGACTTCGGCGGCGAATTCAGCTTCGGGCCATGAGCGCGCCGGCCCCGCGCCTTCCCGCGAGATCCCGCGCGCGCGGCTTCACCCTGCTCGAGATCCTGGTCGCGCTCGCGGTCATCGCCATCGCCCTCGCCGCGATCGTCGGCGAGACGGTGCAGCGCCTCGGCAACGCCGCGCGCCTGACCGATCGCACGCTGGCGCACTGGGTCGCGATGAACCGGATCACCGAACAACAGTTGAGCAACGAATGGCCCGCGGTCGGAATCACCACCGGCTCGGCCGAGCTGGCCGATCGCGAATGGTTCTGGACGCTGAAGGTCTCCGGCACCGAGGACGCCGACGTGCGCCGCCTCGACCTCGAGGTCCGCGCCGACAAGGGCGCGGAACGGCCGGATTCCACCGCCATCGCCTACCTGGAGCATCCGTCATGATCGCGCCGCAGCGCGGTTTCACCCTGCTCGA
This sequence comes from Gammaproteobacteria bacterium, assembly GCA_020847075.1. GTDB lineage: Bacteria > Pseudomonadota > Gammaproteobacteria > SZUA-140 > SZUA-140 > JADJWH01. Next base: position 1,219 of record JADLCS010000031.1, read on the forward strand.
GCTGCTGGTCGCGCTGGCGATCTTCGCGGTGCTCGGGGTGGCGGCCTATGCCGGTCTCGACGTCGTGCTGGACGCCAAGGACCGCATCGAGACCCGGGCGGATCAGCTCGGACGCCTGCAGATGCTGTTCGTACTCATGGGGCGCGACATCGAACAGGCCACCGACCGGGGCGTGCGCGACAATTTCGGCGATCCGCTGCCGCCGATGTTCGGCAACGACACGGCGCTCGAGTTCACCCGCGCCGGCTGGCGCAATCCGGCCGGACTCCGGCGCAGCGAGCTCCAGCGCGTCGCCTACGGGCTCGGCGACGAGACCCTCACGCGGGCGAGCTGGGAGGTGCTCGACCGGGCGCAGGACAGCGAACCCCGCAGCGCCCGTCTGCTGGACGGGGTGTCCACCCTCGAGATCCGCTATCTGGACGGCGCGGGGGAATGGCGCGGAGAATGGCCGGCGGCGAGCGGCGCGGGGACGAAACTGCCGCGGGCGATCGAGGTCACGCTGGACGTGAAGGGCTGGGGCCGCATCACGCGGCTGTTCCGCGTGGCGGAAGCGGTGGTCTCCCCATGAAGCGGCGCCCGCGCCAGGCCGGCGTCGCCCTGCTCACCGCCCTGCTGATCACCGCGGTGGCCACGGTGGCCGCCGTGGCGATGGCCGCGCGCCAGCAACTGGACATCCGCCGCACCGGCAATGTCCTCGACGCGGACCAGGCCTACCTGTTCACCCTGGGGGTGGAATCCTGGGCCAAGGAGATCCTGGCGCGCGACCGCCGCGACGGCGAGGTCGACCATCCGAAGGAGGACTGGGCGACCATCCTGCCGCCGATCGCCGTGGAGGGCGCGGTGGTGGCGGGCCGCATCGAAGACCTGCAGGGGCGTTTCAACCTCAACGATCTGGTCGACGCCGAGGGCAAGGCGAGCGAGGACGACATCCGGCGCTTCCGCCGCCTGCTCGCCGCGCTGGATCTGGACGAGGGCCTGGCCGACGCGGTGGTGGACTGGATCGACGCCGACCTCGACCCGCGCTTCCCCAACGGGGCGGAGGACCCGGTCTACCTCGGCATGACGCCGCCCTATCGCACCGCGAACGCTCTCATGGAAAGCCCCAGTGAGTTATTATTGGTCAACGGCATCACCCGGGAGGTGTACGCCGCACTGGCGCCGTACGTGACGGCGTTGCCGGCCCGGACCCCGCTCAACGTCAACACCGCGCCCGTCCCGGTGCTGATGGCGCTGAACGAGGGCATCAGCGAATCCGATGCCGCCCAGCTGATCGACGAACGCGGTGACAAGGGCTATCAGACGACAGAGGAATTTCTCGCGCACCCGCTCCTCAAGGAGCGCGCGCAGGGTATCACCAACATCAGCGTGTCGACCTCCTATTTCATGATCCATGCGAATGCCCGTTTCGAACGCAGCAAGATGGAACTCCACAGCCTGGTCACGCGCGGAATGGATGCGCGCGTCACCGTGGTGAGGCGTTTCCAGGGTCCGGCCTGATATGCGCGATACGCTCTACATTCATCTCGGCACCTCCCTGCCCGACGGCACGGTGGAATGGTCGCGCGTCCCCGAAGGAGCGACCGAGGCCGCCGTCGAACGCAGCGCGCTGGACGAGGCGGGGCGGCAGGCCGCCGGCTGCCGCGTCGTGGCGCTGGTCCCCGGCGAGGATGTCACGCTGGCGCGGGCCGTCATCCCGGCGCGCAACCGCCAGCGCGTGATGGCCGCGCTGCCCTACGTGCTGGAAGACCGCCTGATCCCGGACGTCGAGACCCTGCACTTCGCCCCCGGCATGCGCGAATCCGGCGGCGCCCTGTGCACCGCGGTGGTCGAACGCGCGCGCATGGATCAATGGATCGAACGCCTGCGCGCCGCCGGCATCGTGCCGGACATGCTGGTCCCCGATACGCTGAGCCTGCCGTTCGAGGCCGGCGCCTGGACCGTGCTCGACAAGGGCGAGATCAGCCTGGTGCGCACCGCCGCGCAGGGCGGGTTCGCGCTCGACAGCGCGAACTTCGCGCTGCTGCTTCCGCTCAGCGTGGAGGAGGCGGGCGACCAGCGTCCGGAACGCATCGTCCTCTACGACGACGCCCACAAGCTCGACATCGAGTTCCCCAGGGACTCCGGCGTGCACGTCGAATGGCGCGCCGCCAGCGGCAGCCGGCTGGCGTTGATGGTGCGGCACTTCAGCGAGCAGGCGGCGATCAATCTGTTGCAGGGCGATTACAGCCGGCGCGAGCAGCTGGGACGGGTGTGGCGGCCGTGGATCCCCGCCGCGCTGCTGCTGGCCATACTGCTGCTGGTCAACGCCGGCATGACCCTGGCCGACTACATCACGCTGTCGCGTGAAAACACGGCGCTGGAACAGGAGATCCAGGCGATCTATCTCGACGCCTTCCCCGACGCGCGCCGGGTGGTCAATCCGCGCGCGCAGATGGAGCAGGGGCTGGCCGCCCTGCGCGGCGGCGGCGCCGGCTGCGGCGGTTTCCTGGCCCTGATGAACGACGCGGCCGCTCCGCTCAAGCAGGTCGAAAACCTCATCCTGCAGCGAGTGAGCTATCACGACGGCAAGCTCGACCTCGCGCTGGTGATCGGCGACCTGCAGGCCCTGGACCAGCTCAAGCAGCAGTTGATCGAGCAGGCCGGCATGACGGTGGACATCCAGTCCGCGAGCGCGCTCAACGACCGCGTCGAGGCGCGGCTGCAACTGGCGAAAAGAGGCCCATGAAACAGTTCATCGCGAATCTGAGCTACCGGGAGCGAGTGCTGCTGGCGGGCGGTGCCGGGGCGGCCCTGCTCATCCTGCTGTTCCTCGTCGCCTGGCATCCGTTCAGCCGCCACGTCGAGCGGCTGGGCGAAAACGTGACGGCGCAGCGCGAACTGCGCGCATGGATGCAGCAGGCCGGCGCGGAGGTCAAGCGCCTGCGCAACGGCGCCCCGGCACGCCGGGGCGCCGGTCAGTCGCTGCTCGCCGCGGCCGACAGCACCGCGCGCCAGAACGGCCTCGCCGCCGCCATGAAACGGGTCGAACCGGACGGCGCCGACAAGGTGCGCATCCGGCTGGAGCAGGCGGGCTTCGACGACATGACGCGCTGGCTCGAACTGCTGGCGCGGGAACACGGCGTGCGCATCGAATCCATCACCATCGACGGCAGGAGCCAGTCGGGGACGGTGGACGCGCGCCTGACGCTGCAGGCGGGCTCGCCATGAAACGCATGCTCGTCTACGGCCTGCTGGCGGCCTGTGCCTATATGGTCTTTCTGATCCTCCAGTTACCGGCCGCGCAGTTGTACGCCTGGCTGCAGCCGCGCGTCGGCGCGCCGGTGCAGCTCTACCAGGTCGGCGGCACCCTGTGGAACGGCCACGCCGTCACGGCCATCGCCGGCAAGACGCGCATCGAGACGCCCGCGTGGCGGTTCCGGCCGCGCGGCCTGCTGCTGGGGCACGTCGAATACGAGCTCACCGGGACGCTGGCGCGCGCGCCGCTGGTCGCGGTCGTCGGCCGCGGCCTCGGCGCCCCGCTCTACGCCGACGATGTCCGCTTCTCCCTTCCGCTCGATCAGGCGCTGCGCTTCTTCGGCCTGCAGGATATCGGCCTCGACGGCCAGTTCAGGGTCGACCTCCGGCACCTCGAGATCAAGGCCGGCAAGATCGCCGCCCTAGAGGGCACGCTGAGCGTGGCGGACGCAGCATTCTCCGCCCCCGCCGGCGTCGTGCTCGGCAGCGCCGCCATGCGGCTGGAATCGAACGGAGACATCATCAAGGGGATACTGAAGGACAACGGCGGCCCGTTGCAGGCGGACGGCGTGCTGATCTATCAGCCGAACGGCGAATACCAGCTCACGCTGGGCTTGAGCGCGCGCGATCCGAACGATGTCCAGTTGCGCCAGGCGCTGCGCTTCCTCGGCCCACCCAACGCCGCCGGCAAGGTGAGCCTGAACCGGCGCGGCCGCATCGATCTGACGAGTTATTTATAAAAGGCCGGATATCGAGAAAATCAATGCGTAGGTTGGGCTGAATGAAATGAAGCCCGACATTGATCAGGCGGACGGTAGAGGTTGGGCTTCGCGCTGCTCAGCCCAACCTACGGAGTCACCGCTTCATCGAATCGAAGAAGTCGGCGTTGTTCTTGGTGGCCTTGAGCTTGTCGATGAGGAATTCGATCGCGGCCAGCTCGTCCATCGAGTGCAGCAGCTTGCGCAATATCCACATCTTCTGCAGTTCGTCCGGATCGGTGAGCAGCTCCTCGCGGCGGGTGCCGGAGCGGTTGATGTTGATGGCCGGGTAGATGCGCTTCTCGGCGATGCGGCGATCGAGGTGGATCTCCATGTTGCCGGTGCCCTTGAATTCCTCGTAGATCACGTCGTCCATGCGCGAACCGGTCTCGACCAGCGCGGTGGCGATGATGGTCAGGCTGCCGCCCTCCTCGATGTTGCGCGCCGCGCCGAAGAAGCGCTTGGGGCGCTGCAGGGCGTTGGCGTCGACGCCGCCGGTCAGCACCTTGCCGGAGGACGGCACCACGGTGTTGTAGGCGCGGGCGAGACGGGTGATGGAGTCGAGCAGGATCACCACGTCCTTCTTGTGCTCGACCAGGCGCTTGGCCTTCTCGATCACCATCTCGGCCACCTGCACGTGACGCGTCGCCGGCTCGTCGAAGGTGCTGGAGATCACCTCGCCGCGGACGGAGCGCTCCATCTCGGTCACTTCCTCGGGACGTTCGTCGATCAGCAGCACGATCAGATGGCATTCCGGGCTCTTGATCGCGATCGAGTGCGCGATGTTCTGCAGCATCATGGTCTTACCGGCCTTGGGCGGCGACACGATCATGCCGCGCTGGCCCTTGCCGATGGGCGACACCAGTTCGATCACGCGCGGCGTGATGTCCTCGGTCGTCCCGTTGCCGAGTTCCATCGGCAGGCGCTCGTTGGCGAACAGCGGCGTCAGGTTCTCGAACAGGACCTTGCTCTTCGCTACCTCGGGGGCTTCGTAGTTGATCTCGTTGACCTTGAGCAGGGCGAAGTAGCGTTCGCCCTCCTTGGGGGGGCGGATCTTGCCGGAGACGGTGTCGCCGGTGCGCAGGTTGAAGCGGCGGATCTGGCTGGGCGAGACGTAGATATCGTCCGGGCCGGCGAGATAGGAGCTGTCGGCGGAGCGCAGGAACCCGAAGCCGTCCTGCAGGATCTCCAGCACGCCCTCGCTGTGGATGTCCTCGCCCTTCTTGGCATGCGCCTTCAGGATCGCGAAGATCACGTCCTGCTTGCGCGAGCGCGCCATCCCTTCGATGTTCATGGAATCGGCCAGCTTGAGCAGATCGGCCGCGGATTGCTGTTTGAGTTCGTTCAGATTCATAGAGGTCTGTGGGTTCGACTAGAGGTCAGTGGGTTCGATGGTGACGACTGGAGAAGGACAGGGAAACGCCCGCGCTGCGGTGCGGTCCTGCGATTCTTGTCAGGAGTTGTACGTTAAAACCAGTGAGAAGATGGTCGCAGAAGGCCGACTGCAACTAGCTGTTGGTATTCGTTTACGGTAACGCTACCACCATTTATCGGCAGCGTCTAGCACTTTATTACGGCGGCCGGGACCGCCGTCGAATATTTCAGATATTACTGTCTATAAACGCCGACAGTTGGGATTTGGATACCGCGCCCACCTTGGTCGCTTCGACATTGCCGTTCTTGAACAGCATCAGGGTCGGGATGCCACGGATACCGTATCGCGGCGGCGTGGCAGGATTGTCGTCGATGTTGAGCTTGGCCACGGTCAGCTTGCCGGCGTAGGCGTCCGCGATCTCGTCCAGGATCGGGGCGATCATCTTGCAGGGTCCGCACCACTCGGCCCAGAAATCCACCAGCACCGGCAGATCCGACTTCAGCACCTGCTGCTCGAATTCGCCGTCCGATACGTATTTAATGTTCGCACTCACTTAAGCTCGCCTCCGCTTTCGACAACCGGTTGTGGATCAATGGGGTCGCTGGCGCCAATTATCAACAAAATGACGATGTGATACAAACCCGCCGCCGCCGGCGTGCGACATTCGTCGAAACGCACGCAAATCTGGTATGCTGTCCGCCCATGAGTGGCAAGCATTTGACGAACATCAGCTTTTCACAGCTGAATCTGCCGGCGCAGCTAAAACAAGCCATTGATGAAATTGGTTTTTCATATTGCACGCCGATCCAGGCGCAGGCGCTCGAGCTGGCGCTGGCCGGGCGCGACGTGTGCGGACAGTCCCAGACCGGCACGGGTAAGACCGCGGCCTTCCTGATCGCCCTGCTGAACCGTCTGATCGTTCATCCCGCGCCCGCCGGACGCCGCCCCAACCAGCCGCGCGCGATCGTCATCGCGCCGACGCGTGAACTGGCCCTGCAGATCCACAAGGACGCCGTCGCGCTGGGCAAATACAGCGCCCTTCACATCGAGGTGGTCTACGGCGGCACGGGTTATCGCGAGCAGCGCGAGACCGTCGCCCAGGCGGTGGACATCCTGATCGGCACGCCCGGGCGCATCATCGATTACCTCAAGCAACACGTGTTCGACTTCAAGGCCATCGAGGTGGTGGTGCTGGACGAGGCCGACCGCATGTTCGATCTCGGTTTCATCAAGGACATCCGCTTCCTGCTGCGGCGCATGCCGCCGCCGGCCAAACGGCTCAACATGCTGTTCTCGGCCACGCTCTCGCATCGCGTGATGGAGCTGGCCTACGAGCACATGAACCACCCGCAGCAGATCCGCGTCGAGCGCGAGACCATCACCGCGGAGAACATCAAGCAGGTCGTCTACTACACCTCGAACGACGAAAAGATTCCGCTGCTGCTGGGCCTGCTGAAGCGGCTGGAGCCCAAACGCATCCTGGTGTTCGTCAACACCAAGGAGGCGGGCAATCTGCTGAGCGACTACCTGTGCGCCAACGGCGTGGACGCCGCCATCCTGTCCGGCGACGTCCCGCAGAAAAAGCGCATCAGCCTGCTGGACCGTTTCAGCGCCGGCGACCTGCCCCTGCTGGTGGCCACCGACGTGGCGGCGCGCGGGCTGCACATCCCGGACGTCAGTCATGTGATCAACTACGACCTGCCGCAGGACCCGGAAGACTACGTGCATCGCATCGGACGCACGGCGCGCGCCGGCGCCACCGGCGACGCGATCAGCTTCGCCTGCGAGACCTACGCCTTCTCCCTGCCCGAGATCGAGGCCTATATCGGCCACAAGATCGCCGCGGCGGCGGTCGACCGCGACCTGCTGGTCGAGCCGAACCGGCCGGCGGGCATGACGGCGGGACGCGAACGCCGCGGCAACGGCGGCGGTGGCCGCGGTCGCGGCCGGGGCGGCCGTCCGCCGCAGCGGGCGCGCCGCTCCACGCGCCCGCGCCACAGCGGGGCGCTCTAGCCTCTCAGCCCGCGCCCGGCTCGTCCAGCCACAGCCCGTCGTCGCGCGCCACCAGCCGGACCGGAACCAGACGCCCTCCCGCACAGGGTCCGGCCACGCAACAGCCATCCGCGATCCTGAACAGGGCGCCGTGATTGGCGCGCTGCAGATACCTCCCGGTGGAATCCAGAAACCGATCGGGCAGCCAGTCGAGCGGCAGCCCGAGATGGGGACACCGGTTCAGATACCCATGGAATACCCCGTCGCCGCGCACGACGACGATGCCGTGGGCGCGGTCCGGCGGGCCCGGGTCGAATCCCCGGGCCGCGACGCCCGCGAGTTCGGACAGGGGGCACAGAAGGCGCATGCGTCAGGGGGCGCCGGTCCAGGCGAGCCGTTCCGCCTCCGCCTCCTTCAGGGCCAGTCCGCGTCGGTAATAGACCAGCGCCGTCTCGCGCTCGCCGATCTTTTCCAGCACGCCGGCGAGTTCATGATACGCCTCGTAGGCGCCGCCGCTGCGGATGCAGGACTCCAGATATTGCCGCGCCTTGCCCCACAGGGCGCTGCGCCGGCACAGCCGGCCCACGGTCAGCAGCAGGACGGGATCGGTCTCGTGTCCGACCAGCCATTCCTCGGCGCGCCGGAGCTGGCGCTCGGGCTGACTGCCTTCGACCAGGCCATACAGATAGATCAGTTCCGGGCTCCACTCCCGCGTCACGCTGCGATACAGGACCGTTTCCGCCTGGTCCGGCGCGCCGCAGGCGATCAGCCGCCGCGCATATTCCCGCACCAGCTCCGGCCGGTGGGCGAGCGCCTTCGGCACGCGCCGCCAGATCTCGCCCAGCGCCTGTTCGCCACCGTGCCCGCCGCCGTGCGCGAGCAGGGCGCGATAGGCCTGCACCTGCAGGCGCTCCTCCAGGACGGGATCGACGACATGCTGCTTGCGCAGCGCCGGCAGCAGTTCGAGCAGCGGCTCCCAGTCCCGCGTCTCGCGATACAGGCGCAGCAACTGGCGCAGCATCACCACGTTCTTCGGGTGCCCCTCGCGCACCCGGGACAGATCGGCCAGGGCCGGGCCGTACTGTCCCCGGTCCAGCAACAGCTCCGCCCGGGTGAGCGCCGCCGCCGGCTCCGCCTCCGCGGTGCTTTCCCGGGCGAGTTCCAGGTAGCGGTCGCGCCGCTCGTCGGCGCCCTGGGCCTGGGCGGCGCGCGCCGCCCCCAGATAATTCAGCACGGCGACGGTGTCGCCGTATCCCGCGTAGCGGCTCAGGCGCTGCTCGGCGCGCGGATAACGCCCGGTGTACAGATCCAGATAGCCGCGCACCAGGGCGGCCTGCGCGCGCCGCGCGGCGTGCCGCCGCCGCCAGTCGCGCAGGCGGCGCGGCAGGCGCAGCAGATGGCCGCCCAGGCGAAGGACCAGATAAAACAGGATGACCGCGCCCAGCAGCACGGCCACCACCAGCGCCAGACTGGACTCGACGATCCAATCGCGCCACTGCACCAGCACGTAACCGGGGTCGTAATACGCGAACAGCGCCACCACGAGCACGAACAGCAGGGCGATCAGGGTGGAGAAGAGCCACTTCATGTGTCGTCGTCCCCGCGCCCCGCGCCCCGCCGGCGCTCCAGCGCCGCGTGCAGCGCCTCCAGGGAGCCGGAGATCTCCGGCAGCGGCGGCCGGATGTTCACCTGGTCCATCGTGCGCAGGCTGGCGGCCGCGGCCGCCACAGCGGCGTTCGCGCCGTCGTAGTATTTCTCCAGCCAGGCGCGCGCGAGGGTCAGGCTGGCATGGAAATTCCTGTCGTCGCGCGCGAGCAGCGCGACCCGCGCCGACTCCAGCTTCAGATAGAGATTCTGGGTCAGCAACGACTGCTGGTCCGGCGTGATCAGCGGCGGTTCGCCGCCTTCGCGCCGCCGCACCACCACCAGGCCCTTGAGCGTCGTCCACAGGTCGTGCAGCACGAGACGCCATTGGGACGCGGCCGCGGCGGTCTCCGGCGCCGGCGCCTGCTCCGCGTCCGCCGGCGCGAGCGTCCCGTGCCGGAGCGACAAAGAGGCCAGTTCGCCCTGCAGTCCCTCCAGGGCATAGGCCATGCCGGAGACATCCGGGCGCGGCGTCGCCTCCAGCGCCGCGATCTCCCGCGCCAGCCGCCGCCGCACCTCGGCGAACAGCGGGTCGCCCAGGGCCTGGAGACGGCGATCCGCGCTGCCCAGGGCGAGCCGGGCGGTCTCGACGTCACCGGTCAACTGTAGGCTGTCGTTGGCCATGCGCAGCAGGCGCTCGACGTCCGCCGGCTCCACGCGTTGCTGCGCGGCGCGGCGCAGCAGGGCCTCGACCTCGGCCAGCCCCGAAGTGACCTCCGGCACCTGGCTCTCGAGGCGCGCGAGCTGCGCGGCGAACTCGTCCTGCCGCTGGCCGGCGGAGCGCACCGCGGCATCGAGCGCCTCCGTGCGCTGCGCCTGCTCGCGCTGCCGCGCGTCCAGTTGTCGTTCGAAATGATAGCCCGCCAGCCAGCCGCCGCCGGCGCACAGCAGCGCGAGCAGCGCGATGCCGATCGCCCAGCCGCGGCCGCCGGAGGGGCTGGGCGCGGCCGCGGCCGCGGGGGCCGGGGGCTCGATGAAACCGGCGTCGCGGAGCTGCGTCGCGTCCTCGTCCGCCACCGGCTTGTTGTCAATGTGCATGTGTACCACCCTCGTTCCCTTCGCGCGCCGCGCGCCACCAGTGGAGCATGGCCGCGAGCAGTCCTTCATCGCTGGCCTCCGGCGCCACCCGGGCGGGCCGGAGGAATCCCAGCTCGCCCGCGAGCCGCGCCGCGCGCGTGCTGATGACGATCAACTGCCGCCCGAGCAGCCAGTCGCGCGCTTCTTCACCCGCCAGCCGAAACAGATTGCGCAACCCCTCGTTGCTGGTGACCACTATCGTATCAATATTCTCGTCGCGCGCGATGCGCCGCAGCCCGGCGCCGCCCGCGGCCGGCAGGACGCGGCGATAGGCCTCGACATGCTCCACCTCGGCGCCGCGGGCGCGCAGGGTCTCGGCGAGCAGTTCACGGCCGTCCCGGGCGCGGAATATGACGATGCGCCGGCCCGCGACGTGCCGCAGTTCGTCCAGATCGAGCAGGCCTTCGCTGTTGAATTCCCGCGGCGGGAGGATGTCCGCGCGCCGCCCGTGTTCCGCCAGCGCGGCGGCGCTGCCGCGACCGACGGCGGCCAGGCGCAGGGCCGGCGGCCAGGCGCGGTCGCCCAGTTCGGCGCAGACGCGGTCCACCGCGTTGCCGCTCACGAAGATCGCGATGTCGAACCGGTCCAGGCGCGCGAGCGCCGCCGCCAGCGCGCGCGGATCGGACGGGGCGGCGATCTCGATCACGGGGAACGCATGGGCATGGCCGCCGGCGCGCGCGATCAGGGCGCACAGAGGCCCCGCCTGATGCCCGGGGCGCGTCACCAGAACGTGGCAGCCGGCCAGACCCGATTCCGGTTCAGCGGCCGCCGTAGACATGGCTCAGGATCGCCTCCGCCCCCCGGCCGAGCAGTTCCTCCGCCAGCCCGGCGCCCAGTGCGGCCGCCTCCGTCGCGGGACCGTCGACGCGGCCGCGGACGATCCGGCTGCCGTCGGGATCGCCGACCAGCCCGCGCAGGGTGACGGTGTCGCCCTGCAGGGTGGCATGGCCGGCGATCGGCACCTGGCAACCGCCCTGCAGGCGCGCGTTCAGCGCGCGCTCCGCCTCGACGCAGATCTGTGTGCGGCGGTCGTTGAGGGGCGCGATCAGCCCGCCGACGACGGCGTCGTCCGTCCGGCATTCGATGCCGATCACGCCCTGGCCGATCGCGGGCAGGCAGACCGCGGTCTCCAGCATCTGCGTGATGCGCTCCGCCATGCCGAGACGGAGCAGGCCGGCGCAGGCGAGCACGATGGCGTCGTATTCACCCTCGGCCAGCCGGCGCAGGCGCGTGCCGACGTTGCCGCGCAGGCTGAGGATCTCCAGGTCGGGGCGCAGCGCGTGGAGCTGCGCCTGGCGACGCAGGCTGGAGGTGCCGACCCGGGCGTTCGGCGGCAGCCGGTCCAGGCGGTCGTAGCGGTGGGAAACGAAGGCGTCGCGCGGCTCCTCCCGCGCGAGCACCACCGGCAGATGCAGTCCCTCCGGCAGTTCGACCGGCACGTCCTTCATGGAATGCACCGCGATATCGGTGTGGCCCTCGAGCAGGCTCTGTTCGAGCTCTTTCACGAACAGGCCCTTGCCGCCGATCTTGGCCAGCGGGGAATCCAGGATCTTGTCCCCCTGGGTGCTCATCATCACCAGTTCCACCTGCAGACCGGGATGGGCCTGTTCCAGCAGACTGCGGACATAGCCGGCCTGCCACAGGGCCAGCGGGCTCTTGCGGGTGGCGATACGGATGCGGTTGGCGGTCATGCGTGCGGGGCCCGGGGTCCGGAGGCGAAGAGCCCATATGCTAAGGTCTGCCGCACGGGCAGGCAAATGCAAATTCCACCGCGGGCCGGCGCGTTCAGCCGTAGCGTTTGAGCCGCTCCTTCAGCGCGAAGAGGTGGCGCCGGCTCACCTCGGGCCGCTCCTCCACGCCGCGCAGGCCGACCACATGGAGGCCCTCCGGGGTCCTGGCGAGGCCGGTCAGGAACGGCACCGCGATCAGGGTATTGCGGTGGATGCGCAGGAAGCGGCCGACAAATTCCTCGGCCAGATCCTTGAGCGGCTCCTCGATCAGCACCTCGCCATGGAGGTGGCGCACCGTCACGTACTTGTGATCCGCCCGGAAATAGACGATGTCCTTGACCGGTATCAGCACCATCTGCCCGCGCGCGCGCGCACAGATGTGGGTGCGCGCCGCCGCGCCCGGCAGGGCCTCCCGCACCGCGTCGAGCCGCGCGCGACCGAGGCGGCGCGCCTTGGCGAGGGCCTCCTCGAGCCGCTGGCGCCGGATCGGTTTCAACAGGTAATCCACCGCGTGCGCCTCGAAGGCCTCCAGTGCGTAATCGCCGTAGGCGGTGGTGAATATGACGGCGGGCGGGTGTTCATATCCCGTCAGATGGGCGGCGGCCTCCAGGCCGTCGATGCCGGGCATGCGGATGTCGAGCAGCACGACGTCGGGCCGCAGCCGGTCGGCGAGTTCGAGCGCCTCGCGTCCGTTGGCCGCCTCGCCGACGATCTCGCAGCCGCCGATCTCGTCGAGCAGTCCGCGCAGGCGCGCGCGCGCCGGGGCCTCGTCATCCGCCAGCAGCAGCCTCACGGCTCCCTCTTCTGATAAGGAAAATCGAGACGGGCCCGGAAGCGTCCTTCGACCGGGCCGACCTCGATCCGGCCCTGGCGGCCGTAGTGGAGCTGCAGGCGTTCGCGGATATTGTCCAGCGCCATGCGGTTGCCGCCGCGCCGCCGCGCCGGCGCGTCCGTCAGCGGGTTGCTCACGCACAGCGTGATGATGCCGTCGGAACAGCGGCCCTCGATGCGGATCACCCCGCCCTCGGGCCGGGGTTCGATGCCGTGATAGACCGCGTTCTCCACCAGCGGCTGGATCAGCAGCGCGGGGATGCCCGCGTCGGCGGGCAGGCCGGCGGTCTCCTCCTCGACGCGCAGGCGTTCCCCCATGCGCAGCGCCTCGATCCTGAGATAGCGCCGGATCAGCGCCAGCTCGTCCCCCAGCGTCGTCAGCGCGCCGGCGTCGGCGAGGCTGACGCGGAACAGTTCGGCGAGATCCTCCACCACCACCTCCGCCAGCGCCGGATCGGTACGGGTCAGGCTCGCGATGGTGTTCATGCTGTTGAACATGAAGTGCGGGCGGATCCGTGCCTGCAGCGCCTGAAGGCGCGCCCGCGCCTCGGCCTCGATGGTGCGCCGGGTCTGCCGCTGCACGTAGAAATACCGCAGCATGACCGCCCCCACGATGGCGGCGATCGCGAGGCTGGTGTGCAGGAATTCCTCGTGGCGTCCGGCGGGCAGGAAGGACTCCAGCACCGTGTCCCGCGCGAGGAACCGGGCGCACTCCACCGCGAGGACGGTCAGCGACAGGATGATCAGATAGGCGGCCGTCCCCGCCAACGGACCTGGCAGGCGGGCGAGCCGGGCGCGGACGAGACACAGGACACCGGCGCAGGACAGCGAGACCCATTGAATGAACAGGGACAGCAGGCCGAGCCGGCTCCAGCGCTCGGCGCCCGCGCCCGGCGCGGTGAGCGCCAGGATGAAGGCAAGCAGTTCGGCGGCGACCACGATGATGAAGACGATGCGGATATTGCAGAAATCCGGCAGGAAGCCGTCGGAGCCGTCGCGCGCGGCGCGGGGGATGGCGATGGCGCTTGCTTTCATGATCGTCGTTTCCGGGGCTGGCCCGTCCGGCGGTCGCGATCACCGCGGACGGGTATCCGCCTCTTATCGGCGCGGCGGGGGAAAACTTCAGCGCGGCCGCCGGCGCGGGCGGGGGGCCGGAAACTTGCTATACTGCCCGGAAATCCGCCCCGTCCCCGACGCGCATCCCGATGGAAAAGACTAGCGACAAACTGTGGTCCGGCCGCTTCACCGAATCCACCGACGCCCTGGTGGAGAGCTTCGGCGCCTCGGTGGCCTTCGACCGCCGGCTCTACCGTCACGACATCGAGGGATCCCTCGCCCACGCCCGCATGCTGACCCGCGCCGGGGTGCTGACCCAGGGCGAGTTCGCCGACATCGAGCGCGGCCTGCGCGATATCCGGACCGACATCGAGCGCGGCGAGTTCGCCTGGCTGGTCGAGCTCGAGGACGTGCACATGAACATCGAGGCGCGCCTGACCGAGCGCATCGGCGAGGCCGGCAAGAAGCTGCACACCGGGCGCTCGCGCAACGACCAGGTGGCCACCGACCTGCGCCTGTACCTGCGCGACGAGATCGACGCCGTCGACGCCGGACTGAAGGCCCTGCAGGGCGTGCTGCTCGATATCGCCGAGCGCGAGGCGGACACGATCATGCCGGGCTTCACTCACCTGCAGGTGGCGCAACCGGTGACCTTCGGCCATCACCTGATGGCCTGGTTCGAGATGCTGCGGCGCGACCGCGCGCGGCTGGCCGACTGCCGGCGCCGCGTCAACGTCATGCCGCTCGGGGCGGCGGCGCTGGCCGGCACCAGCTATCCGATCGACCGCGCCTATACCGCGCAACTGCTGGGCTTCGACGCCGTGGCGGCGAATTCGCTCGACGCGGTCAGCGATCGCGACTTCGCCATCGAGTTCGCCGCTGCGGCCGCGCTGCTCATGGTGCACCTGTCGCGCTTCTCCGAGGAACTCATCCTGTGGTCCTCCGCGCAGTTCGGTTTCATCGAGCTGTCCGACGGCTACTGCACCGGCTCCTCGATCATGCCGCAGAAGAAGAACCCCGACATGCCGGAACTGGTGCGCGGCAAGAGCGGCCGCGTCATCGGCAACCTGATGGCGCTGCTGACCCTGATGAAGGGCCAGCCACTGGCCTACAACAAGGACAACCAGGAGGACAAGGAACCGCTGTTCGACAGCGTCGACACGATCAAATCCTGCCTGCATGTGTTCGCCGGCATGCTGCCCGGCATGCAGATCCGGCGCGAGCGCATGGCGCAGTCCGCCCGCCTCGGCTATTCCACCGCGACCGATCTGGCCGATTATCTGGTCCGTAAGGGCATCGCCTTCCGCGACGCGCACGAGATCGTCGGCAAGACGGTACGTTACGCCATCGACCAGGGCCAGGAACTCGCCGCGCTGACGCTCGACGAGCTGCGCGGCTTCTCCGCCGCCATCGGCGACGACGTCCACGCGGTGCTCACCGTGGAGGGTTCGGTCGCCGCGCGCGACCACGCCGGCGGCACCGCGCCCGCCCAGGTGCGCGCCGCCATCGCGCTCGCCCGCCGCGCGCTCGCCTGATCCCACCGCCCGCTCCGCACGCCGCGGCGCCGGGGCCCGGTTTTTGAAGTTTGTCACACCTGAGCCGATACAGTAGTCGCCGGCTCACTCCGGCCGAACGCGCGACGGAACGGCCTTGCTCGACACCCAGACCATCAAAAAACGCTTCCTGGCCCTCAATCGCGACCGCGTGACGCGCATCCGCGACACCCTGCGCCCCCGTCAGCGCGACGTGATCGAGGTGCTGCCGCTGCTGTTCCATATCAACCACCCGGAGCTGCCGGGCTTCGTCTCCGCCGCCACCCCGGTGGGCGTCTCGGACTATTCCCCCAGCCGGCGCGCGCTCGAGGTGGTGCAAAAGATGGTGCGCGCGCTGGATTACCGGCCGCGCGCGCTGCCGCGTTTCGATATCTTCTCGCTGTTCCTGATGGGCAGCAGCGGCACCATCGCCTACTCGACCAAGAGCGATTTCGATGTCTGGCTGTGCCACAACCCGGACCTCTCCGCGGTCCAGCTCGCCGAGCTGCAGGAGAAGGCCCGCGCGCTGGAGACATGGGCCGCGACCTTCGATCTGGAAGTGCATTTCTTCCTGATGAACTGCGATCACTTCCGCGCCGGCAAGGTGGTCGAGCTGTCCGACGAGAGCAGCGGCAGCGCGCAGCACCACCTGCTGCTCGACGAGTTCTACCGCACCGGCGTGCTGCTCGCCGGGCGCTACCCGGTCTGGTGGCTGGTGCCGCCCCGGGAGGAGGCCGAGTACGACCGCTACGTGCGCCGCCTGCGCGAGCGTGGCGAGGTCGGCGACAATGAAACGGTCGACTTCGGCGGCCTGCCGCGCGCGCCCGCCGAGGAGTTCTTCGGCGCGGCGCTGTGGCAGCTCTACAAGAGCATCGATTCCCCCTACAAGGCGGCGCTCAAGCTCATGCTGACGGAGGTGTACGCCGCCGAGTACCCTCAGGTCGAACTATTGTCGCTGCGCTTCAAGCGCGCGCTGCAGGAAGGCGAGACCGATCTCACGCGTCTGGATCCCTATATCATGCTGTACCGCCGGATCGAGGAATATCTCTCCGCCCAGGGCGACGACGAGCGCCTGGCGGTGATGCGGCGCTGCTTCTACTTCAAGGTCAACGAGCAGCTCGGCCGGCAGGAGGCGCCGCAGGACAACTGGCGTTACGAGGTGATGAAGGAGTTCGCCCGCGCCTGGGGCTGGAATCACGACTACCTGCAGACGCTCGACACGCGCCTGCAGTGGAAGATCCATCAGGTGCTGGAGGAGCGCCGCAGCCTGGTCAGCGCCCTCACCCAGAGCTACCACTCGCTGTCGCGCTTCGCCCGCGTGCAGAACATGCTGGCGCGCATCAACCAGCGCGACCTCAACATCCTCGGCCGCAAGCTCTACGCGGCGTTCGAGCGCAAGGCGGGCAAGGTGGACATCGTCAATCGCGGCATCTCGAACGATATCTGGGAAAGCCACCTGTCGATCCACCAGCTCGGCGGGCGCGACAACGGCGGCTGGACGCTCCATCGCGGCGTCGTCCCTCCGGAGGAGGGCGAGCGTAGCAAGCCGTTCAAGCGCAGCCGCGTCGTCACCGAGATGCTCGCCTGGGGTTTCTTCAATCAACTGGTGGACGAACGCACCACCTTCGCGCTGTTCACGCGCGACAGCGCCCTCGGTGTGAACGAGGTCAAGTCCATCCTGCGCGGCCTGGACCATCTGGTCCCCGGCTCGCAACTGGGAGACAGTACGCTGGAGGCGCTGTCGCAACCGCCGCGCCTGGCCGGGCTCAGCCTGTTCATCAACGTAGGGCTGAAACCCGCGACGCTGCGCGAGCGCGAGGGCAAGGAACTGACCAGTAACAAGACCGACGCCCTCAGCTTCGGCGGGGTGTGCGAGAATCTCGTGCTCTCCATCGACCAGGTCGCGCGCACCACCTGGCAGGAAGTGATGGTGTCCCAGTACGAGGGCGAACAGGGGCTGCTCGACTGCCTCGCCGCCTATCTGCAGTGGTCACCGCCCTCCACCGGGATACCGCCGCCGGCGGTCACCGCCCACTGTTTTTCCTCCACCCAGAGCGCCGCCGTGGTGCGGCGTATCGAGGAGCTGTTCCGCGACGTCGCCGACTGCTATTACCGCGCGCCGCAGACCCCGTCCGCGCGCTACATCCTGCTGATCGGGACGCGCTACTACGCCCTGCAACTGGACAACGACACGCTGCGCCACACCCGGCTCGATACCTATAACGACCTGCTCAAGTATCTCGCCGCGCCGGCGCACGCCCACAGCCCGGTCGTGATCGACCGTCACGCGCTCAGTCACGACATCCTGCCGGCCATCTACCGCAACAACAAGGCGGGCGTGGTGCAGTTCTACTACGTGGAGGAGGCGACGGCGATCTACGTCTATTTCATCGACGAACGCGGCTCGCTGTTCTGCCGCCGCATGCCCCGGATGGACATCCACCTGCTGGTGCAGCAGTATCGCCGTTTTCTCGCCGCGGTCGGCACGCGCCTCGATCGGCACAAGGCGCCGGAACGCGCGCTGGACGCGCAGGCGGTCCCGCTGGAGATCTACCAGGCCTTCAAGAAATACCACGGCCGCAGCCAGCTGGTGCGCCATCGAGAGCAGGAGGCAGGGGAGGGTCAGCGCTATTTCAACGTGCAGGTCATCGCCGGCGTCTCGGACAACCACCGCCCCGAGTTCACCATCTACATCGACGCGCGCGAATTCTCCTCGCTGGAATTCGGCGATGGCCTGTTCCGCGAGGCCGCCGCCTACGTCCTGGAACGCCGCAAGAGCGGACTGCGCTATCCGATCTACATCACCGACATCGATCTGTCCCATCGCATCGCCGGCGTCGCCGGCGCCGACCAGATGCAGACGGTGCATTACCTCGAATACAAGAAGACCATCGAGGAACGGCTGAACCGCGCGCTCGCGACCCTGATCGAGGACAACGCGGCCGGTCTGGCGGGCTGAGGCCCGCGCGCCGGATTCAGGCGGACAGACGCGGATCCGGGCGGGCCAGCCTCTTGAGATGCAGCAGCAGCAGTGAAACGGCCGCGGGGGTCACCCCGGGGACGCGCGCCGCCTGACCGAGGGTGGCCGGGCGCGCCGCGGCCAGCTTCTGGCGCGCCTCGGTGGACAGGCCGTGCACCGCGGCATAATCCAGCCCTTCCGGCAGGCGCGTCTCCTCGTGGCGGCGCTGCCGCTCGATCTCGTCCTGCTGCCGCTCGATGTATCCGGCGTAACGCGCCTGGATCTCCACCTGCTCCGCCACCGCCGCGTCGTCCACCCCCGGACCCGCGCCCGGCAGGGTCATCAGGGCGCGATAGCCGACCCCGGGCCGGCGCAGCAGCTCCAGCAGGGTGTATTCGCGCGCGAGCGGGGCGCCGAACACCGTCTCCGCCGCCGCGGCCGGGACCGCGGCGGGCCGGAGCCAGTTCGCGCGCAGGCGCTGCTGCTCGCGCTCCACCGCGGCGCGCTTGGCCTCGAAGCGGCACAGGCGTTCGTCATCCACCAAACCGAGCGCGCGTCCCTTTGGAGTGAGACGCAGGTCGGCGTTGTCCTCGCGCAGCGACAGGCGGTATTCGGCGCGGCTGGTGAACATGCGATAGGGTTCGGTGGCGCCGCGCGTGATCAGATCGTCGATGAGGACGCCGATGTAGGCCTCGTCGCGCCGCGGGCTCCATCCCTCCTGCCCCCGCGCGGCGCGCGCGGCGTTGAGGCCGGCGATCAGGCCCTGTGCCGCAGCCTCCTCGTAGCCGGTGGTGCCGTTGATCTGGCCCGCGAAGAACAGACCGGCGATGACACGGGTCTCCAGCGTCGGCCCGAGATCGCGCGGGTCGAAATAATCGTATTCGATGGCGTAGCCGGGCCGCGTGATGTGGGCGCGCTCGAAGCCCCGGATGGAGCGCACCAGCGCGACCTGGACGTCGAACGGCAGGCTGGTGGAGATGCCGTTGGGATAGATCTCGTGCACGTCGAGCCCCTCGGGCTCGACGAAGATCTGGTGCGATTCCTTGTCGGCGAAGCGCACGACCTTGTCCTCGATCGAGGGACAGTAGCGCGGACCGACGCCCTCGATCACCCCGGTGTAGAGCGGCGAACGGTCGAGCCCGGCGCGGATGATGTCGTGCGTGCGCGCGCAGGTGGCGGTGATGAAGCAGGACACCTGGCGCGGATGATCGGCGGCGGAACCCAGATAGGAAAACGCCGGGCGCGGATCGTCGCCGGGCTGTTCGCGCATGACGCCGTAATCGAGCGTGCGCCCGTCGATGCGCGGCGGCGTGCCGGTCTTGAGCCGCCCGACGCGCAGGGGCAGCTCGCGCAGGCGCCGCGCCAGCGCGACGGACGGGGGGTCGCCGGCGCGGCCGCCCGCGTGCCGGGTCTGTCCGACATGGATGCGGCCGTCGAGGAAGGTGCCCACGGTGAGCACGACCGCGCGGGACCGGAAGCACAGTCCGGCCTGGGTCACCACGCCGCTCACCCGCCCGCCCTCCACGATCAGGTCGTCGACGCCCTGCTGGAACAGGCGCAGGTTCGGCTGCGCCTCCAGCGCGCGGCGCACGGCGCGGCGGTACAGCGCGCGGTCGGCCTGGGCGCGGGTGGCACGCACCGCCGGCCCCTTGCTGCCGTTGAGGGTGCGGAAGTGGATGCCGGCCTGGTCGGCGGCGCGCGCCATCAGGCCGCCGAGGGCGTCGATCTCCTTGACCAGATGCCCCTTGCCGATGCCGCCGATGGCGGGATTGCAGCTCATCTGGCCGAGGGTGTCGAAATTGTGCGTGAGCAGCAGGGTGCTGGCGCCGGTACGGGCGGCCGCCAGCGCGGCCTCGGTGCCGGCATGGCCGCCGCCTACCACGATCACGTCGAAACTGTCGCTGAATTCCATCCCACCCCCTGGCGCGGCGGGGCGCCACGCGCGGGAAAACCGGAGCAAAATTTGAGGCTTGAGATAAAGTCGGGGCGTCCGTTTGCCGCTAACCCTGTCACACGAACGCCGGCATCACGGACGAGGTGCCGGCATCATATCAAGATCGACAACCGATATACAGAGGACGATGCGCCCACATGCCGCCGCCCCCGCGCCCGGCGGGGATTCCAGCCCGTTGCTGAACAAGGTCATCGCCGGCATCGGCCGCATCGTGCTCGGCAAGGACGAGGTCATCCGGCTCGCCGTGACCTGCCTGGTCGCGCGCGGCCACCTGCTCATCGAGGATCTGCCCGGCGTCGGGAAGACCACGCTGGCGCACGTGCTGGCGCGCGCCTTCGGGCTGCGTTTCCAGCGCATCCAGTTCACCAGCGACATGCTGCCGGCCGACATCCTCGGGGTCTCGGTGTACGATCACGACGGCGGCGCCTTCAAGTTTCACCCCGGCCCGGTGTTTTCCCAGGTCGTCCTCGCCGACGAGGTCAACCGCGCCACGCCCAAGGCGCAGAGCGCGCTGCTCGAGGCGATGGAGGAAAACCAGGTCACCATCGAAGGCGAGACCCACGCGCTGCCGCAGCCCTTTTTCGTCATCGCGACCCAGAACCCGGCCCATCAGATCGGCACCTTTCCGCTGCCGGAATCCCAGCTCGACCGTTTCCTCATGCGCCTGCGGATGGGATACCCGGACCGCGCGGCCGAACGCGAGCTGCTGCTGGGCGCCGACCGCCGCGAACTGCTGCAACGGCTCCCGGCCACGGTCGCCGCGGAGGAACTCGCCTCCATCCAGTCCCGCGTGACGACGGTCCACGCCTCCGCCGCGCTGGTCGACTATCTGCAGGCCATACTCACCCATTCGCGCGAATCGCCGCTCTGCCAGTACGGCCTGTCCCCGCGCGCGGGCCTCGCCCTGCTGCGCTGCGCCCAGGCCAGCGCGCTGCTGGACGGACGCGGCCACGCCCTCCCAGAGGATGTGCAGGCAGTGCTGCCCAGCGTGGTCGGGCACCGCCTGCAGCCCGCGGAAGGCCAGTCCGCGCACGCCGCTGCCGAACTGGTGGCCCAGCTCGCCGCCGTACCCATCCCCTGACGGGCCGGATGCCGTGCATCTGTCGCTGACCTCGCTGCCGCACAAGCTGCACCGGCTGCTCGGCATCGAGCGCCGGCGCGCCGGCCGCGACGGCGCCGTCGAACTCGGGCAGCGGCGCATCTTCATCCTGCCGACGCGCTATGGGCTGCTGTTCGGCCTGCTCACCTTCGTGATGCTGATCGGCGCCACGAACTACAACAACAGCGCCGGCTTCCTGCTCAGCTTCCTGCTCATCGGCACCGCGCTGGTCTCGATGCTGCACGCCTATCGCAACATGCTGCGGCTGAGCTTCCGGGCGGGCCGCGCCGGCGCGGTGTTCCGCGGCGAAACGGCCCTGTTCGGCGTGGCGCTCGACAACGGCCGGGGACCCGAGCGCCTCGGCATCGGACTGCAGCTCGCGGGGCAACCGCCCGTCTTCACCGACGTCCCGGCCGGCGGTCACGTCGCCGTCGAACTGCCGCTACCCGCCGCGCGGCGCGGCTGGCTGCCGATCGGCACCCTGACGGTGTTCACGCGCTATCCGCTGGGCCTGTTCCGCGCCTGGTCCCTGCTCCGGCTGGACGCGCGCTGCCTAGTGTATCCGGCCCCGGCGCCGCGCCTCGAGGCGCCGGCGCGGCGACCCGGCGCGGGGACGCGCCGGGACCGGCGACCGGGCAGCGACGACTTCATGGGACTGCGCGCCTATCACCGCGGCGACTCGCCGCGGCACGTGGACTGGAAGGCGGCGGCGCGCAGGCGGACGCTGATGACCAAGGTATTCTGCGACCCCCTGGGCGAGGCGCTGTGGCTGGACTGGAACGATCATCCCGCCCACGACACCGAGACCCGCCTCGGCCTGCTGTGCCGCGGCGTCCTGTGGGCGGAGGAACACGGCTACGACTACGGGCTCAGGCTGCCCGGCACGCTCATCGAAACCGGGCGCGGCGAGGAACACCGGCACCGCTGCCTGAAGGCGCTGGCGCTCCACGAGGCCCCGACGTGAAACACCCGCTCTCGCCCGACGCCCTGCCGCTCGATCGCCGCGCGGTCGACCTGCTGATGTTGTCCACCGGGCTCACGCTGCTGCCGCATCTGCCGCACCTGCCGCTCTTCATCCCGCTGTTCTGCGCCGTCTTCGCGCTGTGGCGCTGGATGGCGGCCCACTACGCCTGGGCCCTGCCCGGCACGCCCGCGCGCACCGCGCTCACGCTGACCGCGCTGGGCGGCATCGCGCTCGTATTCGGAACGGTCTTCGGACGCGACGCCGGCACCGGCCTGCTGACGCTCATGCTCGGGCTCAAGCTGCTCGAGACGCGCAACTACCGCGACGCGGTGGTGGTCCTGTTCCTGGACTATTTCCTCGGCATCGCCGTGGTACTGTATTCGCAGTCCATCCCCACCCTGGTCTATCTGGTCCTGGTGCTGGTGGTGATCACCGCCGCCCTGATCGAGCTGAATCAGCCGGCGCGCGGGCACGCGCCGCTGCGCGCCATGCTGCGCCGCGCCGGCGTCCTGATGCTGCAGGCGGTCCCGCTCGCGCTGCTGTTGTTCGTGCTGTTTCCGCGCATCCCGGGCCCGCTGTGGGGACTGCCCCAGGGCGGCGGCACGGGTGGGCTCGACGATTCGATGTCCCCCGGCAGCATCACGCACCTGAGCCGCTCGGACGCGGTCGCCTTCCGGGTCGATTTCGACGGCGCCGTCCCGCCGCCCGCGCACCTGCTCTACTGGCGCGGCCCCGTGCTGTGGCACACCGACGGCCGCAACTGGACGGCCGACCGCGACAGGACCGTCTCCCCGCCGGCCGCCGGTCCCGGCTTCACCCCGCTCGACGCCGCGACGCTGGAATACACCGTGACGCTGGAACCGCACGGCCGCAACTGGCTGTATGCGCTCGATCTCCCGCTCTCCGTGCCGCCGGGCGCGCACCGCACGCGCGATCTGTTCCTGGCCGCCGACAAACCGGTGCGCCAGCTCACCCGTTATACCGTCGCCTCGTCCCCGCACTACCGGACCGCCGCCCTCGGCGCGGCCGAACGCGCCCGCGCCCTGCAACTGCCGGCGGCCAATCCCGCCGCGCGGGCGCTCGGCGCGCAATGGCGCGCGCAGGCGGCCGACGACGCGGCGGTCGTCGAACGGGCGCTGGATTATTTCCGCGAGGAGCCCTTCCATTACACGCTCGAGCCGCCGCCGCTGCCCGGCGACGCCGTCGACGAATTCCTGTTCCGGACCCGGCGCGGCTTCTGCGAACACTACTCCGCCGCGTTCACCCTGCTGATGCGCGCGGCGGGGATCCCGGCCCGCGTCGTGACCGGCTACCAGGGCGGCGAACTCAATCCCCTCGGCGACTACCTGATCGTGCGCCAGCGCGACGCCCACGCCTGGAGCGAGGTCTGGCTGGAGGGGCGCGGCTGGGTGCGCGTGGATCCCACCTCGGCCGTCGCGCCGCAGCGCATCGAGCAAGGCATCGACAGCGTGCTGCCCACGGCGCAGCGCGGCCTCCTGCGCGATTTCGAGGGCGGCGCCCTCGACGCGCTGTGGCAGCACTCGCGCCTGGCCTGGGACACGCTCAACGCCCGCTGGAACCAGTGGGTGCTCGCCTACGGACCGGAGAATCAGGCCGCCGTGCTCGCGCGCCTCGGCCTGCGCTCCTGGGCCACGACGGCGCTGGCGGTACTAGCGGGGATCGCGCTGCTGCTGGCCGCGCTCGGCGTCGTGCTGCTGTCCAGACGGTGGAACCGGATCGATCCCGCGCTGCGTCACTATCAGCGCTTCTGCGCGAAACTCGCCCGCCGCGGCCTGGTGCGGGCCCCGGCGGAGGGCCCCGCCGCCTTCGGCGCCCGGGCGCAGGGACAGTGGCCCGAACGGCGCGCGGCGATCGCCTCCATCAATGAGCTGTATATTGCCATACGCTATGGGAGCCACTATTCTGCGGACCGAATCAAGCAGTTGCGTCGCGCGGTCGCGGCGTTCCGCCCGTGAAAGCGGGCATCACACCGGACGCGCGGCGCGGACCCGGCGGTCGTCGTGACTATGCACAAGCATGAACTGATCCCCAAACTCGAACGCATGGCGATGTTCGAGGACTTCAAGCGCGAGGAAACCACCTTGCTGGCCGCCTATCTGGTCGGACAGCGCGTGGACCAGGGCGCCGTGATCTTCCGCGAAGGCGAACGCACCGCGCACATGTGCCTGCTGCTCGAGGGCCGACTGGAGGTGCTCAAGAGTGACCAGGGCGGTCAGCCGAAAAAGATCACCGACGTCACGCCGGGGAAGCTGATCGGCGAGATCTCGGTGATCGACGGTCAGCCCTATTCGGCCACCGTGGTGGCCTCCGCCCCGTCCGTGCTCGTGCTGATGTCGCGCGAGAATCTCCTGCGCATCTGCGAGGAACGCCCCCGTCTCGGGACCCGGCTGCTGTTCAAGATCGCCAACATGCTGAGCCAGCGCCTGCGCCAGACCACGGGCAAGCTGATCGACCACCTCTGAAACACAGGACTAAGGACTGAGGGCCCAGGACTCACCTCTAAGGGGTCTGACCCCTAGGGATCCCTAGGGGTCAGACCCCTTTCATCGATAGGCGTTCGGCCAGGTAGTCGATGAACACCCGGGTATTCAGCGGCGGCTTGCGCGTGGTGGCGTAGACCACGTGGATGTCGACCTCCGGCTCGTATTCCTCCAGCAGGTAGACCATGCCGGCGTGGCCGAAGGCCTCCTCGATGAAACTGGGCAGCCGCGTGACGCCGAGGCCGTCGCGGGCCGCCTGGTACAGGGGCACGCTGTTCTCCGCGCTGAAGTTGCCGCTCACCTCGACCGTCTCCTTGCCGGCGGGGCCGTGAAACTCCCAGCCGTTGGGGCCGCTGACCTGGTGCCGGTACAGCAGGCAGTTGTGGTCCCTGAGATCCTGTGGCTGGCGCGGCGTCCCGTGCGCCGCCAGATAGCGTTCGTGCGCGTAGATACGCAGCCGCGTCGCGCCGACCTTGCGCGCGCGCAGGGTGGAGCTCTTCAGGTTGCCGATGCGGATGACCAGGTCGTAGCCGCCCTCGATCACGTCCA
This sequence comes from Gammaproteobacteria bacterium, assembly GCA_020847075.1. Taxonomy (GTDB): domain Bacteria; phylum Pseudomonadota; class Gammaproteobacteria; order SZUA-140; family SZUA-140; genus JADJWH01. The sequence continues at coordinate 26,474 of JADLCS010000031.1, forward strand.
CGTACTGATCGTCGAGGCTGAGTGCGATATGGACGTCGGGATACTGGGCGAGAAAGCCGGTGATGATGCGCGGCAGCACGATCTGGCCGAACATCACCGGGGCGTTGAGGCGCAGCACCCCCTTCGGCCGCTGACGGATCTCGCCGACCGCGGCCTCGGCCTCCTGCCGGATCACGTCGACCTGTTCGCAATACTGATAATAGGTGCGGCCAGCCTCGGTCAGCTCGAGCCGCCGCGTGGTGCGGTTCAGCAGTTGCACACCCAGGTGGTCCTCCAGGCGGGAGATGCGCTTGCTCACCAGCGAGCGTGCCATCTGCTCGGTCGCCGCCACGGCGGTGAAGCTGCGCAACTCCACCAGCCGGGCGAACAGACGCATGTCGTCGATCGGTCTCATGAGATTTGTCCAGAATAGGAAACAATGTTGTAATATCAGGCCCGATTATAAACGTATCGGGCTCCCCTATCATTTCGGGGTGAGAATGTTTATCAGTTTTTCGAGATTCCGGGTGGGGATACCTTCATGAGTCCATGGTTGGACAACGTCCTGGTGCAATCGGCCGTGATCCCCTTCGTGGTGGCCCTGATCGCCGGGCTGGCCTTGCGCCGCGCCGCGGCCCCCTGGGCCGGCCTCGGCCTCCCGCTCGGCTTCGCCGCCGCCGCCTATTTCATCGCGGGTTTCCAGTTCCTGCCGCTGACCAGCACGCGCAAGATCCTGCTGGCGGCCGCGGGCGCGGTCGTCGTCGCCGTGGTGCTCGACACCCTGGCGCGCGATCGCCGCGTACGCCTGTGGCTGCCCGCGCTCGCCGCCGCCGCGGTCGCCCTGTGGGTCCTGTGGCCGGTCGTGACCCGCACCGAGGGCGCCGCCGCGCTCGCCGCGATGCTCCTGCCGGCCCTGGGCTATACCGCCTGGCTCATCGCGGGGACCGATACGCTGGAATCCCGCCCGGTCCGCTCGGTCGTCGCCGTGCTGATGCTCGCCGTCGGCACGGGGGTCAGCGCCCTGCTCGGGGCCACCGCCCTGATGGGCCAGCTCGGCGGCGCGGTCGCCGCCGCCGTCGGGGCCTATCTGCTGATCTTCCTGTGGCGCGGCGAATTCGCCCCGGGCCGTACCCTGACCCTGCCGGCCACGCTGCTGTGCGCGCTGCTCGGCATCGCCGCGGTGCACTTCGCGCGCCTGCCCTGGTACAGCCTGGCGCCGCTCACGCTGATCCCGCTGCTGGTACGGCTGCCCGTGCCGCAGGGGCGCAACCACTTCATTCCGATCGTCCTGGCAGCGCTCTACACGCTGCCCGCCGCCGCCGCCGCCATCCTGATCACCCTGGCCGTCGCCGGCGCGCCCCCGATCTGAATCCGACCTCACCAACCCACGCAACTCAGAAAGGAGTCAACTCATGCGTAAATCCCTGCTCTTGATCGCCGTGTCCGCCCTGCCCGCGGTCGGTTTCGCGGCCCCGGGCGTCTACACGGTGGACCCGGCCCACACCTATCCGCACTTCACGATCAGCCACATGGGCTTCTCCACCATGCACGGTCGCTTCAATACCACCGAAGGCAAGATCACGGTGGACCTGGCCGGCAAGACGGGCTCGGTCGACATCAAGATCGCCGCCGACTCGGTCGACACCGGCTTCCAGAAGCGCGACGATCACCTGCGTTCGCCCGACTTCCTGAACGCGGCCGAATTCCCGACCATCACCTACAAATCGAGCAAGGTGGTGATCAACGGCGATTCCAGCGCGAAGGTGGAAGGCACCCTGACCATGATGGGCGTCAGCAAGCCGGTGACGCTCGACGTCGACCACATCCAGTGCGGCCCCAATCCGATGAACAAGAAGGAGATGTGCGGCTTCAACGCGACGGCGAGCATCAAGCGCTCCGATTTCGGCGTGAACTACGCGCTGCCGGGCATCGGCGACGAGATGAACATCACCCTCGAAGTCGAGGCCGTGAAGGACTGACGTACCCCCGGTCGATCGGCGCCCTCCCTCGAGGCGGGCGCCGATCCGGCCACCCTACCCCGAGCCTCGCCATGGGAAAGCACACCCTCCCGCTCGACGACCGTTTATACGACTACCTGCTGTCGATCTCCCTGCGCGACACCGAGCTGGATCAGGCGCTGCGCGCGGAGACCGACGCGCTCGAGCACGGCCGGATGCAGATCGCGCCGGACCAGGGCCAGTTCATGACGCTGCTGGTGCGCCTGCTCGGCGCGCGGCGCGCCCTCGAGATCGGCACCTTCACCGGCTACAGCGCGCTGGCGATCGCCCGCGGCCTGCCGGCGGACGGCCGGCTCATCGCCTGCGACATCAGCGCGGAGTGGACCGCCATCGCGCGGCGCTACTGGCAGCGGGCGGGTCTCGACCACCTCATCGAGCTGCGGCTGGCGCCGGCGCTCGAGACCCTGACCGGACTCCTCGCGGCGGGCGAAGGCGGGCGCTTCGACTTCGCCTTCATCGACGCCGACAAGACCGGGCTGCCGGACTATTACGAGGCCTGTCTGACCCTGCTGCGCCCCGGCGGCCTCATCGCGGTGGACAATGTGCTGTGGGGCGGACGCGTCGCCGATCCCGCCGACCAGGGCGACGCGACGCGCGCGATACGCGCCTTCAACCGGCGCCTCCATCGGGACGAGCGGGTGGACCTCAGCCTGGTGCCGATCGGCGACGGCCTGACCCTGGCGCGCAAACGTGCCTGACCTGTCGAGACGGGAGAACGCGGATGAATGCGCTGGACGGTGACGACCGCTACGGGACGGTTTCACGCTTCAATCACTGGCTGGGCGCCGCCGCGGTCTTCGCCATGTTCGCCATCGGCCTGTATTTCAGCGGCCTGCCGCGCGGCGACGCGCGCAGCTTCTGGTTCGGCCTGCACGTCTCGCTCGGCGTGCTGCTGTTTCTGTTCCTGTTCTTCCGCGTCTGCTGGCGTTTCATGCGCGGATTCCCGCGCGCGGTCGAACAACACCCGACGCTGCAGCGCCTCACGGCCGCGGCGCACCGCCTCATGCTGCTGGCCCTGGTGTTGCTGATACTGACCGGCCCCTTCATCGTGTGGACGCTGGCGCGCCCGCTGGAGGTGTTCGACTGGTTCGCGCTGCCGAGCCCGCTGCCGAAGCGGCAGGGCCTGCACGAGATCCTGGAAACCGTGCACGTCACCGCCGCCTATACGTTGATCGGCCTCGTCGCGGTACATGTGCTGGGCGCGCTCCGGCACGCCATGAAAGGCGACGGGACCCTGCGCCGCATGTGGGGATGAGGGACAGGCGTCAGAACAGCTCGATGTCGCCCGCCCGCATCGAGGTCTGCGTGATATGGCGCTGGCGGCGGGTCGCCCACAGGCGGCTGTTTTCGAGATAGCGTTCGCAGGCGCGGATCAGTCTCGACTCCCGCTCGGCGGGCCGGCCGTGCAGTTTCGCGTCGCCGAGCAGGGTAACCAGATCGTCGGCGTAGGATTCCAGGCCGGCCACCTGGTGATCGCAATATTCGAGCAACTGGCGCGCCACGTCTTCGAACTGGAGCGCGCGTATCAACACCTCGAGGTTCTCCACGGCCTCCGGCGCGCGTCCGCCGGCGGCGCCTCCCCCGCGCAGCGTCGCGTCGAGCCCCTGAAACCCGTCCCCCAGCGTCGCCGCGGCGTCGTGCACCAGCGTCCGCACCTGCCCGAGATCCGCGCGCAGGGCGCGCAGGTCGTCACCGGCCGTCCGGCTCGAGGCCGCGATCAGCCCGGCCAGGCCCCGGTCATGGGCGTCGTCGCCGTCGCGACCGCGCCTCCCGCCGTAGGCCAGCCAGGCCCAGCAGGCGATGGCGAGCGCGAACAGCGGCGCCGCCCAGGGTGCGCCCCCCGGCACCAGGGCGACGCCCAGCGCCGCGGCGCTGAGCGCCCAGACCGCCCGGCTGCCGCGCGGCGGCGCGGCGAAGGATTCGCGACGGCGTCGAATCGATCGCATCAGCCCGCCTTTCCATAGGCCCGGGCGTCACCGCGCGCGGCGGCGCGCAGGATGG
>JADLCS010000032.1 GCA_020847075.1 Gammaproteobacteria bacterium
AAGCAGAGCCATCGCCGGCATATCCTGACCAAGAAGAGCAGCCAGCGCAAACGTCATTTGCGCGCGCCCGCCCTGGTCACCATGTCCGATACTCCCGAGCTGAAGCGCATGCTCCCATACAGTTGAGGAAAAGGGACACGCCATGCCAAGAGTAAAACGAGGAGTCACCGCCCGCGCCAACCACAAGAAGGTGCTGGCGAAGGCCAAGGGGTTTCGTGGACGTCGCAAGAACGTCTTCCGCGCCGCGAACCAGGCGGTCGTCAAGGCCGGCCAGTACGCCTATCGCGATCGCCGGGTGCGCAAGCGCGAATTCCGCGGGCTGTGGATCATCCGCATCAATGCGGCGGCGCGCGAATTCGGGCTGTCGTACAGCCGGATGATCGACGGCCTGAAGAAGGCCGCCATCATGATCGACCGCAAGGTGCTGGCGGATCTGGCCGTGTCCGACAAGGCTGCGTTCGGCGCACTGGCGGAAAAGGCCAAGGCGGGTCTGTCCGCCTGAGGCGGCCTTCAAGGCCGGGCGGGGGCGGTCTCCGCCCTTCCGGCACGCAGAAAAGGAAAGGTAGCGCCTTTCCTTTTTTGTTTTGGAGGGATTGGGTACAGTGGGGCGGCGGGCCGTCGGGAAGGGCGCGGCGGGGCCCGCGTCCGGTACGGGGCAACGGGACATTCGGCAGGGGCAGGGCAGGGTGCACGAGCTGGAAGGCATAGTCGCGCAGGCGCGGAACCAGATCGCGGAGGCCGCCGATTCGAAGGCGCTGGATCAGGTGCGCGTGCAGTATCTCGGCAAGAGCGGGCGCATCACGGAGTTTCTCAAGGGATTGAAGGCGCTGTCCGACGAGGAGCGCCCCCGCGCGGGTCAGGCCGTCAACCAGGCGAAGCAGGCCCTGCAGTCGTCGATCGAGGCACGCGCCCGCGCGCTCGAGGCGGCGGCGCTGAACGAGCGGCTCTCCCACGAGGCCATCGACGTCACGCAGCCGGGCCGCGGCCAGAGCGCGGGCGGCCTGCACCCGGTGGCGATGACCCTGGATCGCATCGAGGCGCTGTTCGCCCAGGCCGGCTACGAGATCGCGCGCGGCCCCGAGATCGAGGACGATTTCCATAATTTCGAGGCGCTCAACATCCCCGCGAACCATCCCGCGCGGGCGATGCACGATACCTTTTATTTCGACGCGCACACCCTGCTCCGGACGCACACCTCGCCGGTCCAGGTGCGCGTGATGCGCGAGCGGACGCCGCCCCTGCGCGTCATCGCGCCGGGACGCGTGTATCGCTGCGATTCCGATGTGACGCATACGCCCATGTTCCACCAGGTGGAAGGTTTCATGGTGGACGAGGACGTCAGCTTCGCCGATCTCAGGGGCACGCTGACCGATTTCCTGCGGGCGTTTTTCGAGCGCGATGCGGCAGTACGGTTCCGGCCCTCCTATTTTCCCTTCACCGAACCGTCCGCCGAGGTCGATATCGCGTGCGTGATCTGTGGCGGAGACGGTTGCCGCGTGTGCAAGCATACCGGCTGGATCGAGATCATGGGGTGCGGGATGATCCATCCGCGGGTATTCGCCAACGTCGGCGTCGACAGCGAACGTTACACCGGTTTCGCCTTCGGCCTGGGCGTCGAGCGCATGGCCATGCTGCGCTACGGCGTGAACGACCTGCGGCTGTTCTTCGAAAACGATCTGAGGTTTCTGAGGCAGTTCAACCGAGCATGAAATTCAGCGAACAGTGGCTGCGCGAATGGGTCGATCCGCCGCTCGATACGAAGGCGCTGGTGGCGCAGTTGACCATGGCCGGACTGGAGGTCGAGGCCGTCGAGCCGGTGGCGCCCGAGTTCCGCGGCGTGGTGGTCGGCCGGGTCGAAGGCGTGGAGCCGCATCCGCAGGCCGACCGCCTGCGGGTCTGCCGCGTCGATGTCGGCGCCGCTGCGCCGCTGATCATCGTCTGCGGCGCGGCCAATGTCGCGCCGGGCATGCGCGTGCCGACGGCGCTGGTCGGCGCGGAGCTGCCCGGGGGACTCAAGATCGCGCGCGCGAAGCTGCGCGGCGTCGAATCGTCCGGGATGCTGTGTTCGGCGAAGGAACTCGGGCTGGCCGAGACTTCGGAGGGATTGTTGCCCTTGCCGGCGGACGCCAGGCCGGGGCAGGACGTGCGCGAATTGCTCGCGCTGGACGACGTGTCGCTCGAACTGTCGCTGACGCCCAATCGCAGCGACTGCCTGGGGATCGCCGGCGTCGCGCGCGAGATCGCGGCGTTGAACCGGATCGATATAGCGGCGTCGCCCGCCGCCCCGGCGCCGGCGGCGATCGATCATGCCGTGGAGATCGAGGTCGCCGATCCGGAGGCCTGTCCGCGTTATCTGGGCCGGGTGATACGCGGGATCGACCCGGCGGCCGAGAGCCCCTTGTGGCTGCGGGAAAGGTTGCGCCGCAGCGGTCTGCGCAGCCTCGGGCCCGTGGTGGACGTCACGAATTATCTGCTGCTGGAACTCGGTCAGCCGATGCACGCCTTCGATCTCGGCCGCATCGAGGGCGGGATCCGGGTGCGGCGGGCGCGGAGCGGCGAGACCTTCACCGCGCTCGACGGTCAGACGTTGACCCTGAGCGAAGATATGCTGGTGGTCGCGGATCGCCGGCAGGTGCTGGCGCTGGCCGGCATCATCGGCGGCGCGTCGAGCGCGGTCGGCGAGGGGACGGCCTCGATCCTGCTCGAATGCGCCTTTTTCGCCCCGGACGCGATCGCCGGCCGGGCGCGGCGCCTGGGTCTGCACACGGAGTCCTCGCACCGTTTCGAACGCGGCGTCGATCCCGCGCTGCAGGCCCGGGCCATGGAGCGCGCCACGCGTCTGATCCTCGATATCGCCGGCGGCGAGGCGGGTCCGGTGGTGGAGGCCGTGGACGCGGCCTTCCTGCCGCGCCGGCCGACGATCCCGTTGCGCGCCGCGCGACTGACCCGTCTGCTGGGGTATGAGATCCCTACCCGGGAGGTGGAGGAGATCCTCGCCCGGCTCGGCATGCGCGTGGAGACGGACGGAGCGGGCGCCTGGCGGGTGACTCCGCCTTCCTTCCGTTTCGACATCGCCATCGAGGCCGATCTCATCGAAGAACTCGCGCGCGTGCACGGCTACGACCGTCTGCCTGCGCGCCGCCCGAACTCGCGGCTGGGGATCCGCGCGCACGATGCGCATCCGGAGCGGGTGCGCCGCGGGCGCGATCTGCTCGCCGGCCGGGGTTATCAGGAGGTCATCACCTACAGCTTCGTCGACGCCGGCACGCAGCGCCTGCTCGATCCCGCGCATGAGGCGCTGGCGCTGGCGAATCCGCTCGCCGCGGACATCGCCGTGATGCGCACTGGCCTGTGGCCCGGGCTGGTCCAGGCCTGCCTGCACAATCTGAAGCGCCAGCAGGCGCGCGTGCGTCTGTTCGAGTATGGCCGTCGATATACCGGCGATCTGCGGCGCGACGGCGGGTCGGGCGCGTCTCTGGAAGGGATCAAGGAGGAGAGCATGTTCGCCGGCATCGCCCTCGGCGCGGCCTGTCCCGAGCAGTGGGGGCTGCCGACGCGGGCCGTGGATTTCTATGACATCAAGGCGGATGTGGAGGCCTTGCTGCAGGATCTCGGCGGCGGGCATGTCCATGGTTTCCAGGCGGCGGCGCATCCCGCCCTGCATCCGGGACAGTCGGCGCGTATCCTCGGCGCGGATTCCCGCGCGATCGGCTGGCTGGGCGCCCTGCATCCGCAGACGGCGGACATGCTGGGTTTCGGTCAGCCGGTATTCGTCTTCGAGTTGAATCTGGAGGGTATCGAGGCGCCGAAGGTGGCCTCCTTCGCGGAATTGTCGCGGTTTCCCTCGGTGCGGCGCGACCTCGCCGTCATTCTCGATGAGGGCGTTACCGCGGCGGAGCTCGAGGCCTGCGTGCGCGAGGCGGCGGGGGACTTGTTGCAGGGTCTGCACCTGTTTGATATCTATCGCGGCAAAGGCGTTGATTCCGGGAAGAAAAGTATCGCGCTGGGCTTGACCTTGCAGGATTTTTCGCGCACTCTTACCGATGTCGAAGTCGACGCCTTGATCGAAGGCGTGCTCAAGCAACTGCATATCAAACTTCAGGCAACATTGAGAGAATGATTATGGCGCTGACAAAGGCTGATATGGCGGAGCGGCTGTTCGAGGAGTTCGGACTCAACAAGCGGGAAGCCAAGGATCTGGTGGAGATGTTTTTCGAGGAAGTGCGCGCCGCGCTGGAAGCGGGGCAGCAGGTCAAGCTCTCCGGGTTCGGCAATTTCAATCTGAGAAAAAAGAATGAGCGTCCCGGACGCAATCCGAAGACCGGAGAAGAGATACCGATCACCGCGCGCCGCGTCGTGTCGTTCCATCCCGGGCAAAAATTGAAGGCAAGAGTCGAGGCCCATGCTGGAACCCAGCGGCAATAACGAACTTCCGCCGATACCCGGCAAGCGGTATTTCACCATCGGAGAGGTCAGCGACCTGTGCGGCGTGAAGCCGCATGTGTTGCGCTACTGGGAGCAGGAGTTTCCCCAGTTGGCGCCGGTCAAGCGCGCGGGGAACCGGCGTTATTACCAGCGTCAGGATGTCATGATCGTGCGCCAGATACGCGAATTGCTGTATCAGCAGGGATTCACCATCGGCGGCGCGCGGCAGCAGTTGTCGGGAAAGGAGACCCGAACGGACACCAGCCGGAGCCGGCAGGTGGTCCGCCAGATCCGGCAGGAACTCGAGGATCTCCTGAAGGTGATGAAGGCCTGATCGCGCGGGACGCGCGCATTGACGTTTCACTCCTGATATACTTCGAATCCTTTTTCCAATCGGGGCGTAGCGCAGCCTGGTAGCGCACTACCTTGGGGTGGTAGTGGTCGGAGGTTCAAATCCTCTCGCCCCGACCAATTCGTAGTTTTATCTGAATACAACTCGCGGGGCGTTCGGATTCCCGGCCCTGCGGGCGTTCGCCGTGCTGCGTTCGTCCGCAGGGACGAACGGTCACGGCTTACCCTCTCACCACGACCAAAGATGTATTTTTCTTTTCACTTAGTCCTAAGCCCTTAGTCCTAAGTCCTAAGCTCTTAGTCCCGCCACGATAGCTGTTTCGAATCTCCGAATTGCATCGGAACGGCTGTAGTGTTTCCCGGGGCGGGAGTCTTAGGGGCGGTTTGGGACGGGAAGAGGCGGGCGGCCGTGGGCCGCCCGTGGACGACAATGAGACTCCCGGGCGGGTGTTCGGAGAGGGTCTCCGAGCCCGCATGGCCGCCGCGAGGGCGACGCCCGGTCCGGTCGGGTTTGTTTCTTAAAGGGCTGCGGCGATGATGAAAGACAGGATGAGGATGCCCCCAGTGGCGGCGAACATTAAGAACGGTGCCTTCATGATGCTCTCCTAGCTATATATTCAAACCAAACAATTGGTTGAAAGGTTAAGTTGATGATGATTGTGTGATCCGATGATCCATCGCGGCACGTGGAGCGAAGCTGGGTGCCGGTAATCCCCGATCGCAGGGCTAATATATATCATCTGTAGGGTTTGGATACCAGTCTGGAGCATGTCGGATCTTCCGCGCCCGCCCGGTGGGAGTTCATGCCGTCAGTTCGGCGGCGGGGCGGTCGAGCAGACCTTCCAGGAATTCGAGGAAGCGGTGGACATCGGAGAAGTTGCTCGCCATGCCCAGTGACGCGCGCACGGCGCCCATCGATTTGCCCGCGTGACTCATGCAGGCCCGGTAGCGGGCGGGATCCTGCGCCGGCCCCGATCGCCGCAGGCACTCCGCGACGAGGATGGGCGAGTGGGATAACGCGGCCTCGCCGGCCCCGGGATTGCAGAAGCAGCCGGAGCGGAGGGCGATACCTTCCCGGGCGGCGCGACGTTCCACCGCCTCGTAATCCAGATACACGCCTGCCGGATCGCGCAGGTTGAATGCGATGGCGCCGCCGCGCGGGGAGGGGGCCGTGTCTCCATAGAGTTCGACCGCGGGTCGGCCACAGGCGTGGCGTAGGTCCCTGAGGCGCTCCAGGAGATGGTTCGTCAGGACCGTGACCCGGCGGTGGATGGTGTCGATACCGATGGCGGAGATGAATTCGAGTCCGCTGCTCACGGCGGGGAGCGCGAGGTAATTCACCGTTCCGTCCTCGAAGGCGGCCTCGTCGTCGCGCAGGGCATGCGAGCGGAGCAGCGTCGACACCATCTTCACGGTGCCGCCGCTGAAGGACGGGCGGATGAGTTTACCCAGGGCGGCGCGACGCGCGATCAAGGCCCCGATCCCGGTGGGATAGCCGAACATCTTGTAAAAGGACAACACGACGAAGTCGGGCTGGATCCGCGCGAGGTCCAGCCGGTTGGTCGGGGCGAAGGCCGCGGCATCGAGCAGGACTTCGTAGCCCCTGTCCCGGGCGACGGCGATCCATTCCAGAGGATGCTGCAGGCCCGAGAAATTGGATTGCGCCGGATAGGCCAGCAGCCTGTTCCCGCCGGCCCGCGCCGCGGTGAGATGGGTGGAGATATCCTCCGCCCGCAGACTTCCCGGCAGGCTGGGGATGTATCGTATCGCCGCGCCGCGGCGGGCGGCATACTCGCGAATGCCGTGCACGGAATTGTGATTGTCCGCGGTGAGGAGGAACTCGGCGTCCCCGTCGAACGGATAGGCCTCGCCGACCAGCCTCAGGGCCCCGCTCGCATTCGCGGTGAAGATCACGAGGTATTCTGCAGGGTCGGCGTGGAAATAGCGCAGGACGTCGGCCCGCGCGCGCTGCAGCAGCCTTGTCGAGGCCGATGCCGGATCGTGCCGTGAGTGCGGGTTGCCGAAGGTTCCGCCCAGCAGGATTTCCCGATGCCGTTCGATCAGGCTGGCGGGACAGGGGCAGGCGCCGGTGTAGTCGAGGTAGACCTGGGCCTGTTCGTCGAGCCGGCCGAAGTCGCGCGCGCGGAGCTCATCCAGTGGCCTGGTGCGCAGGTAAAGCGGGAAACGCTCGATAAATGCCCTGAAGGCGGGATGCCGGAGGTGTAATGCTTGGACGCCTTGCGTAGTCATGGCCGGGTCGGGTGGCGAGGGTGCTGGGTTTCGGCGCGGGTTTCCTGTCTTGCCTCGGGGAGTCGGATTGGATTTAGACTAGATTTAAATCGAGAGCATGTAAAGAGATCAAAGCTCCGTGGGCCGCCCCATGTCCGGAAAGAGGTTCGCAGGCGTCCATCGCGTCCGGGGGCGGGCTTCCGGCGGCCCGGGATGTTCAGGTTTCCCGCCGTTGACCGATGATATAGGTGTCGCTTCATGGGGATGGAGAGAGGGGACCCCGGATACGCGGCCGGAAGTATCCGGCCGGAGAGTACGACCGACCTTGTGATGTCCGTGCATCCGTTATCTTTCATGGTCTTGAATACACAGACTTAGAGCGAAACAAAGGCCGGGGATCGCGGCGATTTGGGCCGGGTCCAGCGGTCGCAGTCGATGGCCGGATCCTGCCCGGCGAAGGAATAAAAGTGCCGATTTCATCAAGCAACGCGTGCCTCCCGCAGAACAATGAAGTCCTCCTGGCGCGACTGGGGCAATGTACCGATCTGCCCAGCCCGGTCGGCGTCGCGGTGCGTATCCTCGAACTGGGGCAGGATCCCGATGTCACCCTCGGCGATGTCGCGAAGGTGATCAGCCTCGACCCGGCGCTGACGGCCAAGCTGCTGCGCATGGCCAATTCACCGCTCTATGCGCGGCACCGCAAGACGGAAAACCTCCGCCAGGCGATCACCCTGTTCGGCGTAGAGGGCACCATCACGCTCGCGCTCAGCTTCTCCGTGGTGAACGGCCTGAAGGGCAAGGCGGATCGCCGCTTCGATTACGACTATTTCTGGCGCCGTTCCCTGGCGGCGGCCACCTGCGCCCAGGTACTGGGGGAACAGATCGAGGTGCGCAACAAGGAAGACCTGTTCCTGTGCGGGCTGTTGCAGGATATCGGGATGCTCGCGCTCGACAAGTCCATGCCGGAGCTGTATCGGCAATGCGATATGCGCGCCGGCCATACCGGCGTGCTGGAGTACGAGCATTCCGCGCTGGGTCTCGACCACGCGGAGGTCGGCGCCTGGTTACTGCAGAGATGGCATTTCCCGGAAAAACTCCAGACGGTCATCGCGGCCAGCCATGTGCCGGAGTCGGCGCACGCGCAGCCCGCGCCGGTCAGGCAGCAGATCGATGTGGTGGCGCTCGCGAGCGATATGGCCGATCTGCTCAGCGGACACGGGACCAAGGAGGCGATAAACGGGGTGATGCGCCGCGCGGAGGGTATGCTGGGATTGAAACGCGAGGCGTTCGTCGACGTCCTGTCGTCGTCCGCCGAGGTCCTGAAGGACATCGCGCATCTGTTCGAGATCAAGATCGACGACCAGGCCTATCTGGATTCGTTGCTCAATGAGGCGCGTGAACTGATTCTGTTGCGTCATATCAATGTGATGCAGCGTTCGACGACGCTGGCCAGGACCGCGGAACTGCTCGAGGATCGTACCCGCCGGCTGGAGGAGGAGAATCGGCGCGATGCCCTGACGGGCCTTTACAACCGCGCCCATCTGAACCAGGTCCTCGTCGAGGAGATCCGTATGGCCAGCCGGCATAACTGGCCGTTTACCGTGATGTTCATCGATCTGGACGATTTCAAGCACGTGAACGATGCCTACGGTCACCTGGTCGGGGACGAGATCCTGAAAAGCAGCGCCCGGATACTGGTCGAGAACACCCGGGACAGCGATATCGTCGCCCGCTACGGCGGTGAGGAGTTCGTCATCATCCTGCCGGGCTCGGGCCGGGGTGGCGCCGAGACGACTTCCGCGCGCCTGCTGGCGGCCTTTCGCGAAAAACATCGTTTGCTCGACGGACGGGATATTTCGGTGACGGCCTCGATCGGTGCGGCGACGCATGGCGAAGCGCATGAATTCGCCAGCCTGGAGGATGTGCTCAAGGCGGCCGACCATGCCCTTTATGCCGCCAAACATCACGGCCGCAACCAGGTCGTTTTTTTCCGCACGCCCCCGTCTGATATTTCCGGCGCCGCAATCCCCCGGTCGGCCCGTTCCCCTGGATCGTTCATCTTTCCCGGGCCTGTCGCCAGTGTCGACGTTTCTTCCGGACGGCCGGGTAATCCTCTGTTGTCGATGAAGATCTGACCCGGCCGCGGACCCGCGGCATCCCTGGTGGGAGACGCCGGGGCGGCCTGTTTGGCCGGTTTCTTGCTATAAAAGCCCGGATCCGTCCCTGCATCCTTAGGAGCCGTGGGCCGAACAGGCATGTCTCTCTCGCATTCGACGACGTTTGGGTATGAGTGGCGATCACCGTGGTGCGGGCGATGGTTGCCGCTGCTGGTCTGTCTCTTCTGTATGCCCTGGACCCAGGCCGACGAGGGGGCCGGAGGGCAGGACGATGCGGTCTATATCGGGGCCGGTGAGTGCCGTTCCTGCCACAAGGGCCAGGAGCGCAGCTATCTGGCGGGGCGTCATGGCAAGGTCTTTACGCTGAATCCCCGCGACGGGCGCGCGGCGCGTGGCTGCGAGGCCTGTCACGGTCCCGGCTCCGCGCATATCCGGGTGGCGGGCGAGATCGATGAGCGGGGCCCGCTCCGCATCCGCTCGTTCAAGGATCCCGCCGTCGCGGCCGAATCCGCCAAGGTGTGTCTCGACTGCCACGAAGGCGGTGGGCGCATGCACTGGAGGGGGAGCACGCACGACATGGAAGGGATCACCTGTACCTCCTGTCACAGGATCCACGGCGCGGCACCGGTGCCGACGATGGACATCTGCCTCGAGTGCCACAAATCACAGCGCGCGAAACTGCAGCGGACGGCCCATATGCCGTTGCGGGAAGGAAAGATCGTGTGCATGGATTGCCACAATCCCCATGGCGGCCCCGGTCCGGGTCTGCTCGAAACGGCATCGGTCAATGAAACCTGTTACCGGTGCCATGCGGAAAAACGCGGTCCGAATCTCTTCGAGCATCCGCCGGTGCGGGAGAATTGCGCGAATTGCCACGATCCGCACGGTTCGAACAACCCCCGTCTGCTGAAAAAGCGCCTGCCCTATCTGTGTCAGGAGTGTCACTCGGCCAGGCTGCACGTGGGGACCCTGTACAACGGGCTCGACCTCGACGATCCCGCCGTGCGGCAGTTGCGCGGCAAGGCCTGTACCAATTGCCACTCCAGGATTCACGGCTCGAATCATCCGTCCGGGGCGAGATTCCAGCGTTGAACGGGCGGGGGCAAAGGCGAAACGGGGGCGTGCGTCCGTCGGGTCGGCGCGGCGCCGCGCGCGGGATCGGCTTGTGCTGCGGCGGGTTCGCGATGCTGTGCGGCGCCGGAGCATCGGCGGACGAGCGAGTCGAATATCGCGGCGAAGCAGAATTCGGTGTGGCCATCGTCGATATCGATCGTGCCGGCGGCGGCTTCGGCGAATATACCGGGCTCGACGGCGACACGATCTATCCGCGCGTGGATGCGGAAGGGGCCGTCGAGGGCGGGGTTTCCTATTTCCACTTTCGAGCGAGTGACCTGGGTCTGAACTCCAGGCGCCTGGGTCTGTCCGCCGGGGGGTACGGAAGCTACGCCCTGGAGTTCACGCATGATGAGATCCCGCATCTGATCTCCCGCGATGCCCGCACCCCCTTCGACGGGGCGGGCGGCGCGCAGTTGACCCTGCCGGCGGGATTCACGCCGGCCGCGACGACCGCCGCCATGGCCGCGCTCGAGGACAGCCTGAAGACGCTCGATCTGCGCACGGACCGCAGGGAAGACGCATTCCGCGCGAGCCGGGAGTTCGCCGGCGGATGGCGGACGAGGTTGTCCGTCCGGCGCGAGGACAAGAACGGGGTGCAATCCCTGGCGGGGATCACGGCCCAGAATCCGGGCCAGGTCGATGCGACCATTCTGCCGCAACCGATCGATTACCGTACCGAGGAATTTTCGACCGGACTGGAGTACTCGGCTGATGGAGGGCAGGCCGAGCTCGAATATCTGCTCTCCGTATTTCACGATGAGAACCCTTCCCTGCTGTGGGACGTCCCCTTCCTGAAATCGGCCCCGACCGCGCTGGACTATCCCACCGTGGCGCGCATCGGCCTGCCGCCCGACAACAGCTACCAGCGCCTCCGCCTGAGCGGCGGGTTGAACCTTCCGGGCGAGCTCAGGCTGTCCGGGGTCGCCGAACTGGGCCAGATGAGGCAGGACGATCGCCTGCTGCCCTATTCGACCGACGACATCGGCGGGACGGCGGCCGTCATGGAGGACGGCGCCGGACTCCCGCGATCCAGCGCGGAGGCCAGGGTCGACGTGGCCCACCTCGTGCTCAACATGGCCTGGCGGCCATTGTCCCGGCTCGGCCTCAACGCGCGCTATCGCTTTTACGAGACCGACAACAGGACGCCGTATACCCCGTTCGATCGCGTGATTGACGACACCATGCCGCAGTCCTCCAGCGAGGTGATATACAGCCGTCCCTATGACCTGTCGCGTTCGACGCTCGAGCTGGGGGCCGCGTATCGTTTCGTCGCAGGGGCCACTCTCAAGACCGACTACAGACACGAGGCGACCGGATACGACAAATATCGTCCGGTTCGCGGCACCCGGGAGGATACGCTCAAGGTCGCGCTGGGCAGAAATCTGTCCGACGCGCTCTCCGGCCGTATCGGTTATCTGTATTCCCGGCGCGACGCGGAAAATTACGACGGCTTCCTCTCGTACAGTACCTTGGTCGACGCCACGGGATGCCCCGCCGTCGTAACGGTGGACCCGGACCCCGACACGGGCGGGAGCACGGCGGTGGATACCTGTTTCGAGAACCACCCGGACCTCAGGCAATTCGACGTCGCGAGCCGGGAGCGGAGCCGGCGCTTCGCCTCGGTCGCGTATAGCCCGCACGAGAATCTCGACATCGGATTCGACCTGGCGGACCGCCGGGATTCCTATCGGGACGATATCTTCTTCGATGATACCTATCTCGGTCTGACCGCGGATGACGGCGTCGAGGCGACGCTCGATATCGGCTACACGGCGGAGGACGGCTGGTCCATCGGGGCGTATCTTACCCGGGAGCTGATGCGTTCGTCCCAGAGCGGGCGCGAGTTCAACGCCGCCATCGCCAGCTCGATCGATTCCTCTCTCGACTGGGCCGCGGATTTCGACGACGCGATCACGACGCTGGGCGCGCAGGGCGGGTTCGATCTGTTCTACGAGACGCTCCATGTCACGCTCGCTTATGCCTACACCCGGGCCAGGAGCCACATCCGCTTCTCGGCCGGGAACGGCCTCGTCTATGAAGACATGCCTGCGGACGGAAGCGAACGGCATACGCTGGATGTCCACGCCGTGTACAGGGTCAGCGATTCCACCGGCCTGGGCGCCGGGGTGACGTACGAGAGATTCCGCGCGCAGGACTGGGCGCTCGACAATGTGGAGGCCGGGGGCGATGCGCTGAGCGACATCCTGCTGCTGAGCGGACCGCAGAAGGACTATCGGGCGTATGCGCTCAGGGCGGGGCTGGTCTACCGCTGGTGAGGGGCGGGCCGGACGCCCGGCTCCTTGCCCTCGATCTTCCATCCGCGCACGCAGTTCCTTCCATCCCGCTTGGCGGCGTACAGCGCGGCGTCGGCGGCCTGGATCAGCGCGTTGTCGGTGACGGGTTCCGACGTAAGCGTGGCGACTCCGATGCTCGCGGTGATGTGGAGCGTCTTGCCCGGCTCGTACTCGATGCCGTGTTCTTCGATGGCCCGGCGGACCCGCTCCGCCAGGACCATGGCCTCCTCGCCGTCGGTCCGCGGCAGGATGACCGCGATCTCCTCGCCGCCGTAGAGGGCGGAGATATCATTGCGCCTCATATGAGAGTTGACGACCCCGATGACCGAGCGCAGGGCTTCGTCTCCGACCTGATGACCGTAGGTGTCGTTGATGTTCTTGAAGTGATCCAGATCTATGATGATGAGGGAGAGCGCGTGCGTTTCGTTGCGGTATCGCGCGACCTCTTCCTGCAGGGATGAGGTGAACTTTCTTCGATTGTACAGGCCGGTCAGGCTGTCGTAGGCGGCGAGCTTCTCCAGCTCGTCCTGATCGTGCTTGAGTTTCTCCGCCATGGTGTTGAAGCCGTCGATCAGATAATCCAGTTCGTCCGGCGTCGAGACGATGGACTCCCCGGCCCGGCCGAGATCCGATTTCCTGCGCTTCAGCGCCACGTGCGCGCTCAGATCGCCGGAGGCTATTTTCCGCATGACTTGGGTCAGCCTGTCGAGGTTTTTGATGACGATCAGATTGATGGCCGCATAGACCAGGGCGAATATCACGATGCTCGCGAGGACCTTCAGGATGATGGAGGCGATCATATTGCGCAGGACTTCGTGGTTGATGCGCTCGATCGAGAACACCATGTTGACGGCGCCGAGCACATCCCCCTCCTTGGCGTAGAAGTGGCATCCGGAGGCCTCCGAGCATCCGGTCTTGCGAACCTTGTAGGGGGCGATGATGCGCATGCGGTCTTGCTCGACCACGTAGGCGGTCGTTCCGGTCTCCAGCACCTGGCGGTCGACCTCGTCCTGGGCCGCCTCGCGCGGGTCGATCGGGATCGCCCGGCCGAATTTCAGTATCAGCTCCTCCGAGTGATTGATCTCGTAGCTGATATCGGTAATGTCGTTGACGATATCCTCCCGCTCGTCCGGATCGGTGGCGTGGTCGAGCCGGCCCAGCAGATCGGTGATCTGTTCGCGATAGAGCCGGAGGTTTTCCCGTTCACGCGGGATGTCGTTTTCCATCCGTACGCGCCGGAATATCTCGTTGACCTTGGGGCTGCGGATGACCCGGATCGATTCGAGCTCGGAGATTTCGGTGGACAGGTCGTTGAAGAGATTGAAGCGGGCGTCCATCTTCCCTTCGCGCATGAGCGTGTTCAGGGCGATGCGGACGGTCTCTCCGGACGACGTCCCCCAGCGCAGCACCTCGTTCAGCGCCAGCTTCTTCGCCTGCTCCATGTCGTACCAGACGCCGACGATCACGAAGGGAAGCCATAGGGCGCCGATCGCCAGGATGATCTTCGTGCTTATTTTATTTATTCTTATCATCGGTTTCCGGATCTATGGCGCGGCGTGAATCCTGGTCCGCGCTGGAGGCCGTGTCCCGGCCGCCCGGCGTCCGGGGACGCGGTGACGGACGGTCATCGATAGTGCTGGTGGTATGCGCGGGTGTTCTTCAGCCGATCCTCCAGGACGAATACGTATTTCTCGTCCATCTCGGGTTTGAGGGGCATGTCTTCATGGCCATGGCAACGGGCGCATACCCCGGTGTCCGTTGAGCCGTATAACTGGCCGGCGGCGCCGGCCTCTTCGTGGGAAAATCCCGTATGCTTCTGTTTATGGATCTTGCGGTATTCGCTGCCCGGCCCGTGGCACATCTCGCAGCCTACGCCGGCGCGGGTGGGGGTCTCCCCGACGTTGACGAACCCTCCGCTTTCCCGATATCCAGTGGAATGGCACTTCAGGCATTTGAGCGAGCCGGTGTAGTCCTTGTCCGGGTCCAGGTTCGCCTTTTTCTTGGCGGAAACGCGTATCCCCGGTTTCAGCAATTCGAAGGCCTTGGCGTGCTTGCTTTTCTGCCAGTCCGCATACTGGTCGCGATGGCACATGGCGCAGCCCTCGTATCCGACGTAAGAGGGGGCTTCCACCGAGATCAGCGTATCGCCATAGGCCGGCGAGATCAGCGGAAATATAAAGAATAACCAAAGAATTACAGGCACTTGTCCTCCCTGTGTCGCCCCGGCGGGCGACCCCGCCGGGGCCTCGCCCCAGTGTCCTAGTTATCGTGTCGCCCGCACGATTACTTGAGGTTTTCGGGGCGTTTAAAACCCGTAGAATCAATGCTCTAATGGGCCTGATCGGGTATGGCAGCGATGTGCCTCGGGCTATCATGGAAACCTCCGTGGACGAGAGGCGTGGACGGACGTGCCGGGCGCTGCCCCGGCGATGACGGGGGTGCGGTGATGGGAATGAAGCGATCCGGGTGGGGCATGGCCGTTCTGGTGGCGGGGCTCTGCCCGGGATATGCCGCCGGCGCGGACATGGATCTCCGCGGTCTCGGCGTCGGCCTGTACGTCGACCGCCAGGACACGGAGATCACCAATGAGCAGGGGGGACTCGAACTGCGCGCGGACCGTGTCGGGATCCGGCTTGCCGAACGCGTGAACCGGTATCTGAGGCTCGGGCTCGAGGGCGGTATCGTCGCCGCGGAGATGACAGGGCGGGGAGTGGCCGGCGCGTTGCAGCCGTCGGGCAATTTTCTGGGCGTGACGGCGGACGGGGCCGTGTTCGGAGGCCCGGGCGGCGGCCTCGACTACCGGTTGGATTTGAGTTATCAGAGTACGGAAGATGAATCCGGAGGGGAGCGGGTCGAACTGGACTGGTGGGCGTCGGAGGTATCGCTGAGTCTCCGCTGGGTCGTCTCCTCCATGGTTTCCCTGTACGCCGGCTCGCGTCTCGGCGATCTCGATCTGGATCGGCGGGTGCGCGGGGCGGCCGCTTCGACCTCGACCTTCGAGGCGCTCGACAGGACGACCGCCTTCGCCGGTCTGACCGTGGAGGTCGATCCCGGCGGGTTCATCGGATTGACCGTATGGCATGGTGGCGGCGACGGGTTCACGCTGGCCTTCAGCCGGGAATATTGAGCGCCGCACCGGCGCGGGTATCCGGGATGATCAAGGAGTTCGCGGGATGACGGGAGACGGTTGCGTGAACGGGGTGTTTCTGGATCGCGGATCGATGGGTGGCGACGACGTCGATCTGTCGTCGCTGACGGAGGCCCTGCCCGAGTGGCGCTTCTACGAAGCCACGCCGGCGGATCTCGTCCTGGATCGGATCCGTGACGCGGACGTGGTCGTTACCAACAAGGTGATGCTGGAGGGGAGCGTGCTGGAACGGGCGCAGAGGCTCCGGCTCGTCTGCGTGGCCGCGACCGGGACGAACAACGTCGATCTGCAGGCGGCCGCGCGGCTGGGCATTCCGGTGTGCAATGTGCGCGGCTATGCCACCGCGTCCGTGTCCCAGCATGTCTTCGCCCTGCTGCTCGCCCTGGTCACGCGCCTGCCCGAGTACCGCGATGCGGTCCAGGCCGGCCGCTGGCAGAAGAGCGAGCAGTTCTGCCTGCTCGACTATCCCATCGTGGAACTCGCCGGGCGGGTCATGGGGATCATCGGCTACGGGGAACTCGGTCGCTCGGTCGCGCGCCTGGCAGAGGCGTTCGGTATGAAGGTCCTGGTCGCGGCCCGGCCGGGGGCGGCGGCGGAGGCAGGGCGGGTGCCGCTGGACGATCTCCTGCGCACGGCCGATATCGTCAGCCTGCATTGCCCGCTGACCCCGCGGACCCGGAATCTGATCGGCGCGCGCGAACTGGGCCTGATGAAGTCCGATGCGATCCTGATCAACACGGCGCGCGGTGGTATCGTGGACGAGGGCGCGCTCGCCGAGGCCTTGTCGCGCGGCGTGATCGCGGGGGCCGGGCTCGACGTGCTGAGCGTCGAGCCTCCCGCGGCGGGGAATCCGCTGCTCGCGCGGCCTATCCCGCGACTGCTGTTGACGCCCCACATCGCCTGGGCCAGCCGCGAGGCCAGGCAACGGATGCTGGATGAGGTCGGCCGGAATATCCGCGCCTTTCTCTCCGGCCGGCCGCGCAATCGGGTCGGGCGGACCGGTGAGTCTCTATCCTGAGGCCGGTGTCCGGTGCGCCGGGGTCACAGCCTTTCCGCCAGCCACTCCGGCGTGAACCGGATGAAGAACGAGTTCATCATGGTGAACTGCCCGGTGACGAGCAGCAGGCCCACCGCGATCAGGAAAATGCCGCTCACCCGCTGGACGATGCGCGCGTGCCGGTTCAGCCGCCGGATGAGGTTCGTGGCGCGCGTGATGAGCAGGGCGGTCAGCAGGAACGGCAGCGCCAGCCCCATGGCATACACGAAGGTGAAAAACAGGCCGGCGGCGGGTTGGGTGAAGGTCATGCTGATCACCGCCCCCAGCAAGGGTCCGATGCAGGGCGTCCAGCCGGCGGCGAAGGCGATGCCGATCAGCGCCGAGCGGATATAGCCCGGGCTGGCGCCGTGGGCGATGTCTATCCGCCGGGTCATGTTCAGCGCGGGGATGGTGATCGCGCCGAGGGCATGCAGCCCGAAGACGATCACCAGGAGACCGCCCAGCCTGGCGATAGCTTCGCTGTACTGATTGAGCGCCTCGCCCAGATAGGTGGCCGGCAGCCCGAACAGCAGCATGAAGATCGTCGTGAATCCTCCGACGAAACACAGGGCGTGCATGAAGGTCTGGCCGCGTTTCTGGGTCGTTTCGCCCGCGGCGGCGTTTCCGGACAGATAGCTGATGTAGACCGGCACCAGCGGCAGCACGCAGGGTGAAAGAAAGGAGAGTGTCCCGGCGAGGAATGCGAGCGGGGTGGTGATGTTGTTTGCATCCATGTCGAATTCGAAGGGGCTGATTTCGCGGGGTTTTATTCTAGTTCACCGGCGGACCGCCGGCCAGTGGCGGGGCCTCGCTCCCCCGAGACGGGCGCCGCCGCACTTTGATTTTCCGGGGCGAGGCCGAATATTCATGGGACATCCTCTCGCGTCAGGAGGTGGCCATCACCTACGACTATCCCACACCCCGGGATCTCGGGATCAGGATACCCCGGAATCTCGTCGCGGCACGTTATCAGAGCGGTTTCCGGCATGCCCTCGAAGGCGGTCAGATCACGGCCGTCGAGCACCTGAAGCTGTCGTTCCGCGAGGGATTTCGCGCCGGGAAAGGCTACGTGCGCGCGTTGCGCCGGGCGCGCAGTGTGGTGGATTTCCCGCTGCGGGCGAAGATCAGATTCTCTTCCCCGCGATAGCGGGGGCGCGGCGGGTCACAGGTGTAGACCGCATTCCGTCTTCGGGCTGTTGTTCCAGCGGCCGCTGCGGTCTATTCCGGCCACCGTGCAGTGCGTGCAGCCGATGGAGGAATAACCTTCGGCGACGAGCGGGTGGAGCGGCAGCCGGTGTTCCTTGAGGTAGGCGTCGCGCTGTTCCCGCGTGACATCGATCAGGGGATAGAACTTGATGATCCCGCCGCGGGCCTCGAAGACCTCGAGCGTCGAGCGGTGGTTGGTCTGCCACCCCATCAGGCCCGAGGCCCAGACGTCGTAGTTGCCCTTGATCGCGTACAGGGGTTCGACCTTGTTGATCGAGCAGCAGAAGTCGGGGTCCTTCTTCCAGGTCTCGTCCTTGACGGTGAAGTCGTGCTTCCAATCCTCGGCGCGGACGTCGACCACCTTGAGGTGGTACAGCTCGGACAGCTTCCGTTTGTATTCCAGTGTTTGCGGGAAGTGGTAGCCCGTATCGATGAAAAACACCGGTTGCGTCGGGGCGAATCTCGAGAAGAGGTGGAGCAGGAAAGCGGAAGTGGCCGCGAAGGACGAGGTCAGCATGACCTTGCCTGGGGCGAAGTCGCGGTAGAGCTGGACGATGCGCTGTTCGATGTCGAGGGGGCGGTATTTCTCGTTGAGGGTCCTGATGAACTCCGGGTCGAACTGGCGTTCCGCGCTTTGACCGCCAGCGGGGGCGCCGGCGTCGGAGGGGGGCGTGGATACGGCTGGATTCAGGCTCATCTCGGTTCCTCGTGGCTTGATATAACGCTTGATTATGCCCGGTTGAATCCCAGTTATATAACTGATTTATATGATAGACGGCATCTTAATACATTCCAGTTATCTAGTAAATGCCGCTATGATGGTCAACCGGGGTCCCAGGCCGGGGGAAGGGGGACGACGAAGACCCCGGGGTCGCCTTGGAAGAACAGGCCGGAGCCCGCACTTTTATAGCGGCAGGTACGGCGCCGTGGCGCCGGAACGGCGGCTGGCGATGTCGCGCTCGCAGGGCATCGGGCGGCTGGTCGCGCTATTGATCCGGGCCGAGGCCCGGGAGGAGCCCGTGATGACAGGAACTGGAGCGAACAAACTGAAACTGCCGCGACCCGAGCAGGCATTGCCCGGTCGCGCCGAGCCGATGCCGGTGGAGAATCGCCACTTCGTCCACGGTCGGCCGATCAAGCCGCCGTTTCCACCCGCGCTGATGCCGGCCATGTTCGGCATGGGCTGTTTCTGGGGGGCCGAAAGACGTTTCTGGGATCGTGCCGGGGTTTTTACCACCGCGGTCGGTTACGCCGGCGGCTATACGCCCAATCCGACGTACCGGGAAGTGTGCTCGGGCATGACCGGGCATAACGAGGTCGTCTTCCTCGTGTACGATCCGGGTATCGTCACGTATTCCGAGTTGTTACGGATATTCTGGGAGAGCCACGATCCGACCCAGGGCATGCGCCAGGGCAACGATGTCGGCACCCAGTATCGTTCCGGCCTCTATGTCCACGACGATGCGCAGCGGCTGGCCGCGGAGGCCTCGCGCGACCTCTATCGCGAGGCATTGAGGGCCGCCGGTTTCGATACGGTGACGACGGAGATCCTCGCGGCGCCGGAGTTTTATTACGCGGAGGAGTATCACCAGCAGTATCTGGCGAAGAATCCCGGCGGTTACTGCGGGCTGGGCGGGACCGGCGTTCATTGCGCCGCCGGCTGAAGGAGCGGTGCGCGGCGTGACTTCCGGGATGAGTTCTTGTATTGTCTTGCAGGCTTTTTCTGGGCATCCGGTCGCGCGATTCCCCGCGCATCCGGTCCGGAATCCCCGATGCCGACATTAGTGAAACAGCGCGGAACCCACGGAATATGCTCGATCCCCATTTGATACGCGCCGACCTCGACGCGGTCGCACGCAGGCTCGCCCGTCGCGGTGTCGAACTGCCGACGGCGCGGCTGAGCGAACTCGAAGGCGCCCGCAAGGCGGCGCAGATCGCGACCCAGGAGCTGCAACAGGAGCGCAACGCCCGCTCCAAGGCCATCGGTCAGGCCAAGGCGAGAGGAGAGGACGGCGCGTCGCTCATGGCGGAGGTGGGCGCGCTGGGGGATCGGCTGCAGGCGGCGGAGCGTCGTCTGGAGGAGATCCAGGACGAGCTCAACGAGGTCCTGCTGGGGATCCCGAATCTTCCCCACGACAGCGTGCCGGACGGGCGCGACGAGGCGGACAATCTCGAAGTACGGCGCTGGGGCGAACCCGCGGCCTTCGATTTCGCGCCGCGCGATCACGTCGACCTCGGGGCGAAACTCGGTCTGCTCGACTTCGAGTCCGCGGCGAGGATCGCCGCCGCCCGTTTCGCGACGCTGTCGGGGCCGCTCGCCCGGCTGCACCGGGCCCTGATCCAGTTCATGCTCGATCTGCACACGACGGAGCACGGCTACCGCGAGGTCTATGTGCCCTATCTCGTCAATGCGGACAGCCTGACCGGCACCGGTCAGTTGCCGAAATTCGAACAGGACCTGTTCAAGATTCAGCGGCCGGATGCGGACGGGGCGCTCGAACGTAGCCTGTATCTCATTCCCACCGCGGAGGTTCCCGTGACCAATCTGGTCCGCGGCGAGATCCTCGAGGCCGAGGACGTGCCGCGCAGATACGTCTGCCATACGCCGTGTTTTCGCAGCGAGGCGGGATCCTACGGCAAGGACACGCGCGGCATGATACGCCAGCACCAGTTCGAGAAGGTCGAACTGGTGCAGATCGTGCGCCCGGAGGATTCCTACGCGGCGCTGGAGCAGTTGACCGCGCACGCCGAGACGGTGCTCAGGCGGCTGGGGTTGCCGTTCCGTACGGTCGCGCTGTGCGCCGGAGACATGGGATTCTCCGCGGCCAATACCTATGACATCGAGGTCTGGTTGCCCGGACAGCAGCGTTATCGCGAGATCTCGTCCTGCAGTAATTTCGAGGATTTCCAGGCGCGTCGCCTGCAGGCGCGCTGGCGCCGCCCCCAGGGCAAGAAGCCGGAACTGGTTCATACCCTGAACGGTTCCGGTCTCGCCGTGGGCCGCACCCTGGTCGCGCTCATGGAGAATTGCCAGGATCGCGAAGGCAGGATCCATCTCCCCGCGGCGCTACATCCCTACATGGGCGGTGTCAGCGTGATCGGCTGAGCCGGCGCTGATGGACTTTCTCCCCGTCTTTCTCCAGCTCCGCGACCGTGAGTGCCTGGTGGTCGGTGGCGGCGAGGTCGCTGCGCGCAAGGTCGGGCTGATCCGCCGTGCCGGCGGGCGCGTCACGGTGATCGCCCCTACGCTCTGCCCCGGACTGGAAGAATGGAAGGCGCGCGGTGAGATCGCACACCGTCCCCTGGAGTTCCGGCCCGCGGACGTGGAGACGTTCACCGTCGTCGTGGCGGCGACCGGCGATGCCGGGGTGAACGCGGCGGTGTCCGCCGCCGCGCACGCGCGTCATATCCCGGTCAACGTGGTCGATGCCCCCGGGCTCTGCAGTTTCATCTTTCCTTCCATCGTGGATCGTTCGCCGGTGCTGGTCGCGGTCTCCAGCGGCGGCGCCTCGCCGGTGCTGGCGCGCCAGCTGCGCGCCAGGCTGGAGACGATGATCCCTGCCGGTTACGGCCGCCTGGCCGAGATGCTGGGGCGATTCCGCGCGCGCGTCGGCCGGCGTTTCGGCAGCGCTCTGGAACGTCGCCGCTTCTGGGAGCGTATCCTGCAGGGTTCCGTCAGTGAACTGGTGTTCTCCGGGCGCGAACGGGAAGCGGAGGACATGATCGAGCGGGAGCTGTCCGGGGACGGCGATTCCGGACTGACGCGCGGTGAGGTCTATCTGGTCGGAGCCGGTCCGGGCGATCCCGACCTGCTGACCTTCAGGGCCCTGCGCCTCATGCAGCAGGCGGACGTGGTGCTGTACGACCGGCTGGTCAGCCCGCAGGTGCTGGATCTGGTACGGCGCGAGGCCGAGCGCATC
Source organism: Gammaproteobacteria bacterium (assembly GCA_020847075.1). Taxonomy (GTDB): domain Bacteria; phylum Pseudomonadota; class Gammaproteobacteria; order SZUA-140; family SZUA-140; genus JADJWH01. The sequence continues at coordinate 21,843 of JADLCS010000032.1, forward strand.
TACGTCGGCAAGCGGCGCGATTATCATGCGCTGAGGCAGGAGGAGATCAACCGTATTCTGGTCGATCTGGCGCGGCAGGGAAAGAAGGTGGTCCGTCTCAAGGGCGGCGACCCCTTCGTGTTCGGACGCGGCGGAGAAGAGATCGCGGACCTCGCGGGGCAGGGGATCCCTTTCCAGGTCGTGCCCGGGATCACCGCCGCCAACGGCTGCGCCGCCTATGCCGGCATCCCGTTGACCCATCGCGATTACGCCCAGTCGGTGGTCTTCGTCACCGGGCATTCGCGCGACGACGGCGTCGATCTCGACTGGGGCGGGCTGATCCGTCCGCAGCAGACGCTGGTGATCTATATGGGGCTGACCGGCCTGGAGACCCTCTGCCGCGAGCTGATCGCGCACGGCATGAGCCCCGCCACGCCCGCGGCATTGATCGAGCAGGGGACGACGCCGAACCAGCGCGTGATCGCGGCGACGCTCGAGACCCTGCCGGAACGCGTGGCGAACAGCGGGGTGCATGCCCCTACCTTGCTCATCGTCGGGGAGGTGGTACGCCTGCACCGGACCCTGGCGTGGTTTCGCCCCGCTTGAAAGAGGCTTAATACTTAATAATTAGGCCGGCTAGGTTTTTGTTACCTCCCCAGCGTTCATCGTCGTGGGCATAATACGGCGGCGTATCAATTCACCCGGCCCGCTCATCGATCGGAGGCCCCGGGTTGCCCGGGGCGCTTCAACACTCTCACATGACAAGCGGACGAAAAACAGGCGTAGTCCTGGTCGGACTGATCATGATCGTCTGCCTCACCGTGCTGGCCGGCCGACGGGTATCCCATGTCGCGGCGGTGGAGAACGACGGGGCGGCGACCCTCGTGATCCCGGTCTTTCCGGGCGCATCGCTGCTGTCCAAGCTGCCCGAACAGGGTGAGGCGAGCTTTCTGTCGTTCGGGAGTTATTCCGAACCCGAAGAGATTCGCCGTTATTTCACCATGAATGAAGACCTCGGGGACTGGAGATTTACCGGCGAAACCGCGGGCAGCGCCGGGGTCGTGCTGAAGGACGGGCACGGGAGGCGGCTGATCGTCGACGTGAGGGTGAATTCGTCCTGTCTGCTGTTCTGCCAGCACCTGATCAATTACTGGCTGACCACGAAGTGATCTTGCCCGCGTCCTGACGCCTGCCCGGGGTGATTCCCGGCGGCCCGGATCCGGCGGCGGCCGCATAAGAATCTCCTCGGGTCGTGCCGCTTCCCTGCCTGTGGCACGACCCGCGATATCCATCATGAACGGGCGGGCAAAACCCTAGAATTCGACCTACATATCCCGGGTGTGCGTCAGGCGACGATGCATGGGCCTGGCGGCGGGCATGTTCACGCGCCCGAAACCGGGTCCGGTCGGCCCTCCTTTCCCCCTCGCGTCGGAGACCTGCCGGAACGCCGCCGCCCCGCGGGCGGTTGATTTTTTGTGTGCGATCACTATGATTAACGATAATTATTCTTGATTGTGGTCCCGGGTCGCCGCGGGTATCCGCGGTCGAGGGCGGAGAGGAGACTCGGATGTCGTTTCACCGGAAACTGTTGCGGTCGGCCGCGCTCGCCGGGGTGCTGGTCGTTATGCCCATGCCGCCGGTACAGGCCATCTCCGCCGCGCCGGAGATGACGCCCTGGGAGGTCCTCGAGACCAACATGAAAGACAGCCTGGAGGTCTACCGCAAGGGTGATCGGGAGCAGGCCTATCTGTTGTCCGCGACCGCGTATCTGGACGGCTTCGAACTCCTCGAGGATCGCCTGAAAGAGGTGGATTACGACCTCATGAAAACGATCGAGCAGGGCATGGAACAGTTACGCAATCTGATGCGCCAGGGGGCACCCCTCAGCGTCGTCGAGAATCAGAACGGCTTTGTCCAGAACCTGCTCATGCAGGCTCGGGATGCCTTGGGGGATGAGCAATGAGCGCGATACGATTCGGAACCGGGGCTCGGCCATGAGGCGTTTCACTCGATCGGCACAGCGGTGCCTGCTGGCCCTGGTCTGCGCCCTGGTGTTGGCCGCCCCCGGCCATGGCGCCGAAGCGCCCGCATCGACCGCAAGCGATGAGGCGCAGGTGTGGTCGCTGATCGACGACCATCTCGCCAGGGCGATCGATGCCTATCATGCCGGACAGAAGACCACGGCGTATACGCTCGCAGTGAGCGCCTATCTCGACGGGTTCGAGCTGGTGGAGACACGGCTCGATCTGGTGGACCACGCACTGATGAAGTCGATCGAGACCGCCATGGCCGATCTGCGCCAGGCCATACGCAGCGGCGTCGCGCCGGAGGTATTGGACGGGCAGTACGCCGCCGTGCGGGGCCTGCTCGACCAGGCGCGCCGGAAATTGCAGCAGCAGGCGGGTATCGCCCCCGGCCTCGCGGCCGTGAGCTCCGGCGCGATTCTGTTGCGCGAGGGGACCGAAGCCGTGCTGGTTATCGCCGCCTTGCTCGCCTTTCTGCGCAAGACCGGCCGCGAACAGGCCGCCGCCTACGTTCATATGGGCTGGGTCGCCGCCTTGTTGCTGGGACTGGTGACGTGGTGGCTGGCCTCCACGGTGATCGAGATCAGCGGGGCGGGGCGGGAGGCGACGGAAGGGGTGGTCGCGCTGCTCGCGGCGGCCATGCTGGTCTACGTCGGTTACTGGCTGCATGACAATATGCACGCGAAACGCTGGAAGGGGTTTCTGCACGACAAGGTCGGCGGGGCCCTCAATGCGGGTCAGATCTGGTTGCTCGCGCTGATCTCCTTCACGGCCGCGTATCGCGAGGTCTTCGAGACGGTGCTTTTCTATCAGGCGCTGGCACTGGAGGCGGGACCCGGCAACGGGGTCTATCTCGTCGCGGGCGCCGCCGCCGGATTGATCCTGTTGATCGTGGTCGCGCTGCTGATTTTCCATTTCAGCGTGCGCCTGCCCCTCAAGCTGTTCTTCGGCGTCAATGCGCTGATCCTGGTGTTACTGTCCCTGGTGATCGCCGGTAAAGGCATCGCCGCGCTGCAGGAGGCAGGCTATGTGCCGGTGGATCGCGTGTCGTTCCCCGAATGGAACGCGGTCGGGATATACGCCAACTGGGAAAGTCTGGGAGTGCAGCTGTTCATCCTCGTCCTGGTAGCGGCGCTGCTGGGGCTGTCGCGTCACCGGGAGCCGCCGGGCGTCCCTTCCTGATCGCCGCGCTGTTTTCCGCGGGGTCTTGAAAGAAAAGCCCCTCGGTTCCGTCCGAGGGGCTCCACCTTCCGTCGACGATAGGGCCGCGTGACGCGGCCCTCACTCAGTGCGAGTGATCGTGCGGCTCTTTTTCGTGATCCGAATGCTTGTGGTCGTGGCCACCGAATTCCGAGTCGCCGTGTTTGTGCCCATGTCCGGAGTCGGCGCCATGGTCATGGGAGTGGGTGTGTTCGTGCTCATGGCCGTGGGCATGCTCATGGCCATGCGGGTGGGCATGCTTGGTACCGTCCTTGTGGGTATGATCATGCTCATGTTCGTGCTTGTGGGTATGGGCATGTTCGTGGCTGTGCTTATGGTCACCTTTCATCGTATTTCTCCTTAGCTTATGTTGCTCGTACCATCCAAGACATCTGTACCGCCGTTTTGTAGGTTCAACGCTTTTGCAAGAATCGGGCCTTGCGCAGGGGGATCACCCGGCCATCGAAGGAATATAGAAACGGCCCCCGCCCCGGCTTGGTCTTGAAACCCTTGTGCAGCAGGGCGTCATCTTCGTTAGATCGGCAGCGCCCCGTGCTTGTTGATGCCGGTGCGGCCTTCGTCCGGAGAAATCGTGTGAGGAATCGTTTCATCGGCGGAGCTCCCCTGGGTTTCCCCCGGCCCGGGGCCGGGTAATCGAGCGGAAGTATTATTAATTTGATAATTCGTAAGAAGGCTAATCCATCGCCGATTAAAATACAACCTTTTTCTGAGGCGGCCTCCCGGCGCCCGCGACGGATCAGGCCATCATCGGTCGAATGATTTATAAGGCATTGGGGTAATTGAAAAAAAAGCCCCGCATGGGCGGGGCTTTCAGGGGCATCCGGTGATCCGTGCCGGGGCGCTACTCGTTATTGTTGAATACGCCCAGTATCTGCAGCAGGCTGAGGAAAAGATTATAGATGCTCACGTACAGGCTGACGGTCGCGAGGATGTAATTGTCTTCGCCGCCGTGGATGAGCTGGCTGGTCTGGTACAGGATGAGCCCGGACATCAGCAGGATGAACATGGCCGACATGGCCAGGCCGACCAGGGGCAGCGAGAACAGCGCGGCGGCGAGGGAGCCCAGGAAGGCCACCAGGATGCCCACCATCAGGAAACCGCCCAGGAAACTGAAATCCTTTCGCGTGGTGAGCGCATAGGCCGACAGGCCCAGGAAGATCGCGCCCGTACCGCCGAGGGCCGTCATCACGGTTTCCCCCCCGTTCGGGAGCCCGAGGTAGGCCTCGATAATCGGTCCCAGGGTCAGACCCATGAAGCCGGTCAGCGCGAAAACAGCGGCGAGACCCCAGGCGCTGTTGCGCAGCTTGTGGGTCAGAAACAACAGGCCGAAATACCCCACCAGCGTCAGGATCATGCCGGGGTGGGGGAGGTTGAGCGCCATCGATATTCCGGCCGTCGCGGCGCTGAACAGCAGGGTCATCGACAGGAGCAGATAGGTGTTGCGGATGAGCTTGTTCGCGCCCAGCGTGGCCGTGCGCGTATGCAGTACCGTGTTTTGCAAGGGATTCATGAGTTTTCAGGACCTCCGGTCTCGTTGCCAACCCTCAATATAGTAACTGGAGCCGCCGAGTTCAAGCCGGCGCCCGTCCCCGCGCCGGAAAGATCCTCCGGCCCTGAACTGGCTTCCGCGGAGATTTGCTGTAGAATAGCCGCGCGCATCAAAGCCTTGGCTCGATACCGACCGAATTCGGAGAGGTGGCTGAGCGGTCGAAAGCGGCGGTCTTGAAAACCGTTGAAGGGCGACCTTCCGGGGGTTCGAATCCCTCCCTCTCCGCCAACTCCACCCAGAGGGGCTGAAGCCCGCGACCCCTTAACGGATAGACAGGGCGGGGTGTCCGCCGGCCTCTGGGCTATGGGCAGCCGGACACGCCGGCTGTCGGAGGGCTGCACCGGGGGCGACGGAAATCCACGGGGCGCGGTCCGTCAGGGTCGCGGACGATGCTCCGCCCTCTTCGGATCGTTGGACTCGATGTGCGGCGCGCCAGTGTGCGCTTTATTCTCCAGTGATCTCGTAATATTCCCATGTCTCTCGAGCCCAGACCTCCGGTGCTGTTTCTGGCGGGACCCACCACCACCGGGAAGACCGATCTCGCCGTGGAGATCGTAAACCGGTTTCCCTGCGATATCGTCAGCGTGGATTCGGCCATGGTCTATCGTGGCATGGACATCGGGACGGCCAAGCCCGGTCGACCGATATTGAATACCGCGCCGCATCGCCTGATCGATATCTGCGATCCGACCGAGAGTTATTCCGCCGCCCGGTTCCGCGTCGATGCCCTGAGAGAAATCCGGGATATCCACGCGCGCGGCAGGGTTCCTCTGCTGGTCGGCGGGACCATGCTGTACTTCGAGGCGCTGGAACGCGGGCTGTCCAGGCTGCCCGCCGCGGACGCCGAAACGCGTGCCCGGCTGGAGCGGGAGGCGCGCGAGCAGGGTTGGGAGGCGCTGCACGAACGCCTGTCCCGGCTGGATCCGGCGGCGGCGCGGCGCATTCATCCCAATGATCCCCAGCGGATCCAGCGCGCGCTCGAGGTGCAGGCCCTGACCGGTCGGCCGATGAGTGATCTGATGGTCGAGCGCGATGCTGAACCGTTTGCCTATCGCGCGGTCAAAATGCATATCCAGGTGAGCGATCGCGCGCAGTTGCACGAAAGGATCCGGCGCAGATTCCTCGACATGCTCGCGCAGGGTCTGCTGGAGGAGGTAGAGACCTTATATCGACGAGGTGATCTGCATCCCGGTCTGCCCGCGATCCGGGCGGTAGGCTATCGTCAGCTTTGGCGGTATCTGGCGGGAGAACAGGAACGGGAAACCTCCGTCGATCAGGCCATTACGGCGACGCGCCGATTGGCCAAGCGGCAGTTGACCTGGTTGAGGTCGGAGAATGCCGATGTCGATTTCGACGGCTCCGATCCGAAAATCAAGGAAAAGGTATTGAATTACCTCGGAGCGGCCACATATTTATAGGCGTGGCCCAGGTGATACAATGACCCGCGGGGGGTGCCGCGATAGGGATTTCACTTGTAGTGCCCTGTCTTTATTCGGAAAAACAGGTGCTGAGAAAAATACAAACAATAAGGAGAATTAAAATGGCGAAAGGACAGAGTCTGCAAGACCCTTTCCTGAATGCATTGCGCAAAGAGCACGTTCCGGTTTCCATCTACCTGGTGAACGGTATCAAGCTGCAGGGACAGGTGGAATCGTTCGATCAGTTCGTGGTGCTGCTCAAGAACTCCGTCAGCCAGATGGTGTACAAGCACGCGATCTCGACCATCGTACCTTCGCGCAACATCAAGACGCCTTATGCGGATGATTCACAAAACGGCGGTGGCGATGACTGATTGCCGCGGCAGGGGCCTCCGCGCGCTTGTTTGACAGACCTCAAAGCGGGACGCGGGCGGTACTGGTAAATCTGGATCTGCGTTCCCGTCTCTCGTGGGAGCACGCCGGCGCCTTCGAGCAACTGGCCGCCTCGGCCGGCGCCACTCCGGTCAGCGAGATACGCGGCGTCCGCGACCGACCCGATCCGAAGCTGTTCGTCGGCAGCGGCAAGGCCGACGAGATACTCGCGACGATCAGGAACCATCAGGCCGAGCTGGTCCTGTTCAACCATGAGCTCACCCCGGTCCAGGAGCGCAATCTCGAGCGCCACCTGGGCTGCCGCGTCGTGGACCGTACCGGACTGATCCTCGATATCTTCGCGCAACGCGCGCGGACCTTCGAAGGCAAGCTCCAGGTCGAGCTGGCCCAGTTGCAGCATCTGGCCACCCGCCTGGTGCGAGGCTGGTCGCACCTGGAACGGCAGAAAGGCGGTATCGGGCTGCGCGGCCCGGGTGAAACCCAGCTCGAACTCGACCGTCGCCTCATCGGCCGGCGCATCAAGCAACTGCACAAGCGCCTGGAAAAGGTGCGCAGGCATCGCCAGCTCAGCCGCAGCGCGCGCCGCAAGGCGACGGTGCCGGCGGTCTCTCTGGTCGGTTATACCAATGCCGGGAAGTCGACCCTGTTCAACCGACTGACCGGCTCGGAGGTCTATGCCGCGAACCAGCTCTTCGCCACCCTCGATCCCACGCTGCGCCGGCTCGATCTCCCTGGATTCGGGCATGTTGTGCTCGCCGATACCGTGGGTTTCATCAACGATCTGCCGCCCGATCTCATCGCCGCTTTTCGCGCCACCCTGGAGGAGACCCAGGAGGCGGACCTGCTGCTGCATGTGATCGATTCCCGGGACGAGGAACATGTCGCCCAGATCGCCGAGGTCAACCAGGTCCTGCGCGATATCGGGGCCGGCGATATCCCGCAGATCGAGGTCTACAACAAGATCGATCTCGGCCCGGAGGCGTCCACGCGAATCGATCGCGATGCGGAAGGGCGACCCGCGCGGGTCTGGTTGTCGGCGCGCGACGGTCTGGGGATCGATCTGTTGCGGCAGGCGATCCAGGAGCGCTTGCTGTCTCCCGGGATCCCTGGGGTCGCGCAGGATGAAGAGGGCGTGGTCCGGGCGAGATCGCTGCGCGCGCAGGTTCGCCTGGCGCCGGCCGCCGCTGGCCGTATTCGCGCCCGGCTCCATGAATGGAATGTGGTTCGCGAAGAGCGCGTCACCGAAAGCGGTGAATGGATCATCGAGGTGATATTGAGGCCGGATATGTTAGGATACCTCCAGCGACAGATCGGTTGCCGCGTCGTCATCGAGGGGGATGCGCATGGACCCGGGGAAGCTTGCGGGGAATCCGGCGGCACCATACAATCAGCCACCGTGTAAAACTAATACAGACGGACGAATCGTGAACGGAGCTACGAAGTCGCCGATGGCGTGGAACGAGCCGGGGGGATCCAAGGGGAAGGACCCGTGGGGTACTCAGGGGGACAGACAGGGTCCGCCCGACCTGGATGAGATCGTCCGCAAGCTGCAGGATAAATTCGGTGCCTTGTTCGGCGGCAGACGCGGAGGCCGGGCCGGTGGCCCGGGGTCCGGACGCGCCTCGTCGTTCGGGATCGGGACCATTCTGCTGGTCGTGCTGGTGCTGTGGGGGTTGTCCGGCACCTATACGATTCACGAGGGCAGCCGCGGCGTGGTGCTGCGCTTCGGTCATTATCACGAGACCACCGAGGCCGGTCTGCACTGGCATCTGCCGTATCCTATCGAAACCATCGAAGTGGTCAACGTCGAGGAGATCCGCACCGCCGAGATCGGTTACCGCTCGGGCCTCGGGGGGCAGGGTTCGCGCACCATGGCGCGCGAGGCGCTGATGCTGACCCAGGATGAGAACATCATCGATATCAAGCTCGCGATCCAGTACAAGGTCAAGGACGCGAAGGATTATCTGTTCAACGTCTCCAACCCGGACCTGACCCTGCACCAGTCGGCCGAGAGCGCGCTGCGCGAGACCATCGGCAAGAGCAAGATGGATTTCTCGCTGACCGAGGGCCGCAGCGAGATCGTCGCGCGCACCGAGACATTGACTCAGCAGATCCTCGATCGTTATCAGACCGGTCTGCTGGTCACCAGCGTCAACATGCAGGACGCGCAGCCGCCGGAGGAGGTGCAGGACGCCTTCAACGACGCCGTCAAGGCCCGCGAGGACGAGGACCGGCTGAGGAACGAGGCCGAGGCCTACTCCAACGACGTCATTCCCAAGGCACGCGGCGAGGCCGCGCGCATGCTGGAGGAAGCCAACGCCTACAAGGCGCAGGTGATCGCCGAAGCGGAAGGTGAGGCGAGTCGCTTCACTCAGATCCTGACCGAGTACAAGCGGTCCCCCGCGGTGACGCGGGAACGCATCTATCTCGATGCGGTGAAATCCATCCTGAGCAATACCAGCAAGGTGATGGTCGACGTCAAGGGCGGCAATAATCTGCTCTACCTTCCGCTGGATCGCCTCATTTCCGCCGACGGCAAGCGCGATGCCTCCACCGGCTCGTCTGCGGACGCGACGCGCGGCGGCGCAGCGGCGGCGGGCAACGAGTCCACGCCCGAGCGGTCGCGCCCGGGGAGCCTGCGCGGCAGGGAGGTGCGCTGATGGCACGGAATAAAATGATAGCTCTGATCGTTGTCACCCTTGCGGTGCTCGGCGTGTTTTCCTCCGCGTTCACCGTGAAGGAATGGGAGCGGGCGATCCTGTTCCAGTTCGGCGAGGTGGTGCGCACCGATTACAAGCCGGGCCTGCACTTCAAGATCCCGATCATCAACAACGTCAGAAAATTCGACGGCCGCATCATGACGCTGGACGCGGAACCGGAGCGTTACCTGACCGCGGAGAAGAAGAACCTGATCGTCGATGCCTTCGTCAAATGGCGCATCGATGACATCAAACAGTATTACACCGCCATGGGCGGCGACTCGGAGCGGGCCAATGTGCGTCTCTCGCAGATCATCAAGGACGGGCTGCGGGCCGAATTCGGCAAGCGCACCATCCAGGAGGTCGTTTCGGGCGAGCGCAAGGAAGTGATGGAAGTTCTGGCCCTGAATACCGAGGCACAGGCGAAGAGTTTCGGCATCCGCGTCGTCGATGTCCGCATCAAGCGCGTCGATCTGCCCGAGGACATCAGCACCTCGGTCTACCGCCGCATGGAGGCGGAGCGCGCGCGCGTGGCCAAGGATCTACGTTCGCGCGGCGCCGAGGCGGCCGAGCGCATCCGCGCCGACGCGGATCGCCAGCGCACCGTGATTGTGGCCGAGGCCTACCGCGAGGCGGAGCAACTCCGGGGTGAAGGCGATGCCAAGGCGGCGGACCTGTATGCCGACGCGTTCAAGCGTGATCCGGAGTTCTTCTCGTTCTACCGCAGCATCAACGCCTATATCGACTCGTTCAAGAACAAGAACGATGTGCTGCTGATTTCGCCGGACAGCGACTTCTTCAAATATTTCAAGGATGCCAAGGGCAAATAGCGACACTGCCTGAGAGGGCAGGGCGGGGCCGGAGGTTTCCGAACGCAGCGGAGACGGGCGGAATCGATGTGGCGCGATGTGGCCGGTGCGGTTGCCTTGATTCTGGTGATAGAGGGCATATTGCCGTTTATCAATCCGACGGCGATGCGGCGGGCGCTGTTGAGCCTGGCCAGGATGGATGATCACGCATTGCGGTTTGCCGGTCTGACCAGCATGCTCGCGGGCGTGGTGATCCTCTATATCATCCGGTGACCATCCGGAGACGGATGGTCCACCGTATCATTTCCGTGACCGACTGACTCGTTCGCATAGTGAGCATGAAAGACTCCCGCCTGGAAACCGCCCCCAACCGCTGGGTTCTACCCGATGGCGTGGACGAGTATCTGCCGCCGGAGGCCGAGGCGCTGGAACGGCTGCGGCGCGAACTGCTCGACATGTTCCGCGGCTGGGGATACGAACTCATCATCCCGCCGTTGATCGAATACCTCGAATCGCTGCTCGTCGGGGCCGGCCACGATCTGGAGATAGAGACCTTCAAGCTCATCGACCAGGCCACCGGTCGCCTGCTCGGCGTGCGCGCGGACATGACGCCCCAGGCCGCCCGCATCGATGCGCATCAGTTGATGCGTTCCACCCCCGTTCGACTGTGCTATCTGGATTCGGTGCTGCACACCCGCCGCAACGGTTTCGCCAGCTCGCGCAATCCTCTGCAGCTCGGCGCGGAACTCTACGGTCACGCCGGAATCGAGAGCGATATCGAGATGCTGCGCCTGATGGTGCGTTGCCTGCGCGTCGCGGGATTGCAGTCGTTCCACGTCGATATCGGCCATGTCGGCATTTTCCGCGCGTTGGCCCATGAGGCGGGGCTGACGGAAGGGAAGGAAGCCATCCTGTTCGATGCCCTGCAGCGCAAGGCCAAGCCGGAGATCGAGGCCTTCCTGGCCGACGGCACCATCACCGAGCGCCACCGCCGCATGTTGACCGCGCTGGTCGATCTGAACGGTCATACCGATGTCCTCGACGAGGCGCGCGCGATATTCAAGTCCGCGGGACGGGAAGTGCATGAGGCGCTCGACAACCTGCGGCAGATGGCGGCCGCGGCCCAGTGCCAGTTCGCGGCCATCAATCTGCATTATGACCTCGCCGAACTGCGTGGTTACCGTTACCAGTCCGGTGTGGTGTTCGCCGCCTTCGCGCCCGGTTTCGGGCAGGAGATCGCGCGTGGCGGGCGTTACGACGAGATCGGTCGCCTGTTCGGCCGCACCCGTCCCGCCACCGGCTTCAGTACCGACCTCAAGACCCTGCTCGCGCTCGCCCCCGCCGCACCGGAACCGAAGCAGGCGATCCTGTCGCCGCCCTGGAGCGATGACGACGAGCTGCGCAAGCTGATCCGCCGGCTGCGCGCGGAGGGGGAGCGGGTCATCTACACCCTGCCGGGGCAGGCCGTGGACCTGGCGGAAATGGGGTGCGACCGCCTGATAGAGCGCCGCGAAGGCCGCTGGGCGGTGGTTGCGGCCGGAGGCCCGGCGGTATAAGGTACGCACCGGCGAGACAGGGGTATATTCCAGGTATATACGGGCGGGGAAGATGGGGAAAAAGGTTGTCATCATAGGCAGTCAGTGGGGCGACGAGGGCAAGGGGAAGATCGTCGACCTGCTTACCGAACAGGTGGACGCGGTCGTCCGTTTCCAGGGCGGACACAATGCCGGCCATACGCTGGTCATCAACGGCAGGAAGACCGTACTGCACCTGATTCCTTCCGGCATCCTGCACGAAAACGTGCAATGCATCATCGGCAACGGGGTAGTGCTCTCGCCGGACGCCCTGATCGAAGAACTCGATATGCTCGAACAGCAGGGCGTGCAGTATGCCGGCCGGCTGAAGATCAGCGGCGCCTGCCCGCTCATCCTGCCGTGCCATATCGCGCTCGATCGCGCGCGCGAAGCGGCGCGCGGCGCCAACGCCATCGGCACCACGGGGCGCGGCATCGGTCCCGCCTACGAGGACAAGGTCGCCCGGCGCAGCCTGCGTCTGAGCGATCTGTTCCATCGTGAGTTGTTCGCCGCCAAGCTCGGCGAGATGCTCGATTATCACAACTTCATCCTGCAGAACTATTACAAGGTCGATCCGGTCGATTTCCAGAAGGTGCTCGATCAGACCCTGGCCCTGCAGGAACGGCTGGAGCCGCTGGTCGCCGACGTGACCGAATTGATGTACCAGTACAATCGACGCGGCGCCAGCATCCTGTTCGAAGGCGCCCAGGGGACGATGCTGGACATCGATCACGGCACGTATCCCTATGTGACGTCGTCCAATACCGTGGCGGGAGGCGCCTCCACGGGCAGCGGCATGGGGCCGCTCGCCTTCGACAGCGTCCTCGGCATCACCAAGTCCTACACCACGCGGGTCGGCTCGGGCCCGTTCCCGACGGAGCTTTCCGATTCCGTCGGCATGCACCTCGCGAGCCGCGGTCATGAATTCGGCTCCACCACGGGGCGCCCGCGCCGCTGCGGCTGGTTCGACGCCGTCGCGCTACGCCGCGCCGTGCAGCTCAACAGCATCAGCAGCCTGTGCATCACCAAGCTCGACGTGCTGGACGGACTCGATACCATCCGTGTCTGCAACGAGTACCGCTACAAGGGCGCCGGTAGCGAGAAGAGAAAGGCCGCCATGACGTCTCCGGGCAGCGCCTCCACCCTGGATGAATGCGAGCCAGTGTATATCGACGTGCCGGGATGGAAACAGCCCACCACCGGCGTACGGAATTATGACGATCTGCCGGTGCAGGCGCGCGATTACCTCAAGCGTATCGAGGATCTGATCGAAACGCCGATCGACATCATCTCCACCGGCCCCGATCGTAACGAGACCATCGTCCTGAAGCATCCCTTCGCCTGAGGGGTTTCAAGACCCCGCGGGCACGCGCCCTGCACACATGCGGGGCGCTTTCCTTTGGCTTAGCTCATCCGCCCGCGCACCTGCGCCGGGGCGCCTCTGTATTGTCTTCATCACGGCCATCCGCGGCGGCAGGCCAGGATTGCATTTATCCCGGCTTCTATGCATAATGCGAATCCTTCTCATTTTTAATATTTATGCGGAGGAGGTTCCGTATGAAGGTCTTTGAAACGCGTCGGCCGTATGGGCGCTCCGGGGCGGCCATCGTCTATGGGACGTGGTCGCGTCCGGTCGAGAGGTAACGCCATCGTGTCGAATTCCAAGGACCCTCACCCCGCGGCGGGCGAGACGCGGACGACGTTCGTTCCGCCGCGCCATATCGAGAGCGACGAACTCCTGGGCGACTCGAATCAGGTGTTCATTCTGCACGCCGGGCAGATGTATACGCTGCGCCGGACCAGGGAAAACAAACTGATCCTGACCAAGTGACGGGCCCGGATCGAAACGACGGTATCGAACACATTCATCACCAGCCAGCCACCGCGGATCCGTATCCAAGGCAGTCAGCCATGATGACTCATAAAAATATATTCAACAGGGAGACTGCCATGATGTATGCCTTATCTTCTTCGCGTACCGCCTTGCGACCGCTGGTGCGCGCCATCCGGAATTCCCTCACCTCGGCCAGAGGGCCGGCGGGGGCGGGCGCTGAGGTCCGCGCCCAGAAGGGTTCGTCCACACGGTTGCTGCCGCTCGCGGCGATGATGATGGCCGGACTGTCGTTCAACGCGCTGGCCGACGAGGCCCCCAACGGGGCGGGGGACAGCGTCCGCCTGCCGGAAGTCAACGTGGACGCCGATGCGATCGTGCCGCAGGAAGGCTACCGGGCGACGACGACGCGCGTCGGCAAGGTCGCGCAGGATCCGCATGACGTTCCCCAGGCTGTGACCACGGTGACGCGGACCATGATGGACGAGCAGAAGGCCGGCTCCCTGCGCGAGGCCCTGCGCAATGTCTCCGGCATCACCTTCAACGCGGCCGAAGGCGGCCGTGCGGGCGACAATATGATGCTGCGCGGGTTCTACACCTACGGCGATATGTATCTGGACGGCATCCGCGACACCGCGCAATACAATCGCGAGATCTTCAACCTCGAGCAGGTCGACGTGCTGCGCGGCGCCGGCGCCATGCTGTTCGGGCGCGGCCAGGCGGGCGGTGTGATCAATCAGGTGAGCAAGACGCCGTATCTCGCCGACCGCAACAAGATCGGCGCCAGCATCGGCACCGATGACTATCGCCAGTTGACCGGCGATTTCAACAAGCGGCTCGGCGACACCATGGCGCTGCGGGTGAACCTGATGAAGCGCGACGAGGGCAGCTGGCGCTCCAACCCGGCCAACGGGGACGAACCCGAGATCCATCGCGACGGCATCGCCGGCAGCTTCGGCTACGGGCTCGGCACCGCCAACGAGTTCATCCTCAGCCATGTGCGCACCGAGACCGACGATATTCCGGACTACGGCTTTCCCTTCGACGGGACCACGCGCGCGCCGACCGGCAACTTCGATCCCGATACCTACTGGGGCACCAACCGTAACTTCGACGAGAGCAAGACTGACGTCTCCACCGCAACCTATACGCACAAGTTCTCGTCCGACACCGCGTGGCGCACCCAGGTGCGCCGGGGGGACTACGAGCGCAGCTACTGGGCGCGAACCCCCAGCGCCACCCAGGCGCCGAACGCCGAAGGCATCGTGACGGGCGGTGGCGGCGGCGTGAACGCCGGACCCACGCGCATGATGGATTACGAGACCCTGGCCCTGCAGTCGGATTTCAGCAGCGCCTTCGAGGCCGGCGGCATGAAGCACCAGTATGTCGTGGGCGTCGAATACCTCAACGAGGACAGCTTCCGCTCCGCGCTGGAGAACCTGGGCGGCACCACCGTCCTCGATCCGCCGCTGTTCCGGCCCTATGTCGGGACCACCACGGGTACCCCGGTCGAGTTCGACGCCGATTCGTATGCCATCTTCGGGCAGGACACCGTGGAATTCATCCCGCGCTGGAAGGCCACCTTCGGCGCGCGCCGCGACTACATGGACGCCGAGTACTCCAGCGAGACCTCGCCGCGCCTCAAGTACGGCGAATGGAGCACCCGGGCGGCGCTGTCCTATCACCCCTCGGACGAGACCCACTATTACCTGAGCCGCAGCAGCTCGTTCAGCCCGACGGCGGATCTCTACCAGCTCACGGTTCAGCCCTTGCCGCCCGAGCGCAGCCAGGTGGTGGAACTGGGCGGGAAATGGCTGCTCCAGGGCGGAGATCTGGCCCTGCGCGCCGCGCTCTACCGCGCCGACAAGGAGTGGGAGCGTAATACCGACCTCGAGGCCACCGCGGCCATCCTGACCAAGAAGCGCCGTACCGACGGGCTCGAACTGGAGGCCGCCGGGCGCATCACCGATCAGTGGCAGGTCTTCGCCGGCGTGGCCTTCATGGACGCGGAGATCCTGGAGGTGGCCGAGAACGTCAACGCCACCACCGGCGTGATCACCAGCGCCAACCCGCAGTACAAGGGCAAGCGTGCGCGCAATGCCCCGCCGTATACCGCCAACGTGTGGACGACCTACAAGCTCCCCGGCGGCTGGAAGGTGGGCGGCGGTGCCGAGGCGAAGGGCGATCGTTATGCCTACAACCCGAGCGGCGCCGGCGCGATACCGACCCTCCCCGGCGGGACGGCCTTCCGTCCGAATACCGCGCCGTCCTACGTGCGTTGGGACGCCCTGGTGTCCTATGAACGGCCCACCTGGGACGTGAGCCTGAACATCCAGAATCTGCTCGACGACGTCTGGTACGACTCGGTGTACGACAACGGGGGGTTCGTCATCCCCGGCACGGGTCGCAGGTTCATCCTGTCCGGCGAATACAAGTTCTGAGCATGAACGGGACGCGGACCGATCGCGGCCGGAGGCGGCGTCGATGCTGATCACCATCGACGAGGTGCTGACCCCGGGCGAAGTGAAGTCCGTGCGGGACCGATTGGAACGGTCCACCTGGGCCGGCGGCGAGATCACCGCCGGCCTCCAGGCGGCCCGGGCCAAGAACAACAGGCAACTGCCGGAGGATGCGGAACATCTTCCGGCCTTGCGCACCCTGGTATTGACCGCGTTGCAGCGCAACGCCCTGTTTTTCACGGCGGCGCTGCCGGCGCGGATCCTGCCGCCGTTCTTCAACTGTTATGAGGGAGACGGCCAGTATTACGGCGACCACGTCGACGGCGCCATGCGGGCCCTGCCGGAGGGAGGTTATCTGCGCGCCGATGTCTCCGCGACCCTGTTCCTGTCGGAGCCGGAGGAATACGAGGGCGGGGTGCTCACGATCGAGGATACCTTCGGCCACCGGGAGATCAAGCTCCGCGCGGGCGACATGGTGGTCTATCCCTCGAGCTCGGTGCATCAGGTCACGCCCGTCACGCGCGGGCGGCGCCTCGCCTGCTTCATGTTCATCCAGAGCATGATCCGGGACGCGGGGAAACGGCGTCTGCTGTTCGACATGGACATGGCCCTGCTGCAGTTGCGCCAGTCCGATGGGGAAACCGCCCCGCTGGTGCGCCTGACGGGCGTCTACCATAACCTGCTCAGACACTGGGCGGAGAATTGAAATGAAACACCACCCCCGGGTCAGCCCCCCGTTCGAGGCGGGCCCGCCTGGCTATAGCGATAGCCAACGGCCCGTGCCGGAGGCCATTCCACGCGGGATCGCGGCGGCGGATCCGCTCGGTGTCGCGCATGTCCTTCGTATCCTGCGCGACGAACTGGAGGCCGTCATGGCCTTGGCCGGCGGCGCGACGATTGCCGATATCGGGCGCCCGGCGCCCTTCGATGCCCAGGCCGCGCCGCGGCAGGCGCCCATCATGTCCCCGGGATCAGGATCATGAGAACTCTGGAGGTAAGCAACATCGCCCTGTTATCCGCAGCCCCCGCCGATGCGCAAACGTGGGGAGGCGCCCATGGCCGGTTTTCCCTGGATAACCTGCTGTCCCTGATCCTGGTCATCGGCGTCCATTTCGTTCTTCTATTCTGGGTCAATGCGGTGCTGTTGCACGAGACGACGGTCGTGCAGACCTCCTCGTCTCCCACCGTGACGGGTGTCCTGCTGGCGCCGCCCGCCCCGGAACCGGTGGTCGAGCCGCCCAAGCCCTTGCCGGTCAAACAGCCGAAGCCGCCCAAGCCCGTGCCGCTGCCGGAGCCGGAGCCTCTGCCCGAGATACCGCTGCCCCCCTCCGATGTGGAGGCGAGCGAGAACGCCATCAGCCAGGAGGCCCCGGCGCCGGTCGAGCAGGGCGAGCCCGAGCCCGAACAGCCGCAGGTGATTCCGCCGCGCATCGACGCCAGCCAGCTCGATAACCCGGCGCCGTCCTATCCCTCGCGCTCGCGGCAGTTGCGGGAGCAGGGGCGGGTGCTGCTGGACGTCTACATCCTGCCGGACGGCACTGTCGGCGAGATCCGGTTGCGGGAGTCGAGCGGCTTCCCGCGGCTGGACCGGGCCGCGCTGGAGGCGGTGAGGGGCTGGCGCTATGTCCCCGCCCGGCGCGGCGGGGAGGCGATCCCCTACTGGTACGTGCAGCCCATCAACTTTACGTTGCGCTGAGCCGGCGGATGGACCATCGAATTTCAATCAATGCAATTCTTAGCGAGGAATACGATTCATGACCAGTAACTCCTACGATATGGCCGCCCTCTGGGTACAGGGCGATTTTGTCATCAAGGGCATCATGGCCCTGCTGCTGCTGATGTCCGTCGCGAGCTGGTATGTCATCGTGACGCGCACCTGGCGTTTGATGAAGCTGCGGCGCGCCGCCCGCGCCGCGGCCGACTTCTGGCACGCGCAGAGTTTCGGCGAGGGCCTGCATATCCTCGACGGGCACGGCAAGGAGAATCCCTTCCATCGCCTGGCCGACGAAGGGAAGGCGGCGGTGGATCATCACGCCGTGAACCGCTCGGACCTGCACGGCCAGATGAGCCTGGCCGAGTGGCTCACCTCCTGCCTGCGCGGCAGCATCGACGAATCGGTCGATCGCATGCAGCACGGCCTGTCGATCCTCGCCTCGGTGGGGTCCACCGCGCCCTTCGTCGGGCTGTTCGGCACGGTGTGGGGCATCTACCATGCGCTGATCAGCATCGGCAGTTCGGGTCAGGTCGGCATCGAGAAGGTCGCCGGCCCCGTGGGCGAGGCGCTGATCATGACCGCGCTCGGTCTGGCCGTCGCGATCCCCGCCGTGCTGGCCTACAACGCGCTGGTGCGCGGAAACAAGGGGATGCTGAGCCGGCTCAACCGCTTCGCCCATCAATTGCACGCCTATTTCATCACCGGTACGCCGATCTCGCGCAACGGGGCGGCGAACGCCGCGGCCAAGCCGGCGGTGAGCGCCGTCGCGGGGGCGCGCTGACATGGCCTTCGGCAGCGATTTCGACAACAGCGACGAGGTGATGAGCGAGATCAACATGACGCCGCTGGTGGACGTCATGCTGGTACTGCTCATCATCTTCATCATCGCGATACCGGTGCTGACGAACGCCGTCAAACTGGACTTGCCCCGCGCGGCGGCCACGCCCGACGAGGTCAAGCCGGAGCGCGTGACGCTGTCCATTACACCCGATGGAATAGTGCACTGGAACGATGTCCCCCTGGGCGACCTCGAACTCGAGGCCCGGCTGCGCGCGGTCGCGGAGCAGCAGCCGCAGCCCGAGATCGCCGTCCGCGGCGATCGCAAGACCGAATACGAGTATGTCATCCGGGTCATGGCGACCGCACAGCGCGCCGGGATCCAGAAGCTGGGCTTCGTGACGGAGCCGGCCGGAAATTAACCTCCCGCCGCGGGGCCCTGCTGGGCCCCGCTTCCCGCCTTTCGGATACGCAAAGCTATTTTATTCGATCGACGGTTCGATCCTGTTCCGGGGCGTCAAGCCAATGCGCGGAAGAACATTCCCGGAGGCAGTCCGCGCGCATGATACCGGCGTACCGGGCCCGGCGGCGGCGCCATCCCTCTCCGATGGAGTGCATAGCGGCGGGGACGATCGGGGATGCCCCGCACCGCGGCGAACATGGACGCTCCGGTTTTTCACGCATTCGGAAAGGCGCCGCGCACATGGGTGTCGCCTGACGCGTTTTCCATTTCCATTCCCTGCGTGTGCGGGTCGAACGGCGGGAAAGGGGTATGGCATTACCCATGCGGGACAGGGCTCGCGCGAAGTCCACGGGGGGTTGCGCCGGACGGTGAGGACCGCGGGAGAAAAGACTATCCGCCCTGGGTTCCCGGGGGATTTGAGAGTGGTGCCGAGGAGAGGACTTGAACCTCCACGGGGTTGCCCCCGCTAGCACCTGAAGCTAGTGCGTCTACCAATTTCGCCACCTCGGCCCGTTTCCCCGACCGCGAGGTTTGATGCCGCGGCCGCGAAACTGCGCAACTTTACCCAGACAGTGTCATAATGTCAAACCGCGAGGCGCTGCCAGCGGCAGAAGCCCCCTATTATAATAAGCGTGACCATGACGAAACAGCCCAAAATCGACCCCCACGCCGCCCGCGAGGCCCGCAAATACGAACTCCCGATCAAGAGCCGGGAGTTCATCCTGGAGCACTTGGAGGCGCGCGCGAGCCTGCTCAGCCTGGAGCAGATCGCCCGCGAACTCGACATCACCGACGAGACCGGTATCGAGGCCCTGCGCAAGCGCCTGAACGCCATGGAGCGCGACGGTCAACTGGTGCGCAACCGGCGCGGCCGTTACGGCGTCGCCAGCAAGATGAACGTGGTGCGCGGACGCGTCATCGGACACCCCGACGGCTACGGGTTCCTCGTGCCGGACGATGGCAGCGACGACCTGTTCCTGTCCGCCAAGCAGTTGCGCTCGGTCATACACGGTGATCGCGTCATCGCCAAGGTGATCGGCGCCGACCGCCGCGGCCGACGCGAGGGCGCCCTGGTCGAGGTGCTGGAACGCAACACCCACCAGGTGGTCGGCCGCTATTTCAGCGAGGGCGGTCTCGGCTTCGTGGTCGCCAGCAACAAGCGTATCAGCCAGGACATCGTCATCCCCCCCGACCAGCGCGGCGGCGCCAACGAGGGCCAGATCGTGGTGGCGGCCATCACCGAGCAGCCCAGCCTGCATTCCCAGCCGGTCGGCCGCGTCGTCGAGGTGTTGGGCGACCGCATGGCGCCCGGGATGGAGATCGAGATCGCCATCCGTACGCACGAACTGCCCGACCGCTGGCCGGAGGCGGCGGAGCGGGAGGCGGAGGCCTTTCCCGAATCGGTGCCGGCCAGCGCCGTCTACGGGCGCGAGGACCTGCGCCTGTGCCCGCTGGTCACCATCGATGGCGAGGATGCGAAGGACTTCGACGACGCCGTCTACTGCGAACGCAGCGGGCGCGGCTGGCGCCTGATCGTCGCGATCGCCGACGTCTCGCACTATGTCCAGCCCGGCAGCGCGCTCGACAAGGAGGCGCTCAATCGCGGCAATTCGGTCTACTTCCCGCAGCGCGTGCTGCCGATGCTCCCGGAGGCGTTGTCCAACAACCTCTGTTCCCTGCGCCCCAGGGTGGATCGCCTGTGCCTGGCCTGCGAGCTGACCATTACCCAGGCCGGCCGCATCAGCGGTTACCGCTTCTTCGACGCGGTGATGTGCTCGCACGCCCGCCTCACCTACGATGAGGTGGCCGCCATGCTGGTGGAGGGCAATCCTCGGCTCATCGAGACGCACAAGGATCTGATGCCCCACCTGGAAAACCTCTACCAGGTGTACAAGGCCCTGCTCAAGGAGCGCGAGAAGCGCGGCGCGATCGATTTCGACAGCAAGGAGACGCGCATCGTCTTCGGCGAGCGGCGCAAGATCAGCAAGATCGTGCCCCTGGTGCGCAACGACGCGCACCGGATGATCGAGGAATGCATGATCGCGGCGAACGTGGCGGCGGCCTCTTATCTCCTCGAGCAGGAGATCGCGATCGTCTTCCGCACCCATCCCCAGCCGGATCAGCAGAAACTCGAGGACGTACGCGGTTTCCTGAGCGGGCTCGGCCTCAGGCTCGCCGGCGGGGAGCAGCCGCGCGCGCGCGATTATGCCCGCCTGATGGCCGAGGTGGCGGAGCGCCCCGACCGCCGCCTGATCGAGACCGTGCTGCTGCGCAGCCTGCCGCAGGCGATGTATACCGCGGAGAACATCGGGCACTTCGGGCTTGCGCTCGAGGCCTATACCCACTTCACCTCGCCGATCCGGCGTTATCCGGACCTGCTGGTGCACCGCGCGATCCGCCATGGGCTGAGCGGACAGCCGGCGGGGGACTTCAGCTACAGCGCCTCCGACATGCAGACGCTGGGTGACCACTGTTCGATGACCGAGCGGCGCGCGGACGAGGCCACGCGCGACGCCGTCGACTGGCTCAAGTGCGAATTCGTCATGAGCGAGATCGGCAAGGAATTCGACGGCATCATCACCGGGGTGACCAGTTTCGGTCTGTTCGTCGAACTGGACGACATCTACGTGCAGGGGCTGGTGCACGTCACCACGCTCGGCGACGACTACTATCAGTTCGATCCGGTCAGGCACATGCTCTACGGAGAGCGCGGCGGCGCCACCTTCCGTCTGGCCGACAAGATCCGGGTCAAGGTGGTGCGCGTCGATCTCGACGAACGTTCCATCGACTTCGTACTGGCCGAGCCGAGCCCGGCGCGGAAATCCGCGGCGCGCTCCGGCGGGAAGGCGCGCGCGGGCGGCGGGGCGGGGGCCCGCGCCAAGAAGAGCCGTCGCCGGTCACGCTGAGCGGCGGCGTGAGCGCCAGGGGAGGGGAAGGCGCGCTGTACGGCATACACGCCGTGCTGGGCGTATTGAAGCGCCGTCCGGAGGTGGTCAAGGCCCTCTGGTTCGCGCAGGAGGCGCGCAACCCGCGTCTGGAGGAGGTCCGTTCCCTCGCGCAGAGACACGGCATCCCGCTCAAGAGCGTGAGCCCGGACGAACTCGATCGCCGGGCCGGGGGAGAGCGCCACCAGGACGTGCTCGCCCTGTTCGATCCGGCCGGAATCGCCTATTCCGAGCACGAGCTCGACGCCCTGCTGGGGCAGGCGGGTCCCAAACCCTTGCTGCTGGTCCTGGACGGCGTCCAGGACCCGCATAATCTGGGCGCCTGCCTGCGCACCGCGGACGCGGCCGGGGTGGACGCGGTGATCGTGCCGCGTGACCGCGCCGCCGGCATCACCCCGGTGGTGTGCAAGGTGGCCAGCGGAGCGGTCGGCCATGTCCCCTTCGTGCAGGTCACCAATCTCGCGCGCACCCTGCGCCATCTGCGCGATGCGGGGATCTGGCTGGTGGGCACGGATATGGCCGGGGAGACCCCCTTGCACCGGGCCGATCTCGATCGCCCGCTGGCCCTGATCCTGGGGGCGGAGGAGAAGGGCCTGCGGCGCCTCACGCGCGAGGCCTGCGACTGGCTGGTCTCCATCCCCATGGCCGGCGCGGTCGAGAGCCTCAATGTCTCGGTCGCGACCGGGATCTGCCTGTTCGAGGCCCGCCGCCAGCGCCTCTCCGCCGAAGTAAGTGAATGATTTACAGCCAATTGCATCCCGGGACGGATTCCACTAAAATAACGCGCCATGTAATTCCGGTTACATGACAATTCAATCCACTCCTTGCCTTACCGCCGCGGGCGGAAGGCTGCCAATCCGTAAGGAGCGCTATGAGACACTACGAAATCGTGTTTCTGGTCCACCCCGACCAGAGCGAACAGGTCCCGGCCATGATCGAGCGTTACCGCTCGACCATCGAGTCCGGCGGCGGCAAGATCCATCGCCTGGAAGACTGGGGCCGGCGCCAGCTCGCCTACCCGATCCACAAGATCCACAAGGCCCATTACGTGCTGATGAATGTCGAGGTCGGCAAGCCGACGCTGGACGAACTGACCAGCGCGTTCCGCTTCAACGACGCCGTCATCCGCAATCTGGTGATCCAGCGCGACGAGGCGGTCACCGAACCGTCGCCCCTGGTCAAGGTCGCCGGCAAGGAAGAGGGTTCGGAGTCCCACGCGCGCAGTGCCCGGCCGGCCGCCTGAGGCCTGCCCGCCCGCCGTTCAGGCGGTGAACCGGGTGGTGCTGGAAGGCGAGGTATGCCGGGCGCCGGAGACGCGCCTGAGCCCCGCCCGGATTCCGCTCACCCGTTTTACCCTCGAACACCGGTCACGGCAGATCGCCGGCGGCATTCAGCGCGAGGCGCGGTTGCGTCTGGTCGTGGTGGCCGTGGGGGCGGGAATGAGTCGCGACGCCACGGCCCTGCGGCCGGGCGACCGCGTGCGGGTCGAGGGTTTCCTGAGCCGGGACGGTTACCAGGCGGAGGAACGGGAACTCGCCCTGCACGCCGACGGAATCCGGCGCATGTAAGGATCCAGGGGATTTTTTAGACACATTTTCGACTGTATGACAGAGGAAGGAACATGAGAGATTCGAAACCGAGAGATCGTGATCGTGGTGAGCGCGGTGAAGGCGGCCGTGGCGGCCGTGGTGGCGGCCAGTTCCGTCGCAAGAAGTTCTGCCGTTTCACCGTGGAGGGCATCAAGGAGATCGACTATAAGGATGTCCAGTTGCTGAAGAATTACGTGCTGGATACCGGCAAGATCGTGCCCAGCCGCATTACCGGCACCAGCGCCAAGTACCAGCGCCAGCTCGCCACCGCGATCAAGCGCGCGCGCTATCTGGCCCTGCTGCCTTACAGCGACTCTCACTCGTAAGCGGTAGCCGGCGCGCCGTCCGCACGGGGCGCGCCGGGAATCCGGCCGCGGCCACAGGAAAGGGAGACTCGGGGCAGCCACATGCGGGCAATCGCGGAATTCATCTTGCGCGGGCGCATCCAGGCGCTGCTGGTGGTGATCGGCGGCGCCCTGCTCACCTCGCTGCTGCCGATCCTGAATCACGTGAGCGGCGGGGCGCTGGCGCTGACGACGCTGCGCAACGGCCCGCGCGAAGGGATTGTGCTGACGCTGGCGGCCGCCGTGGTCGTCGCCGCGGCGGCCTTCCTCGCCGCGTTCGAGGCCGCCCGGATCGAGACCTTCCTGCTCATCATGGGGCTGCTGGTCTGGGCGCCGGTGCTGGTGGTTGCGCAGGTCCTGCGCAACAGCCGTTCCATGGGGGCGGCGCTCGCGGCCGGGGCGGCGGTGTCCGCGCTGGTCGTGATCGGCTTCCACGTGGCGGTGGGGGATACGCAGGCCTGGTGGCGCACGCTGATGCAGGAGATGCTCGTGCCCATGCTGGAACAGGCGCATACCGGCCTGTCGGCGGGGGAGATCGACAGGCTGCTCGACACCCTGGCCAAGGTGATGACCGGGATCCTGGGGGCGACGGTGCTCTATACCGCGATGACGAACCTGTTCATCGGACGCTGGCTCCAGGCCATCGTCTACAACCCAGGAGGATTCCGTTCGGAGTTCCACGCCATCCACCTCGGGCGCTGGATGGCCGGCGTGGCGCTGGTGCTGTTGGCGCTGGGCAATTTCACCGGCGGCGGCCTGGCGGGCGCGTCGCTCGACCTGCTGTTCCTGGTCGGCGCGGTCTATTCGCTGCAGGGCCTGTCGCTGGTGCACGGCATGGTGGCCGCAACCCGCGCGCATAAGGCCTGGCTGGCCGGCCTCTATCTGCTGATGTTGTTCGCCCTGCCGCAGATGGTGCTGGTGTTGTCCGCGGCGGGTTTCGCGGACAGCCTGATGGATTTTCGCGCGCGGCTGGGGAAAAAGGGCAAGCCGCCGGAGGGGCCGGCGTCAGGACCATAGAGTAATGGGTGATGAATGATGGGTAACTGGTTGTAATCACTCACGACCCATCACCCATGACGCATTACCATTCAGATCGGATTATAGTTAAGCGAGCAAAGGGGTAGACGACAATGCAAGTGATTCTGCTGAACAAGGTGGAGAACCTGGGCAATCTCGGCGACGTGGTCAACGTCAAACCGGGATACGGACGCAACTTCCTGATCCCGACCGGCAAGGCCGCGCCGGCGACGGAAGAGAACCGCAAGGCCTTCGAGGCCAGACGCGCCGAATACGAGCGCGCGGCGTCGGATGCCCTGGCCGAGGCCGAGGCGCGCCGTGACCGCCTGGCGGGACTGACCGTGGTCATCACGCGGAAGGTCGGTGACGAAGGCAAGCTGTTCGGCTCGGTCGGCACCCTCGACATCGCCGAGGCCTTCACCGCGGCCGACGCCGCGGTGAAGAAGTCCGAGGTGCGCATGCCGAGCGGTTCGATTCGCCAGACCGGAAGCTACGACATCAGCCTGCATCTCCATCCCGAGGTCAACGTCGACGTCAAGGTCGAGGTGGTGGGCGAGGAATAACCCGATCCCGTCGCCGGCAATGGGGGCGTACCCTTCGTCAGGTGCAGGCCATGCAGGAATTTGCGACCAGCCCCGCCGCTAAGGCGCGTTTGACCGACTCGCTGCGGGTGCCTCCGCACTCGATCGAGGCGGAGCAATCCATGCTCGGCGGACTGATGCTGGACAATTCGGCCTGGGACACGGTCGCAGACCTGGTCACCGAGGGCGATTTCTATCGTCACGACCATCGCCTCATCTTTCGCGCGGTGGGCGATCTGTGCGCGCGCAGCGAGCCGGTCGACGTGGTGACGGTATCCGAGTGGCTGGAACGGCACAGAGAGCTGGACAAGGCGGGCGGTCTCGCCTACCTCGCAGAGATTGCCAACAGCACCCCGAGCGCGGCCAACATCAAGTCCTACGCCACCATCGTGCGCGAGCGTTCGGTGTTGCGCCAGCTCATCCACGTCGGCACCGAGATCGGCAATGCGGCCTTCAATACCGAAGGCCGCGACTGCGCGCAGTTGCTCGACCATGCCGAGCAGATGGTTTTCCGCATCGCGGAACAGGGGCGGCCCAACCAGAACAGTTTCCGCTCGATCCGCGACCTGCTGGTCGACGTGACCGACCGCATCGACAAACTCTACCATCAGGACACGCCGTACACCGGCGTGCCGACCGGGTTCACCGACTTCGACGAGCGCACTTCCGGCCTCCAGTCCTCGGACCTGGTCATCATCGCCGGCCGTCCTTCCATGGGCAAGACCAGCTTCGCGATGAACATCGCCGAGCATGCCGCCATCAAGAGCCGCGTGCCGGTGGTGGTCTTTTCCATGGAGATGCCAGGCGAGCAGCTCGTCATGCGCATGCTGTCCTCGCTCGGCCGCATCGACCAGCATCGCGTGCGCACCGGTCGTCTCAGCGACGAGGACTGGCCGCGTCTGACCTCGGCGATGAGCATCCTGAGCGAGGCGCCGCTGTTCATCGACGACACCCCCGCGCTCAATCCGACGGAGCTGCGCGCGCGCGCGCGCCGCATCAAGCGCGACCATGGCCTCGGCCTCATCGTCATCGATTATCTGCAGTTGATGCAGGTGCCCGGCTACAAGGAGAACCGCACCAATGAAATCTCCGAGATCTCGCGCTCGCTGAAGGCGCTGGCCAAGGAGCTGCAGGTGCCGGTGATCGCTCTCTCTCAGCTCAATCGCGGCCTCGAGCAGCGCCCCAACAAGCGTCCGGTGATGTCCGATCTGCGCGAATCCGGTGCCATCGAACAGGATGCCGACCTCATCACCTTCATTTACCGCGACGAGGTCTACCACGAGGACAGCCCGGACAAGGGCATCGCCGAGATCATCATCGGCAAGCAGCGTAACGGCCCGATCGGCACCGTGCGCCTGACCTTCCTCGGGCCGTACACGCGCTTCGAGAACTACATCGAAGACTCCTACCGCGAGACCTATGCATGACCCGTCCGGTACGGGCGGCGATCGACCTCAAGGCCCTGCGCGCCAATCTGCAGCGCGCGCGCGCTGCCGCGCCGCTCTCCCGCGTGCTGGCGGTCATCAAGGCCAACGGCTACGGTCACGGGCTGGCGCGCGTGGCCGAGGCGCTGCATGACGCCGACGCCTTCGGCGTCGCCAGCGTGGAAGAGGCGCTGGTGCTGCGCGAGGCGGGCATCGCGCATCCCATCGTCATGCTGGAAGGCTTCTTCGAGGCGGGTGAGCTCGCCGAGATCTCGCGCCACCGGCTGTCGGTCGTTATCCATCACGAACACCAGTTGCAGATCCTGGAGAAGACCGATATCGCGCGGCCGATCTCGGTCTGGATCAAGATCGACAGCGGTATGCACCGCATCGGTTTCCCGCCGGAGCAGGCCGCCGCGATCTATCAGCGGCTGCGTGGCAGCAACAAGATCGCGGCGCGTATCCGGCTGATGACGCATCTCGCCAGCGCGGACGACCGCGGCGATGGATACACCGGGCGCCAGCTCACCGACTTCCGCGCCGCGATCGACGGTCTCGACGGCGAGCGCAGCGTCGCCAACTCGGCCGGGGTGCTGGCGTGGCCGCAGACGCACCTGGAATGGGTACGCCCGGGCCTCATGCTGTTCGGCGTCTCGCCCTTTCTCGACGGCGTCGCGCAGCAGGAGGGTCTGACCCCGGTGATGACGCTGAGCTCGCGCCTGATCGCGATCAACCGCTTCCGGCGCGGGGAGGCCATCGGCTACGGCGGGAGCTGGGTCTGCCCGGAGGACATGCCGGTCGGCGTGGTCGCGATCGGCTACGGCGACGGGTATCCGCGCAGCGTGGCGGCGGGTGCCCCGGTGCTGGTGCGCGGACAGCGCGCGACGGTGGTCGGCCGCGTCTCCATGGACATGCTGTGCATCGATCTGCGGGGGGCGCCACAGGTACAGATCGGCGACGAGGTGGAACTGTGGGGAAGGAATCTTCCGGTCGAGGAGGTCGCGCGCCTCGCCGGCACCATTCCCTATGAGCTGTTGTGCGGCATCACCCAGCGTGTGCCGATCGTCGAGCAGGGCTGAGGGCGCAAGCCCGAGGACGGATGATGAATCCGTTCCGCCGGTACAGATCGTTTCGAGGGACACGTGGTTCGTGTCCGGATCCCGGGGACGGACGGTGAAATCCGACCCCTCTTGCAGTTGAGGAAGTTCGCACGGTGAGCACGGTCAAGACGCGCGGCGGGACGAAGACGATCTACACCTGTAGCCAGTGCGGCGCGCAGGCGCCGAAATGGGCGGGGCAGTGCGGCGAATGCGGGGCATGGAACAGCCTGGCGGAAGAGGTGCAGAGACCGGCGGTTTCGCGGCGGCGCGGCGGTTTCGCCGGAGCGCCCGCCGAGACCGGCAGCCGCCTGCTGGCCGAGATCGAACCGGCGCACGAGATGCGCATCGCGACCGGGCTCGATGAGCTCGATCGCGTGCTCGGCGGTGGCCTGGTGCGCGGTTCCGTCGTCCTGATCGGGGGCGACCCCGGCATCGGTAAATCGACCCTGTTGCTGCAGACCATGGCGGCGTTGTCGCGCGCCTTCGGCACCCTCTACGTCACCGGTGAGGAATCGCTGCAGCAGGTCAGCCTGCGCGCCCAGCGCCTGGGGCTGGATGCGAGTCGGCTGCGGGTCCAGGCCGAGACCGGCGTCGAACAGGTACTGGCGCAGGCGGCCATCGACAAGCCCGCCGTGATGGTGATCGACTCCATCCAGACCATGCATACGGGCGAACTCCAGGCCGCGCCCGGCGCGGTGAGCCAGGTGCGCGAATGCGCCGCGCAGCTCGTGCAGTACGCCAAGCAGACCGGCAGCGCCCTGTTTCTCGTCGGTCACGTCACCAAGGAGGGGGTGCTCGCCGGGCCGCGCGTGCTCGAGCACATGGTGGATACCGTACTCTATTTCGAGGGGGACTCCGGCAGCCGTTACCGGGTGATCCGCGCGGTGAAGAACCGCTTCGGCGCGGTGAACGAGGTCGGCGTGTTCGCCATGACCGAACAGGGGCTGAAGGGCGTGAGCAATCCTTCGGCGATCTTCGTCTCGCGCCACGAGACGCCGGTCTCCGGCAGCGTGGTGATGGTCACGCGCGAGGGCAGCCGGCCGCTGCTGGTCGAGGTGCAGGTGCTGGTCGCCGAGAGCCATGCGCCCAACCCCCGCCGTCTCGCCGTCGGTCTGGACCCCAACCGGCTCGCCATGCTGCTCGCGGTATTGCAGCGCCACAGCGGCGTCGCAATGTACGACCAGGACGTCTTCGTCAACGTCGTCGGCGGGGTCCGTATCGCGGAAACGGCGATCGACCTCGCCGTCGTGCTCGCCGCGCTGTCCAGTCTGCGCAACCGCCCGGTGCCGAGCGACACCGTCGTCTTCGGCGAGATCGGCCTCGCGGGCGAGATCCGCCCGGTGCCGAACGGGCAGGAGCGGTTGAAGGAGGCCGCCCAGCACGGTTTCAAACGCGCCATCATCCCCAAGGCGAACAGGCCCGCCAGATCGGCCGTGCCCGACATCGAGATCCTGGCCGTCCAGCGACTCGAGGATGCGCTCGAACAGCTATAGGAATTCCATCGTTCTCGATCCGCGGGGAGGGGGGAGGTTCGGCAGTTTGCGCGGTGGGGTGTCCGTGATATCTTAATCCCTGCCGTATGGGCGGGGGTATGCCTGTTAAGCGATGTTTTGATGGCATTGAACGTTGAGTTGATGTATTGAGCGATGAAGGCGTTTTCATCCTTGATCAACAATAACCGATAAGGGGAAGCATCATGAAGAACAGGGTTGCCATGGCAGCATTACTTGCAGTATTACCGGTGGGCGTCAGCATGGCGGCGCCGAACAACGTGGGGTGCGGCGTCGGCTCGATCATTTTCGACGGCCAATCGGGCGTGGGTCCGCAGGTGCTGGCGGTGACCACCAACGGTACCCTGGGCAACCAGACCTTCGGCATCTCGTCCGGCACCCTGGGTTGCGCCACCGACGGCGTGGTCGCCCAGCCGGTGAAGGTCGCGATGTTCATCGATACGAATCTCGACAAGCTGGCCTACGACATGGCGGTCGGCCAGGGCGAGACGCTGGATTCTCTCGCCAACCTGATCGGCATGGAGGGCAGCGACAAGGCCGCGTTCTTCGAGCTGGCGAAGGCGAATTACGCCGAGATCATTCCCTCCGATCGCGCCAACACCCAGGATGTCATCGCCGCGCTGAACCAGGTCCTCGCGCAGAACGGTGAACTGGCGAAGTACGCGCATCTCGTCTAGTCCGTCGGCTCCACCCGGAACACCCGGCCTGTTGCGCCGGGTGTTCTGTTTTTTGCCGGGGGCCGGGCACTGCATCTTCCTGCTGTTGTGTCAGGCGCTGCCCGCCGCCGCGCGGGCGGATTCCGATCCCTATCTCGAGCAGTTGATCGGCCGGGCGACCGAGGAGCGACTCGCGCAGAGCCGCGAGTGGCGCGCGCTTGTACACTACCGCAGCAACCTGATCCTCCCCGGCGTGACCGGTCAGGCGGACGATCCCGCCTTCTATCTGGCGCCGGGCGGAAAGACCGACCCGGAGGCGGAACTGCGCGCCACCCTGGGCGCGTTTTTCGCGCCGCCCGTGGCCGAGACCGATACGCTGCAGCACCCCCAGTGCCGTTTCATCGCGCGTTACCACTGGCTGCGGGACGCGCTGGAGATCGATCCCGGGCGCCTGCCGCCGCAACCCTGTCCGCGTTTCCGGCAATGGCGCGACGAGCTCAACGCCGACGCGCTGACGCTGGTGTTTCCCTCCGCCTATATCAACAATCCTTCGTCCATGTTCGGCCATACCCTGCTGCGGGTCGACGGCGCCGATCAGGACGAACGCACGCGCCTGCTGGCCTACGCGATCAACTACGCGGTGGAGCCCGGCGACGACGGCGGCACGCTGTTCATCCTCAAGAGCCTGGTCGGCGCCTATCCCGGGACCTTCTCCCTCTCGCCCTATTACGTCAAGGTGAGGGAATACAGCGATATGGAGAATCGCGACATCTGGGAATACCGCCTCAATTTCACCCGGGAAGAGATCGACCGCCTGTTGATGCATGCCTGGGAGCTGGGGCCCACCCGGTTCGATTATTATTTTTTCGACGAGAACTGCGCCTATCACCTGCTGTCGCTGTTCGAGGTCGCGCGCCCGAGCCTGGACCTGACCGGCGCATTCCGGGGCTGGGTCATCCCCGTGGATACCGTGCGACGGGTGGTGGAGCAGCCGGGGGTGCTGGCCGGGGTCGTGTACCGCCCGGCGAACAGCACGCGACTGAAGGATCGCCTGGCCCGCATGAGCCCGGACGAGCGCCGGTCGGTGCGCCGGCTGGCGCAGGGCGGCGACCCCGACGCGGAACTGGCGGAATCTCCGGAGGGGCGCCGCGCCGCCCTGCTGGAGGGCGCGTATGCCCTGTTGCGTCACGAGGCCGACGCCGGGCATTACCCGCGCGACGAGGCCGCGGCCCGGTCGCGCGAACTGCTGCTCGCGCGCAGTCGCCTGCCGATGGGCGATGAGGAACAGTCGCCGCCGATGCCGCGGGTGCGGCCGGATCAGGGGCACGGGACGCGTCGTCTGTCGCTGGGCGCCGGGCGGACGCACGCCACGGATTTCCAGACCCTGGCGTTCCGCCCCGCGTACAACGACCTGCTCGATCCCGCCGGCGGGTATACCGCGGGCGCCCAGATCAACTTCATGGACACGGTCCTGCGTCATTACGAAGGCGAAGGGAGGCTGGAACTGGACCGCCTGACCCTGATCGATATCCTGTCCCTGACGCCGCGCGACGCCTTCATCCGGCCGGTGTCGTGGAAGATCAATACGGGGTTCGCGCGGACCCTTGCCGGTGGGGATGCGCGCGCCCCGGTGTATCGCACCAACGGCGGCGCGGGACTGGCCTGGGGCGACTGGACGCGCGCGGTGTTCTCCGTCTTTGTGGAAGGCACGCTCGACGTCGGCGGCGGGCTCGAACATGACCATGGGCTCGCGATCGGTCCCGCCGTGGGCCTGTTCGTCACGCCGCACGAGGCCTGGAAGGTGAACCTGTACGCGCGCCGGCAGGGATATTATTCCGGCGACACTCACGCCGAGCGCGAGATCACGCTCGAGCAGAGCCTCAGTTTCGGACGCCGGCATGCCCTGCGCCTGTCGCTGAGCGACCGGCGTGAACGCGGCGTGGACTGGACGGCCTCGACGCTGGTCTGGCAGTGGTATTTCTGATGCGCGCGATCGCCGGCCTGCTGGCGGTCCTGGTCTTGCTGACGGGGTGCAGCGGCGCGTTCTTTCATCCCCAGCGCCCGCTGCCGCTGACGCCCGCGCGCGCCGGCCTCGACTACGAGGACGTCCACCTCGTGGCGCCCGACGGCGTGCGCCTGCACGCCTGGTATCTCCCGGCGCGGGGCGAGCCCAGGGGGACGGTGCTGTTCCTGCACGGCAACGCGGGCAATGTCGGCACGCACCTCGCGAGCGTCTACTGGCTGCCGGCGGAACATTACAACGTGCTCCTGCTGGACTATCGGGGTTACGGCGCCTCCGGGGGATCGGCGTCCATCGCGGGGTCGCTCCACGATATCGAGACGGCCCTCGGCTGGCTCGTGGCGCGCCCCGAGGTGCAGGCGCGCGGCCTGGCCGTGTTCGGGCAGAGCCTGGGCGGCGCCCTCGCCGTGTACGCGGTGGCGCATTCCCGGTACCGATCTCATATCAAGGCCCTGATCGTCGACAGCGCGTTCAGCAGCTACCGGGGCATCACGCGGGAGAAGCTCGCGGAGTTCTGGCTGACGTGGCCCCTGCAGTGGCCGTTGTCGCTCACGGTCGGCGATGCCTACAGTCCCGTGGACGCCATCGGCCGGGTCAGCCCCATCCCGGTGCTGATCCTGCACGGGGAGCACGATCCGGTCGTCCCGATACGGCACGCGGAAAGACTGTATGCCGCCGCCCGGGAGCCCAAGTCCTTTTGGCGCATACCCGAGGGAGGGCATATCGCGGCGCTGGCCCAGGAAGTCTATCGCCTGCGTTTCAGGGATTACCTCGACGGGTTGTTCGCCGACCCGGGATCCGGATCGGGCGCCGATACGCCGTAGGGATGAGGGGATCGTTTCCGATCCCGTGCCATGTCGGAAAGAGGGATCCCTCTGCGGCGATCATGCGTCTTTAAAGGGTGGTGATGCTCGCTCTCGATCTGCCAAATTCCCGGCAGATTCTTTTCCCGTGCATGAAATATTCGTTAAAACCTTTTGTTCTTAGAGGAATAAGAGGAATTATTGCTTGCAATAGTCGGATATGTTTTTAAGATATGCCCTCATGGGGGAACGAAAGAAAAAGCCAGCGGAGGTTGCCCATGAAATTCTGGAGACAGATGTCGGTCGTTCTGTCTTTGTCGCTTTGCGCCATTCTCTTCTCATCATTTTCCGTTGATGCCCAGGCGGCGCTCGTCGCCCACTGGACCTTCGACGAGGCCTCCGGAACCGTAGCGGGGGACGCCTCGGGCAACGGCAACACGGGTACCTTGATCGGTGGTCCGACCTGGGTGGCGGGCCAGCGGGGTGGGGCCTTGTCCTTCG
>JADLCS010000033.1 GCA_020847075.1 Gammaproteobacteria bacterium
ACCCCCGCCAGCATCGTGCCGAGGGTGAATCATGTTCTCAATCCTCGGTCGAGGCAGGACTATTTCAGCGGCCTGCTAGGGGGTCGTGTTGCAGCTGTCGTGGACTGGTCCCAAGTTCGCCTAAGTCTATGCAACGGATAGAGGAAATGCGTTGACAAACCTGCCCCCCTTGACGCAAGCTTCAATCATCGCAGAGGTGCGCCCGGAGAGAGATCTCGCGGGCGCTTTTTCTTTTCTGGCTCCGGGCGGAAACGGCATCACCCATCCTCATATCTCCCGCGCGAACCAGCGGATGCGGCCGATGATGCGGATCTCGTCGGCCGTGCGCTCGTAGGCGGGGTAGAGCGTGTTGTCCGAGATCACCCGGACGGCTGGCGGGTCGCTGTTGGGGATGTGCTCGAGGCGCTTGGCCACCAGACCCATCCCGTCGTCGAGGACGAAGATGCCAGGGGGGCTGGGGAACTGGCGGGTCATGTCGACCAGCACGGCATCCCCATCCTGCAGCGTGGGGATCATGCTGTCGCCTTCGACATGCATGATCCGGAGCTGTGACGGGCTGGCCTTGAGTTTGTGGCGGATCCACGACTGGCGGAAGTGGTAGGCGCGGCCGGGCGTGTCGCCATCCTCTGTCACCACTGAGCCGCCGCCCATAGCGGGGCGGGGCGTGGCATGCGCGATCGCCACGAAGGTATCCTCTGGGTTCTCGATGAAGGGGGAGGGGCCCTCGATCTCTCCAATGCCGTGGATCAGCCACTCGCGGTCCACCTTTAGCACGCGGGCAACATCGGCCAGCCGGTCGATGCTTGGGCGCGAGGAGCGTCCGCGCAGGATGTCATAGACGAAGGAGCGGTTGACCCTGGCCATCTCCGCGACATGGGCCGGCGCCAGGCCGAGTTGGTCGGAGCGGGCTCGCAGACGGTCGGCGAGGGTGTGATGTTCGGTCATCTTTTCCCCAAGGGGCTGTGGATAGAGTGGGATATGACAGGATTGAATTGGGATCGTCAAGCGGCTAGAACAAAAGCCAAACAGATTGCATTGGAATCGGGGGCACGGATGGAGATCGAGAAGGCGTATTTCACCCTGCCGGAAGTCCTTGCCCGCTGGTCGATCCCCGAGGTTGATCTCGTCTATCTCGCCGAGAACGACCAACTGCGGCTGTCCGTCCGCATCCTCAATCTGCCCATCGAGTTCGGTGACTACGAGGAAACCGACGATGGCCGCTGCTACTCGATCCCCACCGAAAGGTCCTCGTTCAATGGGCTTCTGGACCTTCAGGTTCAGGACGTTTTCCAGCTTTTTCGTAAGGGCGAGGTTACCGTCACCTGGTTCCGGACCACCCGGGCGGACTATGCCTGCTTCTGGGGTTCACGCGAGAGCTTGACGATCCGCAAATCGGATCTGGTGCTAAGGCGCGAAGAACGCGACCGTTTCGAAGCAGTGCGGGGCTTTGGTGGGGCATCTGGGAAGATGCCTGCGGGCGGGTTTCACGCCTCTGCGGATTACCAGGTCGTTCGCTGTCATGGCCACGAATTCCGGCTCGGTCCGATCCAGGCGCAAGTCGTGCGAATCCTGCATGCGGCGGCCCAGCGGGGCGATCAGTGGCAAAGCGGGAAGGCAGTGCTCTCACAAGCCGGGTCGCGCAGCCTCAAGATGGCCGACGTCTTCAAGTCCAAGAAGGACTGGCCGCTACTCATCGAGTCGAACGGCCGCGGTGCCTATCGCCTCGCAGGCGTCTGAGTCGGACGCTCCGTAGCCGCTACCGGATCCCCACTGATGGATGCGCCGGGGGATGGAGGGGGATGGCGATCCCACCGATCCATGATTCACCCCATGATTGAAACGGTCCGGCTGATCCCCCGCCGTATCCCACTCTGATCCTGACGACATCCCCGCGTCGCGCCGTGCATCTTCCTCCCAACGACACACCGGGAGAGGACGATGCAGACCAGAACCTGCCTGAACCAGACCGAACTTGCCGCACGCTGGAGTATTTCGGCGCGCACCCTTGAACGCTGGCGCTGGACCGGCGAGGGCCCGGCCTTCCTGAAGATCGGCGGCCGTGTGGTCTACCGGCTCGAGGATGTGCTGGCCTATGAGCAGGCCCGCCAGCGGCGCAGCACCGCAGATCGGGGCGCGGCATGATGGCCCGGCATTCCATCCTCCGTGCCACAGGCGTCGTGTCGATCTTCGGCGCGGCCGGACCAGCGCTCGACGAGGTCGGGCTTTCGGCCTGGATCGCGCAGGCCGCGCCCGGCGAGACGCTGGTCTACCATCGCGGCTTTCTCGCGGTCGACGCGACCTCCGTGATCTCGAAGCTGCCTGCTGAACAGCAGCGCACCTTGCGCCTGGTGGCATCGGCCGCGCTCTGCGCCGCTGAGCAGGGCCTTGTTCACCTCGTGCAGGCCCGGATCGGCCCCGACCAGTTCGCCTACATCGCCATCGCCCGGGCCAGGCCGCGACAGGCCGGCAACGCCTTTTCCATGCGCCTTCTCGAGGCCGCCTGACCCTATCCCCCAACACGGAGACCCCCATGACGTTCCCGCAGAACACCCCCAGCATCGAACAGCT